>CAYSTX010000171.1:0-8414 GCA_964434035.1 uncultured Acetobacteraceae bacterium
ACGCAGATGCCGGCGAAGATGACGGCGTTCTTCCTGTCAATCTCCAGCAACAAATACGTCATCCTGTTGCTGCTCAACGTCCTCTTGCTGCTGCTTGGCACGCTGCTCGACATGGCGCCGTCGATCCTCATCGCCACGCCAATCCTGCTGCCGGTGATGCAGAACTTCGGTGTCGATCCCGTGCATTTCGGCATGATCATGCTGCTCAACCTCGGCATCGGCCTGTGCCATCCGCCGGTCGGCTCGATCCTGTTCGTCGGCTGCGCGGTCGGGAACATCACGCTGGAACAGGCGATGCGGCAGATCTGGCCGTTTTACGTCGCGATGTTCACCGTGCTGCTGCTGGTGACCTACGTGCCGCTGATCTCGCTGTGGCTGCCGCGCACGCTCGGTCTGTAAGCCGGCGCCGCCGGCTCAGGAGCCGCGTGCGCCCTCAACGGTGAAATTTGCGGTGACCGAACCACCGCCCGCGAACGATAGCGTCACCGGCACGGTCTGCCCGCGCTGCAGCCCGCCCACCGGGTCCATGCACATCAGGTGATAGCCGCCGGGCGCGAACCGCACCGAGCCGTGCGGCGGCACGGCGACGTGGTCGACCATGTCCATGCTTTCCATCGCGCCCTTGTGCATCGAGCGGTGCAGCATCACCGAGCCGCAGGCGGGCGAGGACGCGCCGACGAGGTCGAGCGGTGTCGCGCCGTGGTTGTCGAGCCTGAAATACCCGGCAGCCGGCCGCGACGGCAGCAGGACGCGGAGCCGCCCGTCACTCACCGCCGCGTCGGGCGACGGTCCCGGTCCCGCCGCCATCAGCAGCAGCGAAGCGGCCATTGCGAGCGTGAACCGGGCGACCGTGGCGGTTTGGAACGACTCTGGCATGGCGTGCGATAAGCATACTCCGATCGCGCCTGCCCAGCACAATCCCTCGGACCGGACCGAACCAATGCCGCGCAGATCCGGTTGCCCGGCTCGACCGCGCCGCCTATGACCCACCCCACGTTTCGACCTATGGGAGGACTCCCGATGCCGTTTTCGGCCCGGCGATCCGCCGAAACGGCCCGCCCGAACGGGCCTGATCTAAGCCGGCCAGCGGTCCCTAGCCCGCGCATCGGGTCGCAGCCGGCCGCCATTGATGGCCCACTCGCAGCGGTGTTGCGCTCGTTCGCATCCGAAGCGGCCACCGCCGCCGTGCCGAACGGGTCGTCAGACGCAACCGTCATGGCGGAGGCGGCGTCGGTGCTGTGGACGCGGCTGCTGCGGTTCGATGCCGCCGACCCGGCTTGGCCCGACCGCGACCGCTTCGTCTTCCTCGCCGCCGACGACACGCCGCTGCTGCGATCGCTGCTGCGTCTGAGTGGACATGTCGGCGACGTTGGCGCGACGGTCACGCCACTCGACGGCCCTGCAATCGGCAGCACCTCTACGACCGTCGATGCTGCCGCCGGCCCCGACTGTCAGGGCTTCGGCACCGCGGTCGGCATGGCCCTCGCCGAGCGCATGATGGCGGCGCGGTTCGGCCGCTCGCTCGTCGATCACCGCACTTGGGTCATCGCGCCCGGCGAGGAGCTGATGCGGGGCGCGAGCCTCGAAGTCGCGGCGATCGCGGCGCAGCTGCGGCTCGACCGGCTGACGGTGCTGTACGAAGACCGCGCGCCGGTCGACGCGGACGGCCTCGGTCACGGCGACGTGCGCGCCCGGTTCGCGGCAGAGGGCTGGGCGACGAAGCTCGTGGCGGCGCACGACACGGCAGCGATCTATGCGGCGCTGTCGGGCGCGATGCGGTCGCACAAACCGATGTTGATCGGCTGCAGGGTCGATCCCGCGCATGTGCGGGACACGACGCCATCCCTCTCCGCCGCCGAGGCGCCCGCGCCATTGCTGTCGCTCTGGCGCGCGGCCGGCGCGCGCGGTGCGGCGGCGAGGCGCGGTTGGCTGAAGCGGCTCGCCCGCCACCCGATGCGGCCGGAGTTCGAGCGCACGCTGGCGGGACGGCTGCACGACGATTGCCACGCGGCGCTGGCCACGCTCCGCGCCGCCGCCGAGCCGGTCTGCCCCGGCCGCGCCATGGCGACGCTTGCCGCCGCCATGCCGGAACTGGTCGGCGGTTCGACCGTCGGTCGCGGCACCGCGCCGCCACCGAGCATGCCGAGCCTGCCGCGCGTCACACCCGGCGCGTATGGCGGACGGCTGGTCGCGTTCGGGCCGCGCGCGCACGCCATGGCTGACTGCCTCAACGGGCTCGCCGTCCACGGTGGCATCGTGCCGTGCGGCGCGGCAGACCTTGGCGCCTCGGACCTGCTGCGCCCCGCTTTGCTCGCGGCTGGCGTCGGACGGCTGCGGGTCGTCCATGTGCTGACCGAGGATGACGAGACGCCCGAGCCGGAACAGCTCGCCGCCCTCCGCACGATCCCGAACCTCACCGTGCTCCGCCCCGCCGACGCGGTGGAAATCGCCGAGTGCTGGGATCTCGCGCTGCGCCGGATAAACGGCCCGACGGTGCTGATCGTGCCGCCCGCCCCGGCCGAGCCGCTCCGCGCCGAGACCAGCGAGAACCGCTCGGCCCGCGGCGGCTACGTGCTGGCGGAGGCTGAGGGGGCGCGGCAGGCGACGCTAATCGCGACCGGGCGCGAGGTCGCGGCGGCGCTCGCCGCGCGCGCACTGCTGGCGGCCGAGGGCATAGCGGTCGCCATCGTCTCGCTCCCCTCCTGGGCGCTGTTCGCGCAATCGGACGCGTCCTATCGCGCGGCCGTGCTCGGCGGCGCGCCCCGGTTCGGGGTCGAGGCCGGGTGCGGCTTCGGCTGGGAACGTTGGCTCGGCCCCGACGGGCCCTTCATCGGCATCGGTCGCGACGCCGCTGGCGGACGGTTCCGCCGACGGGGGCTTTCGCCCGATGCCATCGCTGCGGTAGTTCGACGTCGAATCGGATCGCAGGCAGGAGTTGTCACAACATGACCGTCACCGTCGCCATCAACGGCTTTGGCCGCATCGGCCGCCTCGTTCTGCGGGCAATGATCGAAAGCGGGCGCGACGACCTCGTATGCGCCGCCATCAATGACCTCGGCTCGGTTGAGGCCAATGCCCACCTGCTCCGCTACGACAGCGTGCATGGGCGGTTTCCGGGCGATGTGACCGTCGACGGAGACAGCCTCGTCATACATCACCGCGGCCGCACCTACGCGCCGATCAAAGTGTCGGCGGAGCGCGACCCGTCGAAGGTTCCGTTCGGCGGTGTTGACGTTGCGCTCGAATGCACGGGCCTGTTTACGAGCAAGGAAAGTGCGTCGCGGCTGATCGCGGCGGGCGCGCGGAAGGTGCTGATTTCCGCCCCGGCCGACGGCGTCGACGCAACAATCGTCTACGGCGTCAATCACGACGTGCTGACGCCCGCGATGACGGTCGTCTCTAACGCGTCCTGCACGACCAACTGCCTCGCGCCGATGGCCAAGGTGCTGCACGACAGTTTCGGCATCCTGCGCGGCTACATGGTCACAATCCACGCCTATACCGGCGACCAGAAGACGGTGGACACGCTGCATAAGGACCTGCATCGCGCCCGCGCCGCCGCCGTGTCGACGATCCCGACCAGCACGGGGGCCGCACGCGCCGTCGGCCTCGTTCTGCCGGCATTGAAGGGCAAGCTCGACGGCACCGCGATCCGCGTGCCGACGCCGAACGTGTCGCTGGTGTCGCTGGACGTGAACCTCGATCGCGACGCGACGGTCGAACAGATTAACGCCGCGATGCGCGAAGCCGCCGAGGGGAAGATGCGCGGCATCCTCACCTACAGCACCGAAAAGCTCGTCAGCATCGACTTCAACCACGTGCCCGCGTCGTGCTCGTTTGACGCGACGCAGACGGCGGTGGTGGACGTTAAGCTCGCCCGCGTCATGGGTTGGTACGACAATGAGTGGGGCTTCTCCAACCGGATGCTCGATACCGCCTCGCTGTTCGGCGCGCTCTGAGCCATGACTATCCGGACGCTGGACGGTGTCGGCGTTGCCGGCAAACGGGTGCTGCTGCGCGCGGACCTGAACGTGCCGGTGCGAGACGGCAAGATCGCCGACCTGACGCGAATTGAGCGGCTGAGCCCGACGATCCGGGAGCTGTCGGCGGCGGGCGCACGGGTGATCGTCGTAAGCCATTTCGACCGGCCGAAGGGGCGGATCGTTCCGGAATTGTCGCTCCGGCCAATGGCAGGGGCGCTCAGCGAAGTGCTTGGCCGCGAGGTCAAGTTTGTGCCGGCCTCCGTTGGGCCGGAGGCCGAGGCGGCAGCTGAGGCGATGCGCGACGGCGACGTGATCCTGCTGGAAAACACCCGCTTCGACCCCGGCGAGGAGGTGAACGACCCGGCGTACGCGGCGGGTTTGGCGCGTCTCGCCGATATTTACGTCAACGACGCCTTCTCCGTCTCCCACAGGGCGCACGCGAGCACCGAAGGGGTCGCCCGTCGCCTGCCGTCCTATGCCGGGCGGCTGATGCAGGCTGAGCTTGAGGCGCTGGAGGCGGCGCTTGGGCGTCCGCAGCGTCCGGTGATGGCGGTGGTCGGCGGCGCCAAGGTCTCGACCAAGATCACGCTGCTCGGCCGTCTCGTAACCAAGGTGGAGGTGCTGGTGATCGGCGGCGCGATGGCGAACACGTTCCTCGCCGCGCAGGGCGATGGCGTCGGCCGCTCGCTGCAGGAAGCCGATATGCATGCGACGGCGCTCGACATCCTGGAGCGCGCCAAGGCGGCGGGCTGCGACGTGATGCTGCCGGTCGATCTCGTCGTCGCGGCGGAACTCCGGGCCGACCCGCCGACCAAAATCTTCCCCGTGAACGCGGTGCCCGACGGGATGATGGCGCTCGATGTCGGACCAGCCACGGTCGACGCGATCGAAGCGCGGCTGCCCGACATGCGCACGCTCGTCTGGAATGGCCCGCTCGGCGCGTTCGAGACGCCGCCGTTTCACAAGGCCACCGTCTCGCTCGCCCGCGCGGTGGCGGCCCGCACGGCGTCCGGCCGGCTCCGCAGCGTCGCGGGTGGCGGTGACACCGTGTCCGCGCTGCGACATGCGGGTGTGGTCGAGCGGTTCAGCTATGTCTCGACGGCAGGCGGTGCGTTCCTCGAATGGATGGAGGGGCGGACGCTCCCCGGCGTCGCCGCCCTCGACCAAGCCCCGTAGCGCGGCCGGAAGGGCGGCAACTCCGTCCGAACGCCTTCGTTCTGACTCCTGAACCCCAGCAGAGACAGGAGGCCGCGATGGCTGATTTGAAGGGCCGCAAGATTGCCGTGCTCGCCACCGACGGATTTGAACTCGTCGAGCTAACGAAGCCGGCCGAGGCGCTGCGCGACGCGGGCGCGGCGGTGACGGTCGTGTCCCTGAAGGGCGGCGAAATCCAGGGGATGAACCACGATAAGCCGGCCGACAAGGTGAAGGTCGACAAGCCGCTCTCGGAAGCCCGCCCAGACCAGTTTGACGGCCTGGTGCTGCCCGGCGGCGTGATGAACCCGGACACGTTGCGCATCAATCAGGATGCGGTGTCGTTCGTTCGGCACTTCGCCGACAGCGGCAAACCGATCGCCGCGATCTGCCACGGGCCATGGACGCTGATCGAGGCGAACGCCGTGCGCGGCAAGCGGATGACGTCCTGGCCGTCGCTCAAAACCGACCTGACCAACGCCGGCGCCCGCTGGGTTGATGAGCAGGTCGTGCACGACGGAATGCTGGTCACGTCGCGCAAACCGGACGACATCCCGGCGTTCAATCGAGAGATCGTCGAGCTGTTCTCCGGCGCGTCCGCCGTGAGCGCTGCCTGACCACTAGGTTCATCCGGGGGTAACGACGGGGTGCGATGCTAAGGCATGATCACGCCAGCGTCGCTCGCCTCGTTATCCTGGATCATGCCGGCGCGGATCGCGGCCGCCCAAGCGTCACGTCCGGCCGCAGCCCGAGCCACGCCGCAAGCGCCCACGGACCAGCCTCCGCCGCGCGCGCTGCCCCGTGGGTCGTTGCTCGATCTGTTCGTCTAGGAACGCGTGGTCCACGGCATCACGTCCCTCGTACTTGCCGATCCATAAGTATTGATCGGCCCCGAACTTATTGGCACGTTTTAACAATGCCTGAGTTTGTTGACCGAGTCCCGGAAGGCGATAACCGCGCACGGTCGACCTGCGTCACCTGCGGCTTCATCGACTATCACAACCCGCGGATCATCGTCGGCTCGGTCGTTTCGCTCGATGATGCCCGAATCCTCCTGTGCCGCCGCGCGATCGAGCCGCGGCGCGGCTACTGGACGCTGCCGGCCGGCTTCCTGGAACTCGGCGAAACCGCCGAGGAGGGCGCGGCGCGGGAAGCGCGGGAGGAGGCCTGCGCCGAGATCGTGCCGGACGGGCTGCTCGGCGTCTTCAGCATCAGCCGGATCGGTCAGGTGCAGCTGATCTACCGCGCCAGCTTCGCCGACCCGAACGCCGAACCCCTGTTCCGCGCGGGACCGGAGAGCCTGGAGGTCGGGCTGTTCGACTGGGACCATATCCCTTGGGCCGACATCGCGTTCCCGTCGGTGCACTGGTCGCTCGCCGCATGGCGCCGCACCGCCGGCGCACCGGTCGGCGAACCCGCGCGCAACCCGGCCGAGGACCCGCGCGGCGTCATTCCACCGGGGCCGTCGGCGCTGTGAGCCAGCGGGGCACCGCGCGGCGCCTGATCGGCGGCGGCGTTGCCATCGCGCTGATTACCACGCTTGCGATCGATCCCGCGATGGCCGCCATTAAGCGCAAGTCACTCTCGACGACGCTGCCATCGGACGAGACCGACCTGCCGGAGCCGCCGATTCCTCCCGCCGAGCCGCAATTCGGCGACGCGCCACTGCCAAACGACGTCCCAGCGCCGGGTCAGGTCACCGGCCAAACGGGCGTCACCGTGTCCCCGGACCTGTTCAAGCCGAAGGACTACAATCTCGGTCAGGGCTACGTGAACGGATCGACCATCCAGGGCGAACAGCGCCGCAAGTTCGCGCCGACGCCTGGGATCAATCTGAACGTGCCGTTGCAGTAGGGCGCGACATTCGCGGAGGCGCGTCTCGTCTTCGCGTTTGACAGCGCTTCCTCGTCCCCCGATCATCCAATGTCCTGCCGGCCGCCGCGATATCCGCGACGCGGCCCGGGCAGGCTTTGCTTCGTCACGAAAGGCTCCGACCGAACCCGATGATTCAGGCACTGATGCCGACTTACAACCGCGCCGACCTCGCTTTTGAGCGGGGCGAGGGCGTCTGGCTGTACACGGCGGACGGCCGACGATTCCTCGATTTTGGCGCAGGCATCGCGACCTCATCCATCGGCCACAACAACCCCCACCTCGTCGCCGCCATCGCGGCACAGGCGGCGCGCGTGATGCACGTGTCGAACCTCTATCGCGTGCCGGAAGCTGAGCGGCTGGCCGAGCGGCTGGTTGCCGCGACGTTTGCCGACAGCGTCTTCTTCTGCAACTCGGGCGCCGAGGCGAACGAGGGCATGACGAAGATGATCCGCCGCGCCATGAGCGAGACGGGTCACCCTGAGCGGTATCGCATCATCTGCTTTGACGGCGCGTTCCACGGCCGCACGCTCGCCATGCTGGCCGCGACCGGCAACCCGAAATACCTCAAGGGCTTCGGCCCCGAGGTGACCGGGTTCGACCACGTTCCGTTCAACAACCTCAACGCGCTACGCGACGCGATTGGGCCGGAGACGGCCGGCATCATTGTCGAGCCGGTGCAGGGCGAGGGCGGCGTGCGCCCGGCCGATCTGCGATTCCTCCGCGACCTGCGGGCGACCTGCGACGAATTCGGCCTCATCCTCGGCATGGACGAAGTGCAGAGCGGCATGGGCCGGTCGGGCAAGCTGTTCGCCCATGAATGGGCGGGCATCGCGCCGGACGTCATGTCAGCCGCCAAGGGCATCGCCGGCGGTTTCCCGATGGGGGCCGTGCTCGCGCGTGAGCATGTCGCTAAGCATCTCGTCCCCGGCACGCACGGCACGACGTTCGGCGGCAACCCCCTCGCCTGCGCCGCCGCCAACGCGGTGCTCGACGTGATGCTCGCACCCGGCTTCCTCGATCATGTGGACCGCGCCGGGCGGCATCTTTGGCGCGGCCTGCTGGAGATCGTCGCCGAGTATCCCGACATCTTCGAGGACGCGCGCGGCGCGGGCCTGCTGGTCGGCCTGAAATGCGTCGTGCCGCAGGGCGAGGTGCAGGCGGCGTGCACCGATGCCGGCGTGCTGACGATCGGCGCCGGCGAAAACGTGATCCGTCTCGCGCCGCCGCTCATTGTGACGGAGGCGGAGTGTGACGAGGCACTCGGCATGATCCGTCGCGCCGCCGCCCATGTCCGCGCCGCGCACGCGAAGGCGAAGGCGGCCGCCGAATGAGCGCGTCGCTCCGCGCGGTCGATACGCCGAC
>CAYSTX010000172.1:0-6601 GCA_964434035.1 uncultured Acetobacteraceae bacterium
ATCGGCGGCTCGATGGACGACCACGTGCGGGCATCGGCCGAGCTGTTTTCGGCGGCAAAGAGCGAGTTCAAGCACCTCGCGTTCTATTACTTCCACAACTGCGTCTATGAGCGGGTCTGGACCGAGAACCGCCGCCGCGCGGAGACGACGATCCCGACCGCGCAGCTGCTTCGCACCTACGGCCCCGACTACAAGCTGATCTTCGTCGGCGATGCGACGATGAGCCCTTACGAGGTCTCCATGTCGGGCGGCAGCGTCGAGCACTGGAACGAGGAACCGGGCGTGGTCTGGCTCGCCCGGCTCGTCGCGCATTTCCGCCGGAGCGCATGGCTCAACCCGTCAATGGAGGCCGGCTGGCGCCACGCGATGTCCGTCGGGCTGATCCGGGACGCGATGGGCGGGCGGATGTTTCCGCTGACACTGACCGGCCTCGACGAGCTGGCGCGCGCCCTCGCACGCTAACGTGCATCCCGCGGCGGCAAGCGCGGTTGTCATTGATCTGCCTCAGAATCGACGCTATGGTTGACGTATGCGTCATCCTCGACGGTGGCGCGCCGACGACAAGAGACGAATTCTGGGGAAGTGAACGACCATGAAGACACGCCGTCTGCGCCGTTTCGCCGCGTCCGTTCTTGCATTCAGTTTGACGACAACCGCCCTATCGGGCACGGCACTCGCGTCCGGATTCGCGCTCAGGGAGGGCGACGCCGACTGGATGGCCAACGCCTTCGCCGGCGACACCGCGAAGGCCTACAACGCCAGCACCGCGTTCGCGAACCCGGCGGGCATGGTTCGTCTCAATGACAACGAAATAACCGCCGCGATTAACTATGTCGCGCCCACGGTCAATTTCAGCGGGCAGAACCGCGTTGGCCCATTCCCGACCTCTGGCACCACCGGCGGCAACCTCGCGCAGGATGTGGTCGTACCGGGGACGTATGGCGTCTGGAGCTACTCCGACAAGCTGAAATTCGGTTTCGCCGTCTCGGCGCCATTTGGCGAGCGCATCGCGAACCCGGGCAACTTCGTCGGCCGGTATCAGAGTCTGGTGTCGAGCATCAGCGACATCAACGTCTCGCTCTCCGCGGCATATGCATTCGACGAGCACTTCTCCATCGGCGGCGGCCCGGTGATCGACTATTTCGAGGCGCGGCTGACGCAGGCGACCAACCTCGGGCAGCTAAGCGCGGTGTTCGGCGATCCGGTCGGCGACCTGCATGGCCATGACACCGAGGTCGGCTTCGACATCGGCATGATGTATCAAGTCGATCCGAACCTGCGCTTCGGTCTCAACTACCGCTCCGCCATTGTGCACGCGATCACCGGGACACAGGGCGTCTTCACGCCGCCCCTGCTCGCCGCCGCTGTGCCGCAGGTTGGCGCGCTGTTGCGGTCGCAGGTCAGCCTTGCGACGACGAAGATCACGCTTCCGGACAACGTCACGTTCGGCGCGTATTGGCAGATCAATCCGCAATGGGCGGTGATGTCCGACACGTCATGGACGCACTGGTCGCTGGTCGATAAGGTCGTCATCTCGCCGCAGTCGCCATTTGCTGCTGGAACCACGATCAACGAGAATTTCCAAGATACATTCCAGATCTCGATCGGCACGAGCTATCGCGTGCTGCCGCAGCTACTGTTGCAGACTGGTTTCATGTATGATCAAAGCCCGGTGACGGGCGGGAACCGGACGACGCGCATTCCTGACTCGGATCGGTACTTGCTTGGCATCGGCGCGACCTATTCGGTGCTGCCGAACCTGGACGTCACCGCCGCCTATGCGCACGTTTTCTTTGCTTCGGCAAAGATCAACTCGTCGGCATCGCTGACGGCGGGCACGATCACCGGCAGCTACAGCAATGACGCAAATACGTTCGCGATCGGGGCGACGCTGAAATTCTGACGCCGGCGGTAATCCGGCACAGGAGAGAGGGGATGGACGAGGGGATTGCCGATCGGGATTGGTCGCTGAGCGCAAACCGGCCGCTGTTCGCGATCCTGGATGAGACGGTAGCGCGGCACGGCGACCGCCCCGCCATCTCATTCTTCGGCCGCGTCTGGACGTATCGGCAATTGGGCGATCTCGTCGCGCGGGCTGCGGCGGGGCTTGCGGCGCTCGGTGTCCGGCGCAACACGCGGGTCGGGCTTTGTCTGCCGAACACGCCCTATTCTGTCATTTTCTATTACGCGGTGCTGCGGGCCGGCGGCATCGTTGTCAACTTCAACCCGCTCTATGTCGAGCGCGAGCTGACCCATCAGCTGCGCGACAGCGGCACCGAAATCATGATCGTCCCCGATCTCGCCGCGATCCACGGGAAGGTCGAGCGCGTCGCGGCCGATACCGGGCTGCGTCACATCGTCGTCTGTAGCATGGCAAGGGCGCTGCCGCGCGTGAAGGGGGTGCTGTTCAGGGTCGCCAAGCGGCGCGACATCGCGCACGTGCGTTGGGGCGGCCTCAATGTGCCGTACGCGCAGGTCGTTGCGTCCGGAACGATGCCGCCGCCCGTGCCGGAGATCGACCCGGTGCATGACGTCGCCGTCCTGCAATACACCGGCGGCACGACCGGCGTGCCGAAGGGTGCGATGCTGACGCATGCGAACCTGGTCGCCAACACCGAGCAGGTCGTGGTGCACATGCCGAGCCTGCAGCCCGCGCGGGAGAAGGTGCTGGCGGTGCTGCCGTTCTTTCATGTGTTCGCGATGACCTCGATCATGAATTTCGCGGTCCGCACCGGCGCGGAGATGATCCTGCTGCCGCGCTTTGAACTCGCGCAGGTGATCAACACGATCGAGCGCGAGCGCCCGACGATGTTTCCGGCCGTGCCGACGATCTACGGGGCAATTGCGTCGGCGTGCGAGAAGACGCGGCGCAATCTCTCGTCGATCGCGGCCTGCATCTCCGGCGGCGCGCCACTGCCGGCCGAAGTCCGCGCGCGGTTCGAGTCCCTGACCGGCTGCAAAGTGGTCGAGGGATACGGCCTGACGGAGGCATCGCCCGTGGTTAGCTGCAACCCGCCGGACGCACTGGTGAAGGACGGGTCGATCGGCGTTCCGGTGCGGGGGACAGTGGTCGAAGTCCGCGACCCCGCGTGCCCCGAACGGTTGATGCCGCAGGGGGAACGCGGGGAGCTCTGCGTGCGCGGGCCGCAGGTCATGGCCGGCTATTGGCAGCGGCCGGACGAGACGGCGTCCGCCTTCGTCGACGGGGCACTTCGGACGGGGGACATCGGTTACGTCGATGAAGACGGCTACCTGTTCCTCGTCGACCGGATCAAGGACGTGATTTTGTGCGGCGGCTACAATGTCTATCCGCGCGTGATCGAAGAGGCGTTGTATCAGCATCCGGACGTGGCCGAGGCGGTTGTAATCGGCGTGCCGGATTATTATCGCGGCCAGGCGCCAAAAGCCTTCGTCGCCCTCCACGCCGGCCACACGGCCGACCCGGCTTCGATCCGGGAGTTTCTCAGGGGCTACATCAACAAGATTGAGATGCCGCGGGAGATCGTCATTCGGGATTCGTTGCCGAAGACGATGGTCGGGAAGCTGTCGAAAAAGGAGCTGCGCGACGAGGAAATGCGCCGGTCCGACGCCGCTTGACGCGCGATGGCCTTGCAGTCGCCGAAAGATCGACCACATTCGCGGGGGTTGACGTATACGAGAGGTGCGCCGCAAATGGCACGGGACGAAACCAAGCAGGGCGTGCGGGAGCCGGACGGGGCAGGGCACGACGAGCGCCGCTACACCGTGACGGAACTGGCCGACGCCTTGGGCATCACAGCGCGGACGTTGCGGTTCTATGAGGATAAAGGGCTGCTGCAACCGGCCCGGGTCGGCACGACGCGGATGTACACGCATCGCGACCGGGCGCGCATGATGCTGATCCTGCGCGGCAAACGGCTTGGTTTCAGCCTGCGCGACATCCGCGACTATCTCGACCTGTACAAAGCCGACGTCACCGGCGCGGAACAGATACGTCTACTGCTGCGGGCCGTGCGCGCCCGGATCTGCCTGCTTGAGGAACAATCGGCCGCACTCATCCAGACGCTCGACGAATTGCGGGCGATCGAGACGCAGGCGAGCGAGGCGCTCGAGGCCCGCACAGCCCGCCGCCGCTCCGCCGCCTGATTGCCTGACTTCAAGTCCGTCGTAACGGGAGAAACAACAATGCAAACGCCGGTCGTCATCGCGGGCTATGCCCGTTCCCCCTTCGCCCCGGCGCGCAAGGGCGACCTTACCCGTGTCCGCCCCGACGACCTCGCGGCACAGGTCATTCGCGGCCTGATCGCGCGCACGCATGTCAAGCCAGAGGAGATCGAGGACATCATCCTCGGCTGCGCATTTCCCGAGGGCGAGCAGGGGCTGAACGTCGCGCGGCTGATCGGGCTGCTCGCTGATCTGCCGCTGTCGGTTGCGGGGATGACGGTCAATCGCTTCTGCGGCTCGTCGATGCAGTCGGTGCACATTGCGGCCGGACAGATCCAGCTCGGCGCCGGCGAGGTGTTCATCTGCGCGGGGATCGAGAGCATGTCGCGCGTGCCGATGATGGGCTACAACCCGCTGCCGAACCCGGCGCTGCATGAGAAGAACAGCGCGGCCTATATCAGCATGGGCGACACGGCCGAGAATGTCGCCCGCAAGTGGCAGATCACCCGCGCCGAACAGGAAGAATTCGCGGTCCGCAGCCATCGTCGCGCGGCCGCCGCGCAGGCGGAGGGTAAGCTCGCGGACGAGATCATACCGATCGAAACCAAATCAGGCACCGTCAGCGCCGACGGCTGCATCCGCGCCGACACGACCGAGGAGGGTCTGGCGGCGCTGAAGCCCGCGTTCGACAAGGACGGGTCGGTGACGGCCGGCACGTCGTCGCCGCTGACGGACGGGGCGGCGGCGGTGCTCGTCTGTACGGAGGCGTATGCGAGCCGGCACGGCCTGCCGGTGATCGCGCGCGTGCGGTCGGTGGCGGTCGCGGGATGCGCGCCGGAGATCATGGGCATCGGGCCGGTGAGTGCCACGAAAAAGGCGCTCTCCCGCGCCGGGATAGAGGTCGGCGCGCTTGATGTCGTCGAGCTGAACGAGGCGTTCGCTAGCCAGGCGCTCGCCTGCGCACGCGACCTCGGCCTTCGCGACGAGACACTGAACATCGACGGCGGCGCGATCGCGCTCGGCCATCCGCTCGGGGCGACCGGCGCGCGCATCGTCGGCAAGGCGGCGAGCCTGCTCGCCCGCACCGGCGGCCGCTATGCGCTCGCGACGCAGTGTATCGGTGGTGGGCAGGGGATCGCGACCGTGCTGGAGCGCGCGTGATGCGCCCCGTTCGCAAGGTCGGCGTCGTCGGCGCCGGCGTCATGGGTGCCGGCATCGCGGCGCAGGTCGCGAATGCTGGCGTGCCGGTGGTGCTGCTCGATCTGGTGCCCGATGGCGCGGCGCGCGCGGTGGAGCGGATGCTGAAGACGGAGCCGGCCGCGTTCATGTCGCCGCGCGCGGCGAAGCTGGTGACAACGGGCAGCAGCGAGACCGATCTCGGGCTGCTTGCCGAGTGCGACTGGATCGTCGAGGCGATCATCGAGCGGCCGGACGCGAAACAGGCGCTCTATCGCCGCATCGAGGAGGTGCGCCGCCCCGGCACGGCCGTTTCGTCCAACACCAGCACGATCCCGCTCGGAGCGCTGGTCGAAGGCTTGGGGGAGGCGTTCGCGCGTGACTTTCTGATCACGCATTTCTTCAACCCGCCGCGCTACATGCGCCTGCTCGAAGTGGTTGCCGGGCCGCGCACCGATCCGGCAACGGTCGAGGCGGTGGCCGCGTTTGCCGATCGCGCAATGGGCAAGACCGTTGTCCATTGCAACGACAGTCCCGGTTTCATCGCCAACCGTCTCGGCACGCTCTGGATTCAGCTCGGTCTGGTTGAGGCGATCGACGCGGGGCTCACGGTCGAGCAGGCGGACGCCATCATGGGTCGGCCGTTCGGCATTCCGAAGACAGGCATCTTCGGGCTGGTCGATCTCGTCGGCCTCGACCTGATGCCGCACGTCAACGCCAGCATGGCGCGGTTGCTGCCGAAATCGGACGCGTTTCACGTCGCGAATCGGGAGATCCCGCTCGTCGGCCGGATGATCGAGAGCGGACTGACCGGCCGCAAGGGTAAGGGCGGATTTTATCGGCTCGCTCGCGGCGCCGGCGGGGCGCGGGTCAAGGAGGCGATTGACCTGACGACGGGCGAGTATCGTGCGTCGGTCGCGGCCGATCTGCCGATCGTCGAGGCGGCTGCACGCGATCCGCGCGCCTTGCTCGACGATCCGTCGCCGGTCGGGCGCTATGCGTGGCGGGTGATGGGCCCGACGCTCGCCTATGCCGCGTCGCTACTGCCGGAGGCGGCGGGCGATATCGTTGCGATCGATACGGCCATGCGACTTGGCTACAACTGGCGCTTCGGGCCATTCGAGCTGATCGACAAAATCGGCTCCGCGTGGCTGATCGAGCGGCTGGAACGGGACGGCATCGCGGTGCCGCCATTCCTGCGCGCCGCATCCGGCCGCACATTCTATCGCGTCGAGGGCGGCAAGCGTCAGGCGCTCGGGCTTGACGGTGCGTATCACGACGT
>CAYSTX010000172.1:6701-8398 GCA_964434035.1 uncultured Acetobacteraceae bacterium
TGCGAGATGCTGATGCATTGTTCGGCGGTGCAGGCGCACGCCGAGCTGTACGCGGGGCTCGTGGAGGCGGGCGTCGGTCTGGTTCCGGGTTGGGGCGGATGCACGGAACTGCTCGGCCGATGGTCAACGGAAGGAAAGCTGCCGCGCGGCCCGATGCCGGCGCCGACCAAGGTGTTCGAGATGGTGAGCACCGCCGCCGTGTCGAAATCGGCGGCCGAGGCACGCGAGATGCTGATCCTGCGCGAGAGCGACGGCATCACGATGAACCGCGACCGTCTGCTTGCGGATGCCAAGGCCCGCGCGCTCAGCATGGTCGAGGGCTACGCCGCACCCGCGCCGCGCGAGATCGTGCTGCCCGGACCGTCGGGCCGCGTCGCGCTGACGATGGCGGCCGAAAGCTTCGCCAAGCGGGGTCTCGCGACGCCGTATGACATGGTGGTCGCCGGCGCGCTCGCCGATGTCTTGTCGGGCGGGGAGACGGATATCATCGACACGGTGACCGAGGATCAGATTATGGCCCTCGAACGCAAGAACTTCATGCGCCTGCTGCGCCAGCCCGGCACGCTCGCCCGGATCGAGCACATGCTCGACACGGGCAAGCCGCTCCGCAACTGACGCGACGACCGGTTTCAGGAGAAACGACCAATGCAGACCTACAAGGCTCCGCTCCGCGACATGCGCTTTGTGCTGCATGAGCTGAACGGCAGTGCGCCGCTCAACGCGTTGCCGGGCTATGAGGAGATGACGCCGGAGCTGATCGACAGCGTGCTCGAGGAGGCGGCGAAGCTCTGCGAGGAGGTGCTGCTGCCGTTGAATGCGTCGGGCGACGTCGAGGGCTGCACGATCGAGAACGGCGTTGTCCGCACGCCGCGCGGGTTCAAGGAAGCGTACGAGCTGTTTCGCGCCGGCGGCTGGACGGCGATCGCGTGCGATCCGGAGTATGGCGGGCAGGGGCTGCCGGAGAGCGTCAATAAGCTGGTCGAGGAGATGATTTGCTCGTCCAACATCGCGTTTGGCATGTACCCGGGCCTGTCGCACGGCGCCTATCGCGCGATCGCGCTGCACGGCTCGGAGGCGCAGAGGCAGACCTATCTGCCGAAGCTCGCCGACGGCACCTGGGCCGGGACGATGAACCTGACGGAGCCGCAGTGCGGCACCGATCTCGGCCTTATTCGCACGAAGGCGGTGCCGCAGGCGGATGGGTCGTATCGCATCACCGGCTCAAAGATTTTCATCAGCGCCGGTGAGCACGATCTGACGGAAAACATCATCCACCTAGTGCTCGCGCGCCTGCCGGACGCGCCGCCGGGGATCAAAGGGATCAGCCTGTTTGTCGTGCCGAAGTTCGTGCCGACGGAAGACGGCCGCCCCGGCGCACGCAACGGCGTCACGTGCCCCGCAATCGAGCACAAGATGGGCATCAAGGCGTCGGCGACGTGCCAGCTCAATTTCGACGACGCGATCGGCTGGATGGTCGGTGAGCCAAACCGCGGGATGCGGGCGATGTTTACCATGATGAACGTCGCACGCCTGTCCGTCGGCATTCAGGGTCTCGGCGTTGGCGAGGCGGCGTATCAGAGCGCGGTCGCCTATGCGCGCGAGCGGCTGCAGGGCCGCTCGCTGTCGGGTCCGAAGGAGCCAGAGCGCCCGGCGGACCCGATCATCGTCCACCCCGACGTGCGCCGGATGCTGATGAC
>CAYSTX010000173.1:0-8379 GCA_964434035.1 uncultured Acetobacteraceae bacterium
GTCCATGATCGATGCCGTGCGCGACGAGCTGCTCCACTTCGGCCTGCCCGCCGACAGCGAGCCCGATCTGTCGCCCTGGCAGCGCATTGTCGATACCGCCCGCGTACCGGAAGGCGAGGTGCGGATCGCGGTCGTTGGCAAATATACGAATCTGCTCGACAGCTATAAGTCGCTGTCCGAGGCGCTGTCGCATGGCGGCATCGCGAACAACGTTCGCGTCAATCTCCACTGGGTGGACAGCACGGTCTTTGACACGACAGACGCCGTTGCGCGGCTCGAGGATGTGCACGGCATTCTGGTGCCCGGCGGGTTTGGCGAGCGGGGGAGCGAGGGCAAGATTAACGCCGTCCGCTTCGCGCGGGAGCGGCGTGTGCCGTTCTTCGGCATCTGTTTCGGGATGCAGATGGCGGTGATCGAGACGGCGCGGAACCTCGCCGGGCTGCCGGATGCGTCATCCACCGAGTTCGGGCCGTGCGACACCGCCGTCGTCGGCCTGCTGACGGAATGGGCGCGCGGCAACGAGATCGAGCGGCGGGCGGAACATGGCGACCTCGGCGGCACGATGCGGCTCGGCGCCTATCCGGCGCTGCTGGCGGAGGGCAGTCTGGTGCGCGACATCTATGGCGGCGCAGCTGAGATCCAGGAGCGTCACCGGCATCGCTACGAGGTCAACATTCACTATCGTGAGCGGCTGGAAGCGGCCGGGCTGCGCTTCGCCGGCCTTTCGCCGGACGGTGTGCTGCCAGAGACAATCGAGCGCGCGGACCATCCGTGGTTCATCGGCGTGCAGTATCATCCGGAACTGAAATCAAAGCCGCGCGCACCGCATCCGCTATTCGCGGGCTTCGTCGCGGCCGCCATCCGGCAGTCCCGCCTTGTCTGAGCCCGTCCTGCCGATGGTGGTGCGCGTCGGGTCGGTTGCGATCGGTAACCATCTGCCGTTCGTGCTGATCGCCGGACCGTGTCAGATCGAAAGCCGCGCACATGCGGACGAGGTGGCGGCGGCCCTGGTCGAGATCACGCGGGCGGCCGACGTGCCGCTCATCTACAAAAGCAGCTTCGATAAGGCGAACCGTACCAGCGCGTCGGCCGCGCGCGGCGTCGGGATTGCAGACGGGCTCGACATCCTGGCCAGTATCCGCGCGCGCCGCGGTATCCCCGTGCTGACCGACGTACACAGCGCTGAACAATGCGCGCCGGCGGCCGAGGCCGTGGACGTGCTGCAGATCCCGGCGTTCCTCTGCCGGCAGACGGATCTGCTGCTCGCCGCCGGCCAGACCGGGGCGGCGATCAACGTCAAGAAGGGGCAGTTTCTGGCGCCGTGGGACATGCGGCACGTCGCCGCGAAGATCGCGAGCACCGGCAACACACGCATCCTGCTGACCGAGCGGGGCGTGAGCTTCGGCTACAACACGCTCGTTTCGGATTTCCGCGCGCTACCCATCATGGCGCGCACGGGCTACCCGATCGTGTTCGACGCAACGCATTCCGTGCAGCAGCCGGGGCGGCAGGGCGGCAGCAGCGGCGGCGAGCGCGAGTTCGCCCCCGTGCTCGCCCGCGCCGCGCTCGCGGTCGGGTGCGCGTCGCTGTTCATCGAGACGCACCCGGACCCGGACCACGCGCCGTCGGACGGCCCGAACATGATCCCGCTCCGCGAAATGCCGGCACTGCTGGCCCGGCTCGTGGCGTTCGACCGGTTGGCGAAGGCAACCGACTGAGCCTCCGCCGCGCCTTCCTGCGCAGCACTTACGTTTTCGACGGCCACACGCTGCGCGTTGGGCGGCGCGCGGCCGGATTGCCGCCTGGGCATTGGGTCGTGCTGACGGCGTGGAACCCGGGCGGGCGGCGGCGACCCGAGGGCTGGAACCGCCGGATGCAGCGCGAGCTCGACGCGAGGTTGCGGGGCACGCGGCGCATCGGTGGTTGGGGCGGATTGCCCGGTTGGCGGGAGGCGCACGTGCTGGTCCAGCTCGACCCGCGCCGCGGCCGGGTGCTGGCGCGGCGTTTTCGTCAGGCGGCGATTCTGGTCGCGGGCGGGGACCGTCCGACGCGGCTGGTCTGGATCAAGCCGCCTCTAGCGCCCAGAGGAACGACAGGGTCGCCAGCGCACCCAGGCCGGTCCGTACCGCGTGCAGGCGGTTCCAGTTCACAAGCAACGCGCGTGACGCTCCTCCTGCCGATGCAGGATCGGTCTCCATGAGGACTCGGTTCGTCGGCGTGATGGCGAGCAAAGTCCATGGCCAATTCGCCAACATCAGCACGGCGCCCACAAGAAAGGCGAGGATGCCGCTCAGCCACCACGCCGAGGCCCCCAAGACGAAACCCAGTACCGCCAACGTGGCTTGCATGACGTACCCGCGTTTGTAGGCCGGCTTCCATTGAAGCAGAAGCGATCGGTCATCCAGCTCAAGCCGCGCAGGTTGTTCGGCGAAATTGACGTAGAACGCCGCGCCGGTGAACAGCGCCGCACTCACGAGTGCAAGGTTGCCGATCAGCACGCGCCCACTCCGCGCTTTGGATGACGGATCACCTCCAGCCTGACACACCGAAAGCTAGACTTCTCGCCCCGAGCGCGGGAAGGCCATCCGCGGCAGCGCCGAGATTAGAAGACGTCGCCTCATTCCGCGCTCATTGTAGGCGAAAATACTTATTTGCCAGGCTTATTGCGGGTCTCCGTAGAATATCTAACTTCGAAGGCTCAGGCGGGCATTGGTGCGCGCCCTCGCAGGAAGGTTCGCGCGACATGACCGTCGTGGAGGAGAGCCGCGCGCTGCTCCGGCGTGTTCTGGTCGACCGTCGCGTCGGGCGGGTGGCGCTGGTGTCCTCGTTCGGCGCCGAAAGTGCGGTGTTGCTACACCTCGTCGCGTCGATCGACAAAGCGACTCCGGTGATTGTTCTCGACACGGGCAAGCTGTTCGCCGCGACGATTGCGTATCGGGAGCGGCTGGTCCGCGACCTCGGCCTCACCGATCTGCGGGTCGCGCGGCCCGACCCGGTGACTTTGGCCCGGCGGGATCCGAATGGCGCGCTCTGGTCGCGGGAGCCCGATCTTTGCTGCTGGACGCGAAAGGTCGAGCCGCTGGACGAAGCGCTTTCCGGCTTCGACGCCTGGATCACAGGGCGCAAACGCTATCAGGCGAAGACGCGCGAGACGCTGCCGATGATCGAGGAGGCGGAGGCGGGGCATCGCAAGGTGAACCCGCTCGCAGGCTGGAACGCGGCGGACATCGCCGCCTATGCCGAAGACCACGCCCTACCGCCGCACCCGCTCGTGCCGTCCGGCTACCGCTCCATCGGCTGCGAACCCTGCACCCGCCCGACACGCCCGGGCGAGGATCCGCGCGCGGGTCGCTGGGCCGGGATGGGCAAGGTGGAATGCGGCATCCATGCTCGGCCCGCGCCCACGCCGGCGAACGGGGCCGATTAGCCCGGAGCGGTCGCCACCATAAACAGCCGCCGGAACGGCAGCAGCGTCGTCCCGTCCGCCCGGCGTGGGTAGTGCGGCCGAAGCGCGTCGGCGTACGCCGCCCGGAACGCGCCCCGCAGAACCGGATCGTCGAGCGCGTCGAGGAACGGGCGCAGGCTGCTCCCCTCCGCCCACGCCACCACCGCGTCTTCGCCGGTCAGCACGTGCCAATAAGTCGTCTGCCAAAGGTCGACTGCGGCCGCGCGTGGGCGCAGCAGGTCCCAATAGGCGGCCGACTCCAGGATTTCCGGCGCCGAGCCGACGCCCTTCAGCCGCGCGGCCCATGGCCCCTCGGCGGCCACCGTGTACTGCAGGCGGCGAAGCGGCGCGTCGTGCATCGCCGGCATCTGCACCGCGAGCTGCCCGCCGGGGGCGAGGAGGCCGAGCAAGCGCGGAAACAGCGTTTCGTGTCCGTCGAGCCAATGCAGCGCCGCGTTCGAAAAGATCAGCGCCGGCGGACGATCGGGCCGCCAGGTCGCGATGTCACCCTCCTCGAACCGCGCCGACGGCTCGGCCGCGCGGGCGCGCGTAAGCATCTCGGGTGAGGAGTCGATGCCGATCAGCTCGGCCGACGGGAATCGGGTGCGGAGGATCGGCGTCACGTTGCCCGGGCCGCAGCCTAGGTCGACGACCGGTCCGTCCGGAATCGGCCCGACTCGCGCCAGCAGGTCGATCGACGGGCGCAGACGGTCGCCGGCGAAGCGGAGATACTGCGCGGGGTCCCAGCCAGTGCCGCTCATGGCCCCGTCACGGCGCGTTCTTTGCCAGTAGGGCGACCGCGCGGTCGAGGCTTTGCGCCAGTCGGTCGGCCGTCTTTCGCACGCCTGGGTCCGCATGGCCCTGCAACCGCTCGGTTAGAAGCAGGGCCGGGGTGAGAAGATTCCGCAGGTCGTGCAGCAGAGCCGCCGTATGCTCCGACGCCGTTACCGCCACGCCTTCATCACCGGACTTCGAATCCTCGTGTATGACCATATCGCTACGATGAACACACTAATGCGCCGTGGCAACGGGAACGGGAAAAGATCGCGGTTGCACCGGTACTTCCCGCCCATCCGCCGGCGCGCCCAACGGGCCGATTCGCTCTATTAGAGCGTGTGGTCACGGCTCGTCTTGCGGGTTGACCCGATTTAATAACGTGGGAGACCGAGAAACGTTCGATGGATGGCGTCTGGTTGACGCTGCTGGACGCCACACTTATAAGCCGCCGCCTGCGATGTCGGTCCGCGTCCCCCATGGCGCGGCCGGGCCCGCGTTTTGCGGCGTCGCGCCCTAAACTCCGGAGTGATCGGCCGTGAAGCGCACCTATCAACCATCGAAGCTTGTCCGTAAGCGCCGGCATGGCTTTCGGGCCCGTATGTCGACGGTCGGTGGCCGCAAGGTTCTGGCCAACCGCCGGGCAAAGGGCCGCAAGCGCCTGTCAGCCTGATGGCTGGATCGCGCCCGGGTCGGCTGACACGGCGCGCCGAATTCGTCCGCATGACTGCTGAGGCGCGCAAGGCGTCCATGCCGGGACTCGTCCTGCAGGCACTGCCGCGTGGCGACGATCAGCCGGTGCGGCTCGGGTTCACAGTGACGAAGAAGGTCGGCAACGCGGTCACGCGCAACCGCGCGCGCCGTCGTCTGCGCGAGGCTGCGCGGCTTTATCTGAAGGCGGCGCCGCTCGCCGGATTCGACCTCGTGCTGGTCGGCCGGGCAGGGACGCTCGACCGGCCCTTTCCGGCGCTACAGGACGACATCAAGCGCGCGCTCGCCAGGGTGACGACGCCATGAACGTCGCCGCGTCCGGTCTCATCGGCTTGGTGCGCGTCTATCAATGGACGCTGCGCGGCTTCATCGGGTCGAATTGCCGCTTTGAGCCGAGCTGCAGCGATTACGCGGTCGAGGCACTCAAGACACACGGCGCGGTGCGCGGCACGGGCCTTGCGGCCTGGCGCGTCCTGCGCTGCAACCCCTGGTGCGCCGGCGGGCATGATCCCGTGCCGCCGCGCGCTGTGAACGGATGATTTCTTGATGGATCAGAAGCGGCTCTTCATCGCGATCGCAGTGTCGATCGCGATCCTGCTCGGGTTTCAGATGCTGCATAAGCCGGTTCCGCCGAAGCCGGTGACGACCGAGCAGATCACGGCCGCGAACCAAGCGAACCCGAACGGCCCCAAGCTGACGCCGCTCGCCGGCGGCCCTGCGCAGGGTGCGTCACCCGCCACGACCGCTGGCGCCATACCGGAAAACGTGCCGCGCGTGCCGATCGAGGCACCCCGCGTCCGCGGCTCGATCAGCCTGCTCGGCGCGCGCCTCGATGACCTGATCCTGACCGACTATCGCGAGACGATCGAGCCCAACAGCCCGAAGGTCCGCCTGCTCGAGCCGCTGTCCGAAAAGCAGCCGTACTTTGTGCAGTTCGGCTGGGATGCACCGGTGGGCACGTCGATCAAGGTGCCGGACAACAACACCGTATGGACCGCCTCGCCCGGGCCGCTTACGGCTGCGCATCCGGTCACGCTGACCTGGGACAACGGCGCGGGGCTGATTTTCGAGATCAAGCTCACGGTCGATGACCACTACATGTTCGACGTGCAGCAGAGCGTGCGCAACGCGACCGGCGCGCCTGTCCAGCTGTTCCCGTGGTCGCGCATCCGGCGCGATTATCTGCCCGAGGTCGCCGGCTATTACATTCTGTTCGAGGGGATGCTTGGCGTCGAAAACGGCACGCTGCGCGAGATCAAATACACGACCGCGAAGACCGACGGCGCGAAGAACAATGGCCTCGCCGCCACTTACAGCGGCGACGGCGGCTGGGCGGGGATCACCGATAAATATTGGCTGACGTCGCTCGTCCCCGACCAGGCGATGCCGACGACGGTGAGCTTCCGGCATTTTGATGAGAACGGCGGCGATCAGTTCCAGGTCGATTACCTCGCCAAGAACCCGGTGACCGCGGCGCCTGGCGCCACCGGCACGAGCACGTCGCGGCTGTTCGCGGGCGCGAAGGTCGTCCGCCTGCTCGATCGCTACGCCGAGGAGTATCACATCCCGCACTTCGACAAGGCGGTGGATTTCGGCTGGTTCTACTTCCTGACCAAGCCGATCTTTTACGCGCTCGACTGGCTGAATAGCCTGCTCGGCAATTTCGGCCTCGCGATCATGGTGTTCACCGTGTTCGTCAAGGCGCTGTTCTTCCCGCTCGCCAACTACTCCTACCGGTCGATGAGCCGGATGAAGCTGTTGCAGCCGAAGCTGGCGAGCCTGCGGGAACGGCTGAAGGACAACCCGCAAGAGCTTCAGTCGGAAATGATGAAGCTCTACAAGGCCGAACAGGTAAACCCGGCGAGCGGCTGTCTGCCGATGCTCGTGCAGATCCCGGTGTTCTTCTCGCTCTACAAGGTCATCTTCGTCACGATCGAGATGCGGCAGGCGCCGTTCTTCGGCTGGATCCGTGATCTGTCACAGATCGACCCGACGAACATCTTCAACCTGTTCGGGCTACTGCCGTTCGACCCGACGCAGTATTCGCATTTCCTGCATCTCGGCGTGTGGCCGATCATCATGGGCTTCACGATGTACTTCCAGCAGCGGCTGAACCCCCCGCCGCCGGACCCGGTGCAGGCGAAACTGTTTCAGTTCATGCCGGTCATCTTCACGTTCATGCTGGCGAACTTCCCGGCTGGGCTGGTGATCTACTGGAGCTGGAACAACACCCTGTCGATCGCGCAGCAATGGCTGATCCAGCGCCGCACCCGCCTGCCGAAGCCCGGCCTGGCCCGCACGACCTGAGCGCGGGGACCGACACAGCGGGCGCCGACGCGGCCGCGCTGGAGGCAGCGCGGATTGAGGCGGGGCGTCTGCTGTTCGCCTCGCCGTGCCGGTTCTTCTTCGCGGCGCAGCGGCTCGATCAGCTGCCGGAGGCGACAGCGCCCGAGGTTGCACTGGCGGGGCGGTCGAATGTCGGCAAATCATCGCTGATCAACGCGCTGACCGGGCAGACCGCGCTCGCCCGCGCGTCGAACACGCCAGGGCGGACGAAGCAGCTCAACTTCTTCGACCTGGGTGAGGGGCGGCTGACGCTCGTCGACATGCCCGGCTATGGCTACGCGCAGGCGGCGAAGTCGGTGAAGGCGGATTGGCAGGGGCTGATGTTCGCCTTCCTCCGCGGCCGGCCGACCTTGCGGCGCGTGCTGCTGCTGCTCGACGCGCGGATCGAGGTGAAGCCGTCGGACACGGCGGTGATGGAACTGCTCGACCGGGCCGCCGTGACGTTTGAGATCGTGCTGACGAAGACCGACGGCGTGAAGCCGGCAGCACTCGCGCGGAAGGTGGCCGAGGTCGAGGCGCTGGTCCGCAAGCACCCCGCCGCCTACCCGACGCACGCGGTCACGAGCAGCGAGACCGGGGCCGGTATCGAGGCGTTGCGGGCGGATATGGCGGAGTTGGCCGGCGGCGGATAGGCTTCGCCGCATCATGTCCGAAATCACCATAGACGCCGACGAACCCCGACCGAACCTGACCGTCGATGCGCTGCTCGCCGAGGCGAAGGAGCGGTTCACCCGCGCGAACCCCGAAAGCCTCGCCGTGCACGTCAGTGCGGCGGCCGCCATGCCCGGCGGCAACACGCGTACGGTGCTGTTTCACCCGCCGTTTCCGCTGACCATGACGCGCGCGTCCGGTTGCCGTCTGTGGGACGCGGATGGGCACGAATACGTGGATTTTCTGGGCGAATACACGGCGGGGATCTACGGCCACGACCACCCCGTGATCCGCGCCGCGATCAACGGGGCCCTCGATGGCGGGTGGAACCGGGGCGGGCATGGGCCGGATGAGGGGCCGCTGGCCCGCCTGATCTGCGACCGATTCCCGAGTATCGACCTCGTCCGCTTCACCAACAGCGGCACCGAGGCGAACCTGATGGCGCTCGCGAC
>CAYSTX010000174.1:0-8362 GCA_964434035.1 uncultured Acetobacteraceae bacterium
AGTGAACAGGACCTCGAGCAGGCGCGGGCTGTGGCCAGCGATATTCGAAAGCTGCTGGACCGCTCAGAGGTGCGACGGCCCAGGCTACTGCACGGGTTCGACGCCACGGTGTGGGATTTCGTGACGCTTGCAGCCGAGTTGCGACTGTCCACTCGTGTCGGGCTTGAGGACGGAACCAAGCTTCCTGACGGCTCAACCGCCGCCAGCAACGCCGCCTTGGTCGCCGCCGCAGTCGATGTGTTCCGCAAACAGGCAGCGTCCCTGGTTCAAAGAACTGCACCGGTTAACCCGTCGTCCGCGTTGTGAGCCAACTCCCCGCGCAACCGTTCAATGACAGCGCCGAACATCGCGGCGGTCAGCCGCCGCGTCGACGTATTGTAGCGGGAGACGTGATAGCTGTCGGCCAGCACGAGGCCGCCCGGCAGCGCATGCACCGCGCCGTGCGCGAACGGGTACGCCGAAAGCCGCAATCCGCGCGCCCGGAGAACTGCCGCGTGCGCGAGAGTGCCGAGCGCCAGGATCGCCCGCAGCCGGGGCATCGCCGTGATTTCGGCCGCGAGGAACCTGTTGCAGGTCCGCGCCTCGGCCGGGGTCGGCAGGTTGGCCGGCGGCACGCAGCGGACTGCATTCGCGACCCGGCAGTCGATCAGACGCAGCGCGTCGTTCGGGTCCGCCTCGTACGGGCCAGTCGCGAACCCGTGCTCGATCAGCGTCTCGTACAGCAGCACCCCGGCGAAATCGCCCGTGAACGGGCGGCCGGTCCGGTTGGCTCCGCGCAGTCCTGGCGCCATGCCGACGATAAGCAACGCCGCGTCCAACGGCCCGACGCTCGGAACTGGAGCGTTGTGCCAGCCGGGATATGCCTCCCGGTTCGCCGCGCGGAACGCGGCGAGTCGGGGGCACAGCGTGCAGTCGGCGTCCGGCGCGTCAGGCGGCGTCGTGCGATGGGTCGGCAAACGGCTCGGCCGGTGTCTGGCGCAGCACGGTCGGCGGGCGGGTACGCGGTTCGGTCTGGCGCCGCGTGAATTCGGCGGCGATGTCGGACAGTTCGATGAACTGATCCGCCTGCCGCCGCAGCTCGTCGGCCACCATGGGCGGGCTGGTGCGGATCGACGAGACGACCGACACACGCACGCCCTTCCGCTGCACCGCCTCGACCAGCCGCCGGAAGTCGCTGTCGCCGCTGAACAGGACGACGTGATCGAGTCGCGGCGCGAGCTCGAGCATGTCGACCGCAACCTCGATATCCATGTTCCCCTTGACCCGCCGGCGACCGGCCGCGTCGGTGAATTCCTTGGCCGGTTTGGTGACCAGATTGTATCCGTTATAGGCCAACCAGTCCGTCAGCGGCTTCAGCGGAGAATATTCTTCCGTTTCCAGCACGGCTGAGTAGTAGTAGGCACGGACGACCTGGGCCTGCTTTCGGAAATACATCAGCAGGTTCCGATAATCGACGTCGAACCCGAGGTTCCGCGACGCGGAATACAGATTGGCGCCGTCGATGAACAAGGCGACGCGTTCGTTCGGCAAAAAATGCATTGTGAAAACCTCCCTCAGCTCACCCCCACCCCGACGGCGCCGGACCAATGGCGGCGCGTTTCACGAGGGTGAAGATGAGACGTGTGTAGTGTTGCGGAAAAATGAAAGAGGGCCAAGCGGTGAATCGTCCACTAAGTGAGATGGTTGTGATCGCGATTGGCAGCAACGTCGCCTGGACGGAGACAGGCCCGCCTCGCGCGACGTGTGAGGCGGCCGTCGACGCTGTTTCGACATTGCCCGGGCTATCCGATCCGGTTGTCTCCACATGGTACCGAGCGGCGGCGATCCCGGCGGGGAGCGGGCCCGATTACATCAACGGAGTCCTCCGCGTCCGCGCGACGGGACGGGAGCCAGAGGGCTTGCTCGCCGACCTGCTGGCGATCGAGGCGCGGTTCGGCCGGGCGCGCGGCGCCCTGAACGAGCCGCGGACGCTTGACCTGGACCTGATCGACTTCGGCGGAAGGGTCCGCGCCGCGCCCGACCCGGTCCTGCCGCATCCGCGCGCGCATCTCCGCGCCTTCGTCCTCCGCCCGCTCGCTGACGTCTGGCCGGATTGGCGGCACCCGATCCTCGGTCTGACGGTAGAGGCGCTGCTAGCCGTTCTGCCGCCGCAGGAGATCGAACCCATCGGTTGAGCCTTGTTGGATCAGGATCGGTGGACTATTTAGGAGGTTCGCACTTTGAACATTCAGACTGGAGGCTGACCGCATGGCGCGCGTCACCGTCGAGGATTGCGTCGAAAAGGTTCCGAACCGCTTCGAACTCGTACTGCTGGCCGCCCAGCGCGCCCGCAATCTGAGCCGCGGCGAGGAGCTTACGGTCGATCGCGACAACGACAAGAACCCGGTCATCGCGCTCCGAGAAATCGCCGAGGAGACGGTGCCGCTCGAGAAGCTTGAGCAGGATCTTGTCAAGTCGCTCTCCCGCGCGCCCGAGCCCGAGCCCGCCGACGAGGAGGTGCTCGACCTCATCCCGACCGATCAGAACATCTTCGGCCTGCAGGATGTCTCAGCCGAGGAAGAGGCGCAGGCGCTGCCCGTCGACAACGAAGAGTTGTCGCCGGAAGACCTCGAAGCCGCAATCGAGGCCGAGCTTGGCGGCCGCGCGCGGCGATGACGGGCCGTCAGTAACATGTACGCGGGCGCACGTGGACTGTCGGTCCCGGCGCCCGCCCGCGCGCCCGATGGCGCCGAGACCAACGCGGGGCGCGAGCCGGTCGTCCGCCAGTTCGAGCTGACCGAACGGGTCCGCGCCTACGATCCCGACGCCGACACCGACCTGATCGATGCCGCCTATGTGCTCGCCATGCAGGCGCATGGGAGCCAGACGCGCGAGAACGGCGACCTGTATTTCACGCACCCTCTGGCGGTCGCCGACATCCTGACCGGCTACCGGCTCGATGTCGCAAGCATCGCGACCGCGCTGATGCATGACGTGATCGAGGACACGCCGGTCGGCCTCCCCGACATCCGCCGGCGGTTCGGCGACGAAATCGCGTCGCTTGTCGACGGCGTGACCAAGCTGAACCGGCTGGAGCTGCAATCGGACCGCACGAAGCAGGCGGAGAATTTCCGCAAGCTCGTGCTGGCGATGAGCCGCGATATCCGCGTGCTGCTGGTGAAGCTCGCCGACCGGCTGCACAACATGCGCACGCTCGGCTTCGTCGCCGACCCCGAGCGCCGCCGCCGCATCGCGCGCGAGACGATGGACATCTACGCCCCGCTCGCCGAGCGGATCGGCATGGACGCGATCAAGTCCGAACTCCAGACGCGCGCCTTCGCTGAGCTCGAGCCCGAGGCGTATGACACGATCACCGCGCGCCTCAATTACCTGCGCGGGCAGGGCGCGGACGTCATCGACGAGGTGCGCGCCGAGCTGTTCCGCGTGCTCGGCGAGGCGGGCTGCGAGGTGATTGAAATCACGGGACGGGAGAAGACGCCTTTCTCCATCTGGGAGAAGATGCAGCGACGCAACGTCACCTTTGAACAGCTCTCCGACATCATGGCATTCCGTGTCGTCGTACCGACGCGGGAGATGTGTTACATGGCGCTCGGCGCCGTGCACGCCGCGTTTCCGGTGATCGCCGGGCGGTTCAAGGATTACATTTCTACACCGAAATCGAACGGCTACCAAAGCCTGCACACGGGCGTCACGCTGCGCGAGCCGCGCAACCAGAAGATCGAGGTGCAGATCCGCACGCAGGACATGCACGATATCGCCGAGAACGGCGTCGCCGCGCACTGGGTGTACAAAGACGGCGTGCCGGCCGCGCCGTCGGACCTGCAGCGGTTCCGCTGGGTGCAAGATCTGCTCGAAATCCTTGAGAACTCGGCCGCGCCCGACGAATTCCTCGAGAACACCAAACTCGAACTCTATGAAGACCAGGTCTTCTGCTTCACGCCGAAGGGCCAGCTTATTCAGCTGCCGCGCGGCGCGACGCCGGTCGATTTCGCGTACGCGGTGCACAGCCAGGTCGGCGACACCTGCGTCGGCGCGAAGGTCAACGGACGGCTGATGCCGCTCCGCCACGCGCTGGAAAACGGTGATCAGGTCGAGATCATGACGGCGCGCGGCAACACGCCGTCGCCGCAATGGGAACGATTCTGCGTCACCGGCAAGGCGCGCGCCCGCATCCGCCGCTTTGTCCATCAGCAGCAGCGCCAACAGCACATCGACTCAGGCCGCGCCGCACTTGCGCGCGCTTTCCGGCAGGAGGGGCTGGACGGATCCGAAAAGGCGCTCGAGCCGGCGATCAAGGCGTTCAAGCAGACCTCCCTCGATGACCTGCTCGTCCAGGTCGGCAACGGCAATATCGGGCCGAAGGATGTGGTGCACGCCGCCTATCCCGAGCTGAAGCAGAGCGCCCGCGCCCCGCGCATCATCCCGAGCCTGCCGCCGCGCGCGGGCGGGCGGGTCGGGCGCCCCGAATCGGGCGGGATGCCGATCACCGGGCTCGTCAGCGGCATGTCGGTTCACTACGCCGGCTGCTGTCATCCGCTTCCCGGCGACCGCATCGTCGGCATCGTCACCACCGGCAAGGGCGTGACCGTCCACACGCATGACTGCCCGACGCTCGAGACCTTCGCGGCCACGCCCGAGCGGTTTATCGACGTCGACTGGGACTCGGCCGCGACCGCGCAGCGCGACGGGCGAGCCGCGCATACCGGCCGGATCAGCGTCATCGCCGCCAACCACCCCGGTGCGCTCGCGAGCCTGACGAACGCGGTCGCCAAGCACGACGGCGCCATCTCGAACCTGAAGATCATCAACCGGCAACAGGATTTCTTCGAGGTCCTGGTCGATGTCGACGTGCGCGACGTACGGCATCTCGGGACGGTCATCGCCGGGCTGCGCGCCGCGTCCGGCATCACCGAGGTCGAACGGGCGCGCGCGTGATCCTCGGTCTTGGCTCTGACATCTGCGACATCCGCCGGATCGAACGCGCGATCGCGCGCCATGGCGACCGGTTCCTCGCACGCGTTTTCACTGAGACCGAGCGTGCCAAGGCCGATCGACGCACGGAGTCGATCCGGGCCGCGACCTACGCCAAGCGATTTGCGGCGAAGGAGGCGGCGGCCAAGGCGCTCGGGACCGGGTTTCGCGATGGCGTCTTCTTTTCCGACCTCGGCATCGTCAACCTCCCGTCAGGGCAGCCGACGCTGCGGATGACGGGCGGTGCCGCACGCCGGCTGCTCGCCATTACACCGGCCGGTATGGTTGCCGACGTCGCGCTGACGATGACCGATGAATACCCATATGCCTACGCGCACGTGATCGTATCCGCGCGAGCGGCAACCGACCCGTTGCTTGACACTCCGCCCGCACGCGGGCTTCAAGGCGCCGGGATGCTCAGGACATGAAGCAAATGGCTAAGGCCGCGGTGAAGCGCAAATCGAGCGGCCTGCTCGACAACGTCAAAACCATTATCTATGCGGCGTTGATTGCGATCGGTATCCGGACGATCGCATTTGAACCCTTTAACATTCCATCCGGTAGCATGATCCCGACCTTGCTGGTCGGCGATTACCTGTTCGTGTCGAAATACAGCTACGGCTACTCTCGGTTCTCGCTGCCGTGGCCGCTGTCGTCCATCGAGTGGAGCGGGCGCGTTTTCAACACGCTGCCGAGGCGCGGCGACGTCGCCGTGTTCAAGCTGCCGTCCGATAACAGCATTGATTACATCAAGCGCGTCATCGGGCAGCCGGGCGACCACGAGCAGATGCGGGACGGCAATCTGTACATCAACGGAACGCTGGTTCCGCGTACGCCCGATGGACAATGCACGGCCGTTGACGATGGCGTGCCGATGGTCGCGCGCAAATATGTCGAGACGCTGCCGAACGGCCTACGTCATCCGATCTGCAAGATGACCGACGAGGGCGAGCAGAACAACACGCCGGACTTCCTCGTGCCGCCCAACCGCGTGTTCGTCATGGGCGATAACCGCGACAATAGCCTCGACAGCCGGTTCATGACGCGCGGCGTCGGGTTCGTGCCGCTCGAAAATCTGGTTGGCCGGGCCGAGTTCATCTTCTTCTCAACGGATGGTCAGTATCCGTGGTGGCAGGTCTGGGAATGGCCGGTCGAAATCCGCTGGGGCCGGCTGCTGCACGGCATCCATTGACCGCGGCGTCGCCGGAGCTTGAGCGCACGATCGGCTATCGCTTCGCGCGCCCGGCGCTGCTGACTGAGGCGCTGACGCATCGCTCGGCGCTGCAGCGCGCGCACGGACGGGCGCCACGATCCACCTCGAACGAACGGCTCGAGTTTCTCGGCGACCGCGTGCTCAATCTGCTGATGGCCGAATGGCTGCTGGAACGCTACCCGGACGAGCAGGAGGGCGACCTTGGGCGGCGGCAGGGCTTCCTCGTGTCCGGCCCCGTCGTCGCGCGCGCCGCTGACCGCATCGGGTTGGCCGCCGCGCTGTCGATCGCGCCGGGTGAGGCGCGGGTCGGCGTCGGCGCGCTGACGACCGTGCGGTCGGACGCGATGGAGGCGGTGATCGGTGCGATATTCCTCGACGGCGGCCTCGGCCCCGCTCGGGAGTTCGTCCGCCGCGCCTGGGCCGACGAAATTGCCGAGCAGGGCGCGCCACCACGCGACGCGAAGACCGTCCTGCAGGAATGGGCGCTGGCACGTGGTCTGAAGCTGCCGGTATATGAAGAGACCGGACGCTCTGGCCCGTCGCACGCGCCCGAATTCACCGTACGTGTGACCGTACGCGGCGAGACGGGCGAGGGAAGGGCCGGCAGCAAGCAGGCGGCGCAGCGCGCGGCGGCGGCGGCGGTTCTGCGCGCGCTCGGCGTTCCGGCCGACGCGGGGGCGGTCGAATGAGCAGCGCGACGCGCTGCGGCTTCGTTGCGATCGTCGGCGCGCCGAACGCCGGCAAATCGACGCTGCTCAACCGTCTTACCGGGGTTAAGCTCTCGATCGTCAGCCCGAAGGCGCAGACGACCCGCGCGCGCGTGCTCGGCATCCTGATGCGCGGGTCGAGCCAGGTTCTGCTGATCGACACGCCCGGCATCTTCGCCCCGCGACGGCGGCTCGACCGCGCGATGGTCGCGGCCGCCTGGTCGGGTGCGGAGGACGCCGATCTGACGCTGCTGCTGGTCGATGCGCGGGCCGGGTTGACCGAGGCGGTGGGCGCGATTGCGGACCGGCTCGGCGGCACCGGGCGGCGGCTCTGGCTCGTGCTGAACAAGATCGACCTGATCGACGTCGAACGCCTGCTGCCGTTGACCGCCGCTCTCGCCGAGCGCGTCGCGTTCGAGGAGACGTTCATGGTCAGCGCGTCCAACGGCGACGGCCTCGACCGCCTGCTCGACGCGCTCGCGTCCGCCGTGCCGGAGGGGCCGTATCTCTATCCCGAGGACGATCTGACGGATCTTCCCGACCGGTTGCTCGCGGCCGAGATCGTGCGCGAACAGATCTTCCTGCAAACGCACGAGGAAGTTCCGTACGCAACGACCGCTGAGACCGAAAGCTTCACTGGGAAACGCGACGGCTCGGTGCGGATCGAGGTGACGGTGTATGTGTCGCGGCCGGGCCACAAGGCGATTCTCATCGGCGCGGGTGGCGCGCGTATCCGCGAGATCGGCGCGAAGGCGCGGGCGCAGCTGATGACGCTGCTGGAGCGGCCGGTGCATTTGTTCCTCAACGTCAAGGAACGCGCGGGATGGGACGAGGAGCGGGCGCGTCTGCGCGCGATCGGGCTTGACGATGTCGAGTGATGCGCGGCGCCGGCTGATCTCGTCGGGCTCCCGCTTCGAGGCGGAGATCGGCTATTCACGCGCGGTCATCGATGGCGATTGGGTCTTCGTCTCCGGCACGACCGGTTTCGACTACGCGACCATGACGATCGCGGACGACGTCGCCGCGCAGACCGAGCAGACGCTGCGCAACATCGCGGCTGCACTCACCGAGGCGGGCGCGAGCTTCGCCGATGTTGTGCGCGTCCGTTACATCCTGCCGAACGCCGACGACTTCCCCGCCTGCTGGCCGGCGCTGCGGGCGGCGTTCGGGGAAGGTCGGCCCGCCGCGACAATGATCTCCGCCGGCCTCGCCGACCCGCGGATGCGGATCGAGATTGAAGTGACGGCCAGACGCCGCCCCGGCTGATGGAATGGGAGGCGCCCGCGATCGTGCTGGACGTGCGCCCGTTCGGTGAGGGCGACGCGCTCGCGACCGTAATAACCGCCGAGCACGGCGCGCATCGTGGCCTCGCCCGCGGCGGCGCGTCGCGCGGCAAGGCGGCGGTGTGGATGGCTGGAAACATCGTCCGCGCACGCTGGGTCGCGCGTCTGTCCGACCAGTTGGGCAGTTT
>CAYSTX010000175.1:0-8266 GCA_964434035.1 uncultured Acetobacteraceae bacterium
GAAATGATGCGGCGGTGGTTCGGTCGGTTTCGGCGCTACCGCATGACGAAAGGATCGGCCGTGGCGGCGTTCGCGCCACGGCCCAGTCTGGGAAGCCGGAGAGTTCAGTTGGCCGACTTCCACATGTCACGGTAGCGCGGGATCAGGTCCGGCATCGGAACGAAGCCGTGCACGCTCGATCGCAGGGCGCTGAACTCGGCACTGAACTCGATCGAAACGTAGGGCAGGCCCTGGGAGACCAGGAACTGGATCTGATCGTAAAGTTTCTTACGATCCGCAATATCGGTCGTCGTTCGGGCTTCCTGGATCAGCTTGTCCACCTCAGGATTGCTGTATCCGGTGGTGTTCGCATCGCCGTTGGACGCGAATAGATACTGAATAAGCCCGTCCGGGTCGGCACGCTGGGTCCAGCGCATTGGGGTGAAGTTTATCTCATGTGCGACCGCCTTCGCGTAGTATTGGCTCTGCGGCACCGGCTGGAGTTGGACATCGAGGCCGACGGCCTTGAGATCGCTCTGCACGAGTTCCGCGAAGCGCCGAAGCGTATCGTCGCTCGGAGCCACCAGCGAGAGCTTCGTGCCCGGCGCGATGCCGCCTTCCTTCAGCAGCTTGCGCGAAAGATCGGGGTCATAGGCGTAATGCTCGACCTTGGAGGGCGACCACCACAAGCCCGGCGGCGTGATGGAATCCGTGATCTTGCCCTTACCCTCCCATAGGATCTGGTTCATCCGGTCGCGGTTGATCGCATGTGCGATCGCCTCGCGCAGCATCGGATTGTTGAAGGGCTTCTCATTCCAGTGCCATTGCAGCGCGAACCACTCGCCTACGGGTGCCGGAACCAGCTTGATGTCCGGTAGCGCGGCCGCGAGCTTGGTATCAAGCGGCGAGAGCTGGCCGATATAGTCGAGTTCGCCAATCCCCATCCGCTGCACACCCACGACGCTGGTCGGGATGTCGTTGAAGGTTACGCCATCGAGATAGGGTTTGCCCTTCTGCCAGAAGTCCGGGTTGCGCTTCAGCGTGATCTTGGTGCCACGAACCCAGCTCACCAGCTCGAACGGGCCCGTCCCGACCGGGTGGGAACCGCTGTCGGCACCGTATTTCTTGGAGGCAGTGGGCGACACCATCAGCCCGGCCCGGTCAGCGAACTGCGCCAGCAGCGGCGGATAGGGTTTGTTGAGGTCGATCGCGATGGTGGCATCGTCGACGACACGGACATCCTTGATCACCGCCGCGAGCTGCGCCCGCTGGGAGGAATTCGTCGCCGGATCAAGCCGCTTGTCGATGTTCCACTTCACCGCGGCGGCATCGAACGGCGTGCCGTCCTGGAACTTCACGCCGGTGACGAGATGCAGCACGATGGTCTTGCCCCCATCATCGAAATCCCAGCTCTTGGCGAGACCCGGCTTCAGCGAAAAGTCCGGCCCGAGGTTCACCAGGGAGTCGAAGATCAGGAAGAGTATCTGGCGTTCCGTCCATTGAGCGGAGACCATCGGATCCAATGTCTTCGTATCGCTGATGAAGCCGACGTTCAGCGTGCCGCCGCTCACCGGCGCCTTGTCCTGCGCCATCGCGCCCGTGGCGAGCGTCGCGCCAAGAAGCACCGCGGCCATCGAGGCCGCGATCCCGTTCCATCTCATCTTGCGTTCCCTCATTACCGTTCGTGGATCGTGCGGCATTCGCCGTCATTGGTTGATCGCTCGTCAGACCGTCTCGGCGACAAGCGGCGTTCCCGTCTGGTCGACCCCCATCGCCTTCATGTCCTGGAAGCGGTCGCCGATGCGGTGATGCGGACGCCCTCCGTCCGCCGCCCCGAGCGCCACGACGATCTCGTCCGGCCCCGGCGCGTCCGGGATGACGAATTCGACCGTCAGGAAGTGGGATCGCGTACCTTTCTTCTCTTCCCGCTTCACCGTCATCGGAATCGAGATCGGCGCACCGGGAGCGCTACGCTTGTTGGTGAAGGGCAGGAAGGCGTTGCCTTCGGCCCCGATCCGGTAAGCATTGCCGAAATGCAGCGTGTGGATCAGCGCAGCAGCATGTTCCACCTCGCCGTTGACGCCCACGACCGACGCCTTCCCACAGGCCTCGATCCTCCCTGCGCCGCCCAGCAGCGCAACGAGCCGCGGCACCAGCGCCTCCGCGAGCGGCTTAACATGGGCGAGGATCTGCGGTTGGAGATCCTCGACGAAGCCGGCGCCGGCCCAGGGGTTGCGGATCACGACGGCGCAGACCGCCATGCGCAACGGCCGCGGCGCGGCCCGCCCACCCTCGATTAGCGTGTCCTCGACATAGTCGACGATCTTGCGGATCTGGACGTCGCTCATGCCGACTTCCCTTCCCGGTCGCGTTCCGCCAACACCCTGTTTGCAAGGCCACGCTCAAACAATTCCTGATCCATCAAACCTCTCCCCCTTCTCTTCATCCGCGCGTCAGGAAGTCCCGTACCTTCTCCGCGATCAGCCCGGGGGCTTCGACAAGCACGCTGTGCTTGAGCCCCGGCAGGATGCAGAGATCTGAATCCGGAATGCGGTCACGCATCGCTTTGGCCATCCGCACGTTCGATCCGGAATCGAACTCGCCGGTCATGATCAGCGCGCGATGCGGGATCCGGTGCAGTTCGTCGACCAACTCCGTCTGCCCGAAGACCCGGTAGGCCTCGAGGTAGGACGGCAGATGGTTGGCCTTCAGTTCCTCGATGCGGCGTTCGATCAGTTCGGGATGTTCGCGCGCGAAGGCCTCCGTGAACCAGCGGTCCCGGGCCGCATCAGTCACCGCCGCGATCCCGCCCTCGCGGATCGCCGCAAGGCGGGAGACGACGCGCTCCCGTTCCTCTGGCGTGCGACCGGCAACCGCCGACAAGATGACCACGCGCCGGAAGCGGTCCGGCCAGCCTGCGGCAAGGCGCTGCGCGATGAGGCCGCCAAGGGAGAAGCCGACGAGATCGGCCCGGGCGACACCCGCAGCGTCCATTGTCCGGATGATGTCCTGCGCGAAATCGTCGATCGAGATCGCCCCCTCGATCCGGGCTGACTGCCCGTGGCCGCGCAGATCGGGCCGCAGGATGTCGAAGCCCTCACCCAGCGCGGCGCAGACGCCGTCCCAGCTCTCCAAGCTGGCGCCAACCCCGTGGATAAGAACGAGCGGGGCCCCCTGCCCGCCGCGCCGGTAGTGAATCGACCCATCGTCCGTGAATGGCATCTTGCGTTTCCGAGTCGTTGGCTTTGATGCGGCTCTGATTTTGTGTATGATGGTATACCAACAGTCAGTATGACAATCAACCAGATAACCGTACTGTCGCGAAACAATGGTGAAGTGCGGCGGTGTATCGGGACATCGCGGGAAGGGGACAGGCGTCGCGGGCATGGAATCGACATCATTGAAAGTGGCGCACGACACACCGACGGTTCGGGAGAAAACCATCGAGGTACTGCGCGACGCGATCCTCAACCAATACTTCAAGCCGGGCCAGAATCTGGTTGAACGCGCCGTCTGCAACGAGACCGGCGTGAGCCGCACCAGCGTCCGGGAGGCGCTGAGCCAACTCGAGGCGGAAGGCCTCGTGATCCGCGTGCCGAACAAGGGCATGTTCGTGGCCCGGGTAACCCGCGAGGAGGCCCGCCAGATCTACGAGATGCGGGGAATCATCGAGGCCGCCATGGCGCGCCTGTTCGTGGCCCGCGCCCGGGAGGAGGATCTAGCCCGGCTGGAAAGCGCCCTCGCCCGGGCGGAAGGGACAATCTTCTCCGACAATGCGATCGCGCACGCCCAGGCGTTGGACGGATTCTCCGACGCGATCATCCGCGGCGCGGGCAATGACGTGGCCCGCCAGATGTCAGCGGTCCTGCGCGCCCGCGTCACCTACCTTCGGACGATCACGACCCGTTCGGCCACACCGGAGCGGCGCCGGGGAACGGTGGAAATGCTCCATCACATCGTCGACGCCTTTCGCGCGCGCGATGCGGACCGCGCCGAGCAGCTCAGCCGGGCCTATGTCGAGCGCTCCGCCACCTTCGCCCGCGACGTCCTCACGGAGCAGGAAGAGGCCGAGGCGCAGCCCTGATCCCCGCTCCCTCCGTTCTGCAGCGAAAAGGAAGACCATGGACTACGTATCTCTCGGCCGCAGCAACCTGAAGGTGTCGCGGCTCTGCCTCGGCGCGATGGGGTTCGGCTCGGCCTCCTGGCGGCGCTGGGTGCTGGACGAAGCCGCCTCTCGCGCGGTGGTGGACCGCGCGCTCAATGCCGGCATCAACTTCTTCGACACCTGCGATTTCTACTCGGCCGGGGAAAGCGAGCGCATCTTGGGAGAGGTCCTCTTGCGCCGCGTGCCGCGCGACAGCGTCGTGGTGGCGACCAAGGCAGGCAATCCAATGCAGCCGCACTGCAATGGCCGCGGATATTCCCGCAAGCATCTGTTCGAGGCGGTGGACGCCTCGCTCCGCCGCCTCGGGACCGACCACGTGGACATCTTCCAAACCCATATCTGGGATCCCGCGACCGATATCGACGAGCTGGTCGACGCCTTCGCCGACATCGTGCGCTCGGGCAAGGCGCTCTATGTGGGCGCCACGACGATGCCCGCCTGGAGCCTTGCCCTCGCACTCGCCGCGGCGGCGGAGCGCCACCTGCCCCGCTTCATCTCGATGCAGTGCGAATACAATCCCGCGCATCGGGAGTGCGAACGTGAGCTGGCGCCTCTCTGCCGTCACAGCGGCGTCGGCATGATCCCCTTCAGCCCGATCGCCCGCGGTTTCCTGGCCGCCGACCGCCGCGATCCGGCCAGTACCACGCCCCGCACGGAAACGGACGACTACACCAAGCGCCACTACCACCGTCCTGTCGATTTCTCGGTGCAGGAGGCCGTCGCCGCCGCCGCAAACCGCCTTGGCGTGTCGCCGGCACAGGTCGCCGTCGCCTGGACACTGGCGCGGCCGAGCGTCACCTCGCCCATCTTCGGCGCGACCGCCCCGGAGCACGTGGACGACGCCGTGGCGGCGCTCGGCCTTCGGCTCCCAGCCGAGGTGATCAGCGCGATCGACGCGGCCTACGTCCCCCGCCCGCTCTCTGACTCTGGCCACTGACGGTGCGAAGCTGGACCCAGCGGATCGGCGGCTACCTGACGCATCTCAGCGATGAGGGCTCGGGCGCTCCGGTCCTGCTGATCCACGGATCCAGCATCGCCGTCGACGCGCGGCTGACCTGGTTCCGCCTCGCCCCGGCGCTCGCCACCCTGGCGCGCGTCATCAGCTACGACCAGCCGGGCTTCGGGCAGAGCGAGGTCCCCGGCTACCTCGACCGCCTTCAGCGGGCCGAGCACGCTGCGGCCCTCATGGAGACACTCGACCTCCGCGACGTCACCGTCATCGGCCATTCCGAAGGCGGCTTCATCGCGACCCGCCTCGCGATCACCTGCCCCGACCGCATCCGCAGGCTGGTGATCGTGGCGAGCGGCGGCACCGCGCCTGCACTCGGGGACGGGCGCGATGCGGCCTGGATCGAGGCTTCCGCGCGCGCTTATGACTACATCGGCCGCGCGGTCGACGAAGATACCTTCGTGCGCAGCGAGGGGCACCTGCGCTACGGCGATGATCCGCACTTCGAGGCGATCCTGCGCGAGAATTTCCGCCGGGCGCTCACGTCCGGCAATGTCGCCGCCTTCGTCGACCGGGCGCGCAGGAATCCCGGCTACACCAACTACACCGCCCTACAGGAACGCCATATCCTGCCGCATCTTCCGACACTGCGGCTGCCGACCCTGCTCGTCTGGGGCGGCCGGGACGAAACCGTTCCGGCGGAACGCGGGCTCGCCCTTCGCGCGCTCATCCCTGGAAGCAAGATGATCGTCCTCGACGGCGGCCATTGGGTGATGCACGAGGCCGTAGGCCGCTTCGCCGATGTCGTCACGCAGATCGCAATGCCCGACATCTAGCGCGTGGATCGTGTTGCATCCGAATCTTGTTCGGGCCGCGCGGCGGCGACAGCGGGACTTCAGCCCTTCAGAGTGCGACAGTTACGTGCGTCATGCCGGTTACGGGTCGGATTGAGGCGCACATGCTCTATGTGCCCCGGCCGAGATAGAGCGCTGCTGCCCGCTCGTCGGCGAGCAGGTCGGCCGCCGTCCCGCTGAGTGCGACACGGCCGCCGTCGAGGATGAAGCCGCGGTCGGAGACGGCGAGCGACTGGCGCGCCCGCTGCTCGACAATCAGGACCGAGACGCCGAACCGGGGCAGATCGCCGATCAGCCGGAACGCATCCGCGACCGTGCGCGGCGCAAGCGCCGCCGTCGGCTCGTCGAGCACCATCAGCCGTGGCTCCGGCATCAGCGCGCGGGCGAACGCAAGCTGCTGCCGCTCTCCACCCGAGAGACTGCCGGCCCGCGCCCGGCGCCGCGCGGCGAGCGCCGGAAACGCGTCGAACAGCGCGGCGATCCGCGCGCGCCGTTGCGCAACACCCGCGACGACCTGCAGGTTTTCGAGCACCGTCAGTGACGCAAAGACGTTCGCGACCTGCGGCACATAGCCGATGCCGAGGGCGATGCGCGCCTCGGTCGGCAGCGGCGCAAGATCGGTGCCGTCGAGCAGGAGCGTGCCACGCACGGCCGGCAGCAGGCCGACGATCGCCTTCGCCAGCGTCGATTTGCCCGCGCCGTTGGTGCCGGCGACCGTCACGATCTCGCCGGCCTCCAGCGTGAGCGAAATCCCGTTCAGAATATCGACCTCGCCGTATCCGCCGCACAGGTCGGCAATCGCCAGCAGGCTCACGGCTCGCCGCCGAGATAGGCGGCGCGTACCGCCGCATCCACGAGCACGGCATCCGGCGCGCCCTCGGCAATGATTTGGCCGCGATCCATGACCGCGAGGCGCGGGACGAGCCGCGTCAGCGCCTCCAGATCGTGCTCGATGATCAGAAAGCCGATGCCCCCAGCGTGCAGGGCGCGGATCCGCTCGATGATCTCCTCAATCAGCACGGCGTTCACGCCGGCGAACGGCTCGTCGAGCAGGATCATTGCCGGATCGAGCATCAGCGCGCGACCAAGCTCCAGCAGCTTCTTCTGCCCGCCGGAAAGCCGCCCCGCCGGCAGGTCGGCGACGGCGGAAAGGTTGAGCGTGCGCAGGATCTGCGCCGCGCGATCCGCGGCTGCGGCCTCCTCGCGCGCAACACAGCCGGGGCGGAGGAACAGGCCGAGCAGATTCTCCCCGGTCGGTCCGGGCGCCGCGGCCATCAGATTTTCCCGCACCGTCAGATGGCCGAACTCCCGCGGCACCTGAAACGTACGGATCAGCCCGGTGCGGCTCCGTGCCGCGGGGCCAAGCGGGTCGAGCGGGCGTCCGCCGAACAGGACGGTTCCTGAATCCTGCGCAGCGTAGCCCGAGATGACCGCGAACAGCGTCGACTTCCCGGCGCCGTTCGGGCCGATCAAACCGACCAGCCCGCCCGCCGGCACCGTCAGCGAGATGTCGTCGAGCGCGCGGAAGCCGCCGAAGGTCTTGGTGATGCCGCGGACGTCGAGGCTCATCGATGGGCCGCGCCGCCCAGCAATCCCTGCGGGCGCCAAATGACGAAGACGATCAGCAGCGCGCCGACGATCCCGATCCGCACCGACGCCATGTCGACGTCCGCGACGCCCGGGACGAAATCGTGGACGAAGCGCGTGCCCTCCAGCAACAGCATCAGCACGAGCGTGCCCGCGACCGCCCCCGCGATGCGCGACGCACCGCCCATCATGATCGCCATCCAGACGTAGAACGTCACCAGCGGCACGAACTGATCCGGCACGACGTAGGTGATGTAGTGGGCATAGAACGCGCCCGCGATGCCGGCGAGCGCGGCGCCGACGGCGAGCACCTGAATCTTGAAGCGTGCCGGATCCTTGCCGAGCGCCTTGACCGCTATCTCATTGTCGCGGATCGCCTGGATCATCCGCCCGAACGGCGAGCGTGCGATCCGCACGATCATCCAGATCGCAACCAGCGTCGCTATGCCGACCGTCGCCAACACCGCCGCCTCGGCCGGCGCACCGGAAAGCAGCGGATAGAGGCGCGTGATGCCTGGTATGCCCTGCGTACCATTGGTGAGCGATTGCGCGTTGGTGATCACGGCGCGCACGATCTCGGAAAACCCGAGTGTGACGATCGCAAAATAGTCCTCGCGCAGCCGCAGCGAAATCAGCCCGATCGGCACCGACGCAAGCTCCGCGAGCAGGGCGTCCGCGACGAAGCCGAGTGGGTCGGGCGCGCCCGCGAGCGTCAGCAGCGCGCTCGCATAT
>CAYSTX010000176.1:0-8223 GCA_964434035.1 uncultured Acetobacteraceae bacterium
CCGGCCCATGCCGATAGGCAGGCCAATCATCGCGCCGAGCACGAGAGAGGCCACGGCCAGACGCAGCATGTCCCCCAGCCCATCCAAAAGATAGCCGGCATTCGAAGCGACGAAACCAAAATCCCAATGATAGAGGTGCATCGCCTAACGAGGTACGATGGCAAAGCGGCGTTCAAGCATCGCTGAAAGCCGGCTGCTGCCTGTTATGATAACAAAATAGATGGCGCCCGCGACGGTGAACACCTCAAGCGGGCGATAGGTGTCAGAGGCAACGCGCATGGCCTGATAGGTCAAGTCGCCATAAGCGATCGCCGCGGCAAACGATGTGTTCTTTATCGTGTCGACCACAAGATTAAGAAACAGGGGTAATACGCGCCGGACCGCCTGCGGCAATATCACAAGCCGCAACGTCGCACCGAAATGCAGGCCGAGCGCACGGGCAGCCTGCCACTGCCCTGTGTGGATGGTTTCAATGCCCGCGCGAAATATCTCGGCAAGATACGCCCCGGCCTGCAGTCCGATCGCCAGTGCGGCTGCCTGGAACGCGTCCACCTGCAACTGGAAAACAACCGGAAAAGCAAAGAAGAACCAGATTATTAGAACGAACAGTGCCGAGGTACGGAAGAAGTCGATAATGATGCGCGCCGTCCAGGCCAATGCCCACCAAGGCGCCATTCGGAGCAACGCGAGGGACAAGCCAAGCGGCACCGCTATGGCCAAGGCACTTGTTGTGAGCAAAAGAGTGGCCGCCACGCCTTGAGCGAACAAGCCGTCACTGCGTAGTACGACGCCGAAATCCCAATGATAGATCATGGGGCGATTAACCAGAACATCGCCGGAGCGGCGGCCACCCGGACTCGATCAGGCCCAACGCTCTCGCATGATTGGCGTTACGTTCTTGGGATCTATGCCGCGGTATGCCAAGAACTGCTCAAATGCCTGTTCCACCGCGCCGGAGTAATACAAGTAGGACACCGCGGTCGTCAGAAAGTCCTTGAAGCGGTTGGCGTCCTCATACCGGAAACCGACGGAAGCCGGATAGGGAAAGGCTGGCTTAGGAATGACGACCTTGCCCATGCGAAGCTTGCCGCGGGCCAGGTCGGCTTCAGGCCCAACGAGGCAGACTCCGTCCACGCGTCCCGATTGGAAAGCAGCGAAGGCTTCCGGCGCACCCTGCATGCGTGAAATTGTGGCCTGCGGAATCGCTGCGGAAATGAACTGGTCTTGCGCGCTGCCCAGCACGACGCCGATGCGAATCTTCGGGTCATTCAGCTCCGCCCATGTGGTCGGCTTGAGATCCTCGCGTGCAAGGATGACGGTCGGAAACCATGCCACCGCCACGGGCAGAAAGTCGATCGCCAGAGCACGCGTGGGCGTGCCGTCCAGCATGAACATCACATCGAACTGATTTGCCTGCAACCCTGCCGTTGCAGTGCCGAACGTAGTTTCAACAATCTCCAGCTTGACCCCCAACGCGTCAGCCACCTGCTTGCCCAGCACCGGGCCGACACCACGCCAAACCGCGCCATTTGACTGAATTCCGCCGGGCGCACTGCTGTTGGTTACATCCTTGAAGTACCATGGCTCGGTATTGGCGGCGCCCAGGCGTAGCGTCTTCGTGCGCATGATTTGATCCCACGTACTGCCGGATGCTTCAGCGGCACGCGCCATGTTGATCCCAAGCAGTCCGGCTGCGATGCTCGCGGCCGGCAGCACCTGTATCAGAGAACGTTTTGTCTGGTCCATTGAGTTCCTCCTTATCTGAATCGTTTCATCTGGATCGTTCAGCGATCCGGGCACCAATATGCGTGGATCAGATCCGTCGGCACGCCTGCTTGCCGGATGAGAGCTTGTGCCGCGCGCATGGCTCACCATGCGGTCATGCCACCATCGACCGTAAACATCGCCCCCGTCGCAAACAATGACTCGTCGGAGGCGAGATACAGAATGATACCGGCAATCTCGGCGGGTTCCCCGAGGCGCGCCATCGGAGAACGCGCGCGCAGCCCGGCCATGAAGGCGTCCGGATCAGGCGATTTTCGCATCATCTCGTCGTAGTAGCGGGATGCGATCGGGCCGGGTGCCACGCTATTCACCCGGATCCCGTCCGCGACGTGGTCCAGCGCCATGGCACGCGTCAACGATGCAACGGCGCCCTTCGCGGCCACATAGGCGGCACGGTCCCTGATCCCCACGGTCGCAATGTTCGATGCTGTGTTGACGATCACACCGCCCCCCGCCGCAGCCATGACCGGAATCACATGTTTGGAGCAGAACAGCACGCTCTTGACGTTGACGGCCATCACATCGTCCCAGGCCGTCTCGTCCGTCGTGACGACGGTACCGAATGTGCCATAGCCCGCGTTGTTCACCAGAATGTTGACCGTGCCGAAGCGCCGAACCGCCGATTCGACCGCAGACTTGACTGCGGCGCTGTCGCGTACGTCCGCCTGCACCGTCAGGAGCGCCTCACTGGCCCCCATCGTCTGAAGCGCCGTGCCGTCGCGGTCCACGGCCACTACCTTGGCGCCCTCCTTCAGGAAAAGGTCGGCCGTGGCGCGGCCGATGCCCGCCGCGGCTCCGGTGATGATGGCGACTTTATCCTTCAGGCGCATGGTCGTCCTCTCTGCAAAAGGCAGCGGTTTTCAAAAACTGACGGCGCGAGTGCGCCGGCGGATCGCCTGCAGCAGGCTGTGTGCCGCAAGGGCGGAGGTCCTCGGGTTATCGGGCAGTGGCGCATTCTCCATTTCCATTCGCATGCACCCGAACGTTCCTGTGGCGTCGATGGCGTGTCGGTTGGCATTCCCACCCGGATCGGCAACCAACCGGACCTCCGTGCGGGTCAGGCCCACGCCCGCCAGCCCGACCGATGCCGCCACGTTCGCATTGCGCGGGAACAAACGCGCCGCCTCCAGCGCATTGCCGGAGAAGATGGTGGTCGGCTGTCTCAGCGCGCCGAGATCAAACGCAGTCGCCCCCGGCGCCCCAGCCCAGGCCAGCGCCGGCTTCGTGCCCGTATAGCGCACGTATTCGAGCGCGCCCGGACCCGCGGCGGCCAACGCGTCGAGCCCACCGATCGCACCTGAGGCCAGCAGGACACGCGCACCGCCCGCGATCGCAGCAGCCTCAAGTGCCGCAAGCAGCGCCGGGTCCACCAGCGCCCCGATGGAGGCCAGGACGACGTCGACCCCTGCTGTCAGCAGCCGGGGAACCGTATCAGCCACGGCCGACTGTCCGGCACATTCGACGACCAGATCCGGCTTCCACTCCAGCAGTTCGCCGACGTCGTGAAACGACGCCAGACCGGTATGGCTTGCGGGACTGCGCCGCTTCAGCAAGACCGCCCCCGCCTGCACGCCATCGACACCCGCCGCCAGCGCACGCGCCACGATGCGTCCCATGGCGCCATAGCCGATCAGGGCAACGCGCAACGCTTTCATGACGTTGCGTCGGGGGCGGCCAGGAAGGCAGCCACAGTAGTCGCGTAAGCACCGGGATCCACGCGGGGAAAGAAATGACCGCCACACGCGATCTCTTGATAGGCAGCGCCAGGAATGAGCCGGGCAAGCTCACGCGACTGATGCACTGGAACGATCCCGTCATCTGCGGCCGCCAGCACCAGTGCTGGCACCCGCAGCCGCGGCAGGTCGGCCGAGCGGTCGAAGGCCAGCAGCATGTGCAATCGCGCCAGCGCAACGGGCAGCGGCGATAAGGCGCTCGCGGCGCCCTCAAGAGCCTGGTCCATCTCAGCCGCATGCGCGTTGAACCAGGCCGGCGTATGGCCCAGGAGCTGAGACTGGCGCGTGTACGCAACCGGTCCCGCGCCTTCTAGGACTGCGATCCGGTTCCGGAACAAAGCCAGGAAATACGGGTCCGGTCGGGCCCAGCTGCCGCTGGCGACAATCCGGCGCACGCGGACTGGCGAATCCAACGCCAGCACTTGTGCGATCGTACCGCCCGTCGAATGCCCCACAATGTCCGCACGGGCGATTCCGGCATCGTCCAGGATTGCCACCACGTCCTTGGCCAAGCGGTCGATCGTGTGGCCATGCAAAGGGCGCTCACTCTTCCCACAACCCCGATGATCGAAGGTGATGACCTGAAATCGCATGGCGAGCAGCGCCCGCACCGGACTCCAGAACGAGCCGAGCCCGCCCAGCCCGGCCGCCAGCACCACGCAGGATCCCTGCCCGATGCTTTCGTAATGCAATCGGCAGCCGTCCCCGGCCGTAACGGCCCGGCTCATTCGCCAGACTTTGGCATCGGCCCAAACACGGTGCTCAGCTCCAGCGCCCGCACGTTGTCTGGCCGGGCAAAAGGTTCGGGCGTCGGCTCGCCAGGTTGGCGTGGGCGCCCGATAGCGCGAAAAAATGTTTCAAGGCCGTTGGGAACGATCAGCCACATCCAATGCAGGTCGATGTCGCCATCGTTGATGAACATATGAAGCCGGTTCTTGCCGACATAGATGATGGTGCCGGGTTCGACAGCGTGAGCCACACCATCCAAAACAGCCCGCCCGGTGCCTGAAAGAAAGAACAGCACTTCCTCGTTGCGGTCGTGGAGGTGTTCACGGACATACGAGCCGGGCGGTACGGTCTGTGTGCCAAGCCCGATCGGATGGTCCATCCGGACCATATCGGGCGCCAGCTTCACCGTGATGTGCCCATTGGCTGGCACGGGCTGCCAGAGATGCTCTCCCTGATCCGACTTCAGAACAAGCACATCTCCAATTCGGGTCGTATCGTTCATCACGCCCTCCCTGAAACGCCCGCTACGTACGTCCGGCAGGATGGCCGTCTGATGCGCTTCACCGGCGGGAACAGTGCGCGAGAGGGCCAGCAAAAAGGGTTTCCGTCATGGCGGGCTCTGACCCTCACGTCGACGAAGCGATGTAATCCATTACATTCGGACACCTTCGCGTGTCAACGAATATTGACGTGCGCGACCCCCGACATTGGCGCCTGGCCGCACGATGAGTTAGAGAGAATCCTCGCCGCGCGGCGTGGTGTCCCACCATGTTGCAACCGGCCAACGGAAAACATTATCGAGGCGTCTTGGTTTTGAAGCCAAATGCAACCGTGACGGATGTCGCCAAGCTTGCGGGCGTCTCCGTCGCCACGGTCTCGCGGACGTTCACGCAGCCGGCGTTGGTCAGCGAGGCCGCCCGAGCCAAAGTGACAGAGGCAGCATTACGACTAGGTTTCTCCCCAAACCCCGCCGCCAGAGCGCTGCGACGTCGCCGCACCCATCTCGTCGGCGCGGTTATCCCGACGCTCAGCTATGCCATCTACGCCCGCCTCCTGAACGCCTTCCAGGATCGCATAGGAGAATCAGGTTATCTGGTCGTTGTTCTGACATCGGGATTCGATAATGCGCAACTTCCCGAGAAGGCCCGCCTTCTCATCGAGCACGGGTGCGAGGCTCTCCTGCTCGTCGGCCAGGTCTACGATCCCTCATTGCTGTTGCTGGTGCAGCAGCGCCGCGTGCCAACCGTCTCGACTTACTCAGTGACGAACGACGTCGTCATTCCATCGATCGGATTCGACAATCGCGACGCCATGCTGCGTGCTCTGCAACATGCCGCCGAGTTAGGACATCGCGACATTCTTCTATTGCTCGGCCCACTCAAGGGCAATGACCGGCAGATCGCCCGCCGGGCTGGTTTCATCGAGACAATGCGCCGCCGTAAGCAGCCTATCTCGGGCCGCATCGTCGAGTGCGAATATACGATCGAGGCAGGCGAGCGAGCATTTCGCGACAAGTGGCTCGAAGGTGCTTTCACGTGCGTGCTGTGCAGCAGCGACGTTCTGGCCTTCGGTGTGTTGGCCGAATGCCGCCGGCTTGGCGTGCGCGTACCCGACGAACTTTCCGTCATCGGCTTCGATGATCTTGAGTTCTCTGTTCGCCTCGATCCGCCGCTGACGACAATCAGGGTACCGTCCGAGGAAATGGGCCGCCTGTCCGCGGAGGCGATTCTCAATGCGCTGCAGAGCCAGTCGGCTATCGTGCCCCAGGTTCTTGATGCCCCGCTGATCGTTCGACAGTCGACAGCCCCGGCACGGCCGCGCGGCGGATCGCCACCGACAGGCCTGAAGCAGACACTGCCTCAGACGAACCAGGTATCGCCCAAGGTGTAACCCTGCGGAAATGGATCCCGAGGGTCCACGCCGTATTGCGAGATGCCGGTCAGCCAGGCCCGGCCAGCGATCGAGTTCACTATCGCTGACCTCCCGCCAACGACGGTCTCGCGCTCAATGCGACCCAGGAAATGTGTGCCGATGATCGACTCATGGTCGAGCGTCTCGCCAACCTTCAAAAGCCCGCGGGCGTGCAGCACCGCGAGACGCGCGCAGGTGCCGGTGCCGCACGGCGAGCGATCCAGGCGCCCCGGAGACACGATAACAGTGTTGCGCGATGTCTTGATACCGTTTCGGTCATCCCGCAGCGGCCCCATGAACTGGGTCTGGTTGATCGTGTGGATTTCAGGATTCTCGGGATGTACAGCCGGAATCTGCTCAGCTGCCGCCGCCTTGATCAGTTCGCCCACCCGCACCAGCTCACGGGCCTCGGACCGGTCCAGCGCGAAGCCGAGCGCAGACGCATCGACCAGCGCGTAGATCATTCCCCCATAGGCGACCGACACCCGCAGCGTTCCGAACCCGGCGACCTCGACAGGTGCGTCTAGCTGAAAGACGAAGGACGGTACATTCTCGAATCTGATTCGCTCACACCGCCCATCGCGGCATTCCGCGGTGACACGCACCAAGCCGCCAGGCGTGTCGAGTGTGATCTCGGTCTCCGGTTCCCGCATAGGCAACATGCCGGTCTCCAGCAGAACCGTCGCGGTCGCTATCGTATTCGATCCTGACATAGGCGGATAGAAACAGGATTCCATGATGATCATGCCGACATCCGCACGTGGATCACAAGGCGGAGTAACGAGATTGACGCAGACGGTGATCCCGCCACGAGGATCGAACAGCAGCATCTGTCGCAGCTCATCCGCCTTCGTTTCAAGATACTTCATGCGCTCGAACATCGTTTGCCCCGGTGGCGGCAGCACACCGCCCACGATCACGTTGTTCGCTTCCCCTTCGGCATGTGCGCCGACGACGGTCACAGTCTTCTGCCAGTGCATGGTGCCTCCCGCTTCTTAGCGATTCATTAGCCGGCAGCCCGGCGGGCCACCTACAGTCGCTACGCCCCAACGTTTGGCCAAGAAACGGGCCACATCATAATGTAATCCATTACATCTTGTGCCGTCCCGGTCAACGGCCTTGTCGGCTCTCATGCCCCTGCATTGAACGTGCGGCGGGACACAATTTCCCGAATGAGATCGGTCTTTCAGCGCTTCAATCTTTTCACGCACATGACAGCGCTCGAGAATGTCTGCGAGGCACCAATCCATGTCTGCAGGCTGCCGCCCGAGGCATGCCGCCAGCGCGCGGAAGAACTGCTCAACAGTGTTGGACTTGCGGACAAGAGCGATCTTAGCCCGGAGCAGCTCTCGGGTGGCCAGCAGCAGCGCGTCGCAATCGCGCGCGCTTGCAATGGATCCAGAACTGACCTTGTTCGACGAGCCAACATCGGCGCTCGACCCCGAGTTGGTAGGTGAAGTCTTGGAACAATGCGCCGCGTGGCCGCCTCTGTTTCTTCCGCGCGGATCAAGCGGTTCAACAACTTCTATTCCCGACGCATCGCGCACGCGGTCGCCTCGTGGATACCTTCGTCGCGACCATGCGCAAGCGTCTCGCGGAATAAGTGGAAGCAACCCAGCGTCTGCCAGGGCCCTCTTAGAGCATTTCCAAGAAGTTCTTTGCGGAGACGATCCGGTTGAGGATGATCCGCGTCGCTGCAATGTCGATCAATCGCCTCTGATGTTTGGACACGGGACTCATATTCTTTGCTGAGGCAACGATATCGATCGGCTCAGCGGCCACCACTATCGCTGGCCACGAAATGGCCGGCGCGCATCTCGTGGTAATGGCGCTGCGGCGGCTGGTAGTCGAGCGGGCGGATGGGCGACGGCAGATCGGCCGCGGGCAGGCCGATCCGCCGCCGGCGGTCGGTCGTCGGTACCGGATGGGGTACAGCGTTCAGAAGGCTCCTTGTATAGGAATGGGCCGGATTGCCGATCACCGCGCTCGCGGGCCCGATCTCGACGATCTCGCCCAGGTACATGACGGCGACGCGGTGGCTGACCCGCTCCACCACCGCCATGTC
>CAYSTX010000177.1:0-4404 GCA_964434035.1 uncultured Acetobacteraceae bacterium
GGCATGAACGGTGTGCTCACGGCCGCCGCTTGCGTCGTGCTGATCGCCACAGTGTTTGCCGCCGTCTATCACGCCGAGCTGATCGCCCACCGCATCGGCGAACCGTTTGGCAGTCTCGTGCTGGCTCTTGCCGTCACAGTCATCGAGGTCGCGCTGATCGTCTCCGTGATGCTCGGTGGCGGTGCGGACAGCGAGGTATTGGCACGCGACACTGTGTTTGCTGCGGTCATGATCATCCTTAATGGTGTCGTTGGCCTGTCTCTGCTGATCGGCGGCGTACGCCATTACGAACAGGGCTTCCAAGCTCAGGGCGCGAACGCGGCGCTGGCAGTCCTGGCCGCATTGGTCATGCTGTCGCTCATGCTGCCGAACTTCACCACCACCACACCCGGCCCAGTGTTCAGCGTCTCTCAGCTCGCGTTCGCGGGCATCGTCTCGCTGGTGTTGTACTGCACATTCCTGTTCGTCCAGACCGTCCGGCACCGCGATTACTTTCTCACGGAGGTTGACGAGACTGGCGAGGCGCATGCACCGAGGCCGTCCGTCACCGTAGCGCTTGTCAGCCTCGCGCTGCTGCTTGTTTCTCTCTTGTCGGTCGTGGGTCTGGCGAAGGCGCTCACGCCAGCGGTTGGCGAGGGCGTTGCCCGCTTTGGCGCGCCGAAGGCCGTTGTGGGCATTGTTATCGCGGCCGTGGTGCTCCTGCCCGAGGGTATGGCCGCACTTCGGGCGGCGCGCCTCAATCGACTACAGACCAGCATGAACCTTGCCCTAGGCTCGGCACTCGCCAGCATCGGCCTTACGATCCCGGCGGTCGCGGCCGTGTCGGTGTTCCTCGGAACGCCGTTGTCGCTCGGCCTCGACCCGAAGGAAGAGGTTTTGCTCGCCCTAACCCTGCTGGTCAGCGTGATGACATTGGGCACGGGACGCACAACGGTGCTGCAAGGTGCCGTGCACCTCGTCATACTCGCTGCATTCCTGTTCCTGGCAATCGTCCCGTAACAGCGGGGGCAGACAGCACGAATGCTGATTGCTTGGGCGATGTGCGAGCCCCTGCGGAATTTTCATGTGAAACTAGCCGACAGAAGGAGCCTCGATCAGGCGTCGCTTAGGCGCGGGGCCGATCGTGAGGAGCCGGGGCTAGCCCTCTTGCCGCTCTTCGCCGACGCCCAGCGCCGCCGCGAGCGCGTCGCCTACCGTCTCCAGCCAGACGAAGCGCAGTTTGTCCCGCGCGCTCGGGGGAATGTCGTCCCAGTCTCGGCGATTGCGAGAAGGAAGCATCACCGTTTTGATCCCCGCCCGTGCGGCCGCTACCACCTTCTCGCGGATGCCGCCGACCGGCAGCACCACGCCGCGCAGGCTGATCTCGCCGGTCATCGCGATCGCGGGATCGATCGGCCGGCCCAGCATCAGCGACGCGAGCGACATGAACATCGCAACGCCGGCTGAGGGTCCGTCCTTCGGAATCGCCCCCGCCGGGACATGAACGTGGATGTCGCTGCGCTCGAACAGACCCGGCTCGATGCCCAGTCCGGGCGCGCGCGATTTCAGCAGGCTGAGCGCCGCCTGCGCGCTCTCCTTCATCACGTCGCCGAGTTGTCCGGTCAGGATCAGTTTGCCGCTGCCTGGCATCCGGCTGCTCTCGATAAACAGGATGTCGCCGCCTACTGGCGTCCAGGCGAGCCCCGTTGCCACGCCCGGCATCGCGGCGCGGTCGGCCACCTCCGGATCGACGCGGACCGGCCCCAAGATCGACGCCAGATCGTCCGGACCGATCCGTACCGGCTCCGTATGACCCTCGGCGAAGCGGGCGGCGACATTGCGCAGCACCGCTCCGATTTCGCGTTCCAGATTGCGCACGCCGGCCTCGCGCGTGTAGCCCCGGATGATGGCGGCCAACGCATCGTCGGTGATGTCGACCTGCTCCTCCGTCAACCCGTTCCGCTCACGCTGCCGCGGCAGGAGGTAGCGCCTTGCGATGGCGAGCTTTTCCTCCTCGGTGTAGCCCGACAGCGACACCACCTCCATGCGGTCGCGCAGCGGCGCCGCCACCGTGTCCATCTGGTTGGCGGTGGCGATGAACAAGACGCGGCTGAGGTCGAACGGTACGCCAAGATAGGCGTCGCGGAAGGTGGCGTTCTGCTCCGGGTCCAATACCTCCAGCAGCGCGGATGCAGGATCACCCTGAAAGCCGCCAGCGCCCAGCTTGTCGATCTCATCCAGCATCATCACGCAGGCGCGCGAGCCGGCGCGGCGGATCGCCTGTATGATGTTGCCGGGGAGCGCGCCGATATAGGTGCGTCGATGGCCGCGGATCTCCGCCTCGTCATGCACGCCACCTAGACTGACACGCACGAACGGCCGGCCCGTCGCGCGCGCGATCGACTGCCCGAGCGAAGTTTTGCCGACGCCGGGCGGTCCCACGAAGCACAGGATCGGCCCGCGGCCCTCCGGATTGAGCTTGCGCACGGCGAGAAACTCGACGATGCGGCGCTTGATCTTCTCCAGATCGAAGTGGTCCTCATCGAGCACGCGGCGCGCTTCGGCAATGTCGATGGGCTTCTCCTCGCCCAGCTTCCACGGCAGTTCCGACAGCCATTCCAGGTAGGTGCGGACCATGCCGGATTCGGGGCTGCCCTCCGGCATCCGCTCGAGCCGCCGCAGCTCACGCTGCGCCTGCCGATCGACCTCCTCGGGCAATCCGGCTTCCTGCAGCGCGCGCCGCAAGTCGGCCAAGTCGAGCGAGCCGCCTTCGTCCTCGCCGAGTTCCTTTTGGATCTGCTTCAGCTGCTCACGCAGCATAAACTCCCGCTGACGACCCTCCATCGTCTGACGGGTGCGGTTTCCGATGTCGGCCGACAGGCGCAGCACCTCCAACCGGTAGGCGAGGCGCCACAGTACGCTGTCGAGCCGAGTGCGCAGATCGATAGTCTCAAGAATCGTTTGTTTCTCTGCGGGCGGAAGATCGAGCAGGCTGGTCACGAAGTCGGCCAGCATCCCAGGCGGCTCGAGGTTCTGAACCGTCGCTACCAGTTCCGGCGGCGTCTGCTCGATCAGCCGCAGGGTTTCGAGCGCGCGTTCGCGGAGCCGATGCGCGCGCGCTGCGATCTCTGTTCCCTCATCCGTCGGTTCAGCGATCCGCTCGACGGTGACGGCCGGATAGCCAAGCCCTTCCACCCGCTCCTTGAGCCTGACGCGGCCGATGCCCTGCACGATCGCGTGATGCGTGCCGTCGCGGGCGGTGACATAGCGCAGCAGTCGGGCTTCCGTGCCGAGCGGATACAGGTCGGCGAGGGTCGATGCCTCCACATTCGGGTCGCGCTGGAGGACGACCGCGACATCCTTGCCGTCGCGCGCCGCTTCCTGGAGCGCGGCCTCTGTCGCCGGGCGGTCGGCCGCGAGGGGCATCACGACGCCGGGGAACAGCACCGCGTTGCTCGCGACCAGGATCAGCGTGTCCTCGGCCGGTTTCGCTAGCGCGTCGGTCGGAGTATCCATCAGCCCAGCCTCCGCAGGATCACGGTGAGGCACCCGTCCGCCAGATCGCGGCGCCAGAGGTCATAGGCGCCTCGCGGCAACACAACGCGACGCTCGAAGCGCCCGTGCGGCAATTCCATGCGGTGAACGCGCGCCGGCCCCCGAACCGTCGGCAGACGGCGAGTTCCGCTGACGACAATCTGCCCGCCGTCGATCACGAGCTCTATGTCGGCCGCGCGCACGCCGGGCAGGGCGACCACAAGCATCAGGCCGTCGCTGGTTTCCAACAGATCGACCGGCGGTTCCCAGCCGTGCGAAGCGGGATGGAAAAAATCACGCTTCAGACGGTCCGCGCGTGCGACCGCAGCGAGCGCTTCTATCCACATCAGCTCCTCTGCGGTTTTTCGCGGCATTGCGTCTTCCCCACTTCGACCCGAGCTCAGTAACGGCAGCACCGACGCCGATCCTATATCTCGCGCGCCGGCGATTGAACGGTCTTGTGTCCGCCGCTGTGAGCGAGGCCGGGCGGGGTTTGCGTGAACTTATAAAAACACCCCACCGCAACGCGCCGCGGTAGCGAAGCCCGCTGCTCGATTTGGACGACGCGGCACTGACCTGCCCAGTCTTTCGGCAAGGCCGTTGGATCCGGTGCATCGCGTGCCCATCACTCGCGCAAATGTGTGATCCGCATAGCACGATCGCCCTTTTGCATTGGCAAAGCACATAGGTGTTGCCGTTTGATTGCAGCTTCTCATAAGAGAGGCGGGCAGCGAATATGCAGGCCGACGTGCAAACCCCTGTGGAGAGCGAGTGGCAGCTTCGCTGCGATCTGGCCGCGGTCTTCCGCGTCCTCGCGCGCCTCGGCATGAACGAGCAGATCGCAAACCATAACAGCGTGATGCTTCCCGGAAGCGACGCTCAGTTCCTGAT
>CAYSTX010000177.1:4504-8211 GCA_964434035.1 uncultured Acetobacteraceae bacterium
GACCGGATTGCCTACGACGATGAGCACAACGGGCCGGTCCTCGACGACAGCGAGGGCGACCGTGTCGCGCGCGTCCTCGGCGACAAGACGATCCTTATGATGGGCAATCATGGGGTCTCGGTGGTTGGACCGTCGATCCATGAAGCGTTCGACGAGCTGTATTTCGCCGAGCGGACCTGCATGTACCAGATGACGGCGATGAATACGGGACTTCCGCTGCGACTTCTGCCGGACAGCCTGCGCGATCGCTACAACGGCCCGTGGGGCGACCGTTTTGACGCCCGCTTACACCTCGATGCGTGGCGTCGAATCCTCGACCGCGAAGAGCCGGACTACACCGACTGACATATGCCGCGGCGCGGCCCGTGGCGGCCGCGTTACCCCAGGGAGAACACAACACGATGCGTATTGGTCCGATTCCGAGACGGACGCTGCTGGCCTCCGCGGCTTCCGCGGCCGTCCTGGGCACGACGCGGCCGCTGTGGGCGCAGGGCGTTCCGAAGCGGGGCGGCGACGTAATTGTCGCGCAGCAGGCGCAGCCGCCGAGCCTGGACGGAATGACGACGTTCGCCCAGGCGTCGCGCAACATCACCATGCACATCTTCGAGACGCTCTACACGCGCGGGGAAACCGGGGCCGTCATCCCAGGCCTCGCGGCGGATTCCACGGCGTCCGCAGACTTCAAGACCTACACGTTCCGCCTCCGTCAGGGCGTGAAGTTCCATAACGGAAAGGAGATGACCGGCGAGGACGTGAAGGCCTCGTTGGAGCGTTACGCCAAGATCGGCGGATCCGCCCAGCTCCTCAAGCCGGTGGCGCAGATCGACGTGCCGGACCGCTACACCGTTGTCGTGCATCTCAGCAGCTCGGTCCCGGCGTTTCTCGACCTCGTCAGCACCCCGCGCGCGCCGATGGTCATCATTCCGGCCGAACAGGCCGCGAAGGCGATTAACAAGATCGACCTCATCGGCACCGGTCCCTTCCAGTTCGTCGAATACCAGCCCGACAGCCACGTGAAGCTCAAGCGCTTCGACGGCTACGTGCCTGATGCGCGATTCAACAAGCCGGATGGCTTCGGCGGCAAGAAGACGCCGTATTTCGATACGGTGACCTTCCGTTTCATGCCGGAAGGCGGTGCGCGCGCCGCGGCGTTGCAGACCGGAGAGGCGCAGGCGCTCGAGCAGATCGCGGTCACCGACGCCAACCGCCTGAAGTCCGATCACAACGTGCGCCTCTACGAGATGATGCCCTGGGCGTTCCAGGTGTTCTTCCTCAACGCGAACGCGGCGCCGACCAACAATCTCTTCTTCCGTCAGGCGGTGCGCGCGGCACTCGGTAACGAGGAGATCCTCGCGATCGCCGAGGATGGGCTCTATCGGCTGGCGCCGGGCTGGCAGCACCCGGGTACGGAATACTACCATGACGTCACCGGCACTGACGTCTACAACGTCAACAAGCCCGATCTCGCGAAGCAGCTGCTGAAGCAGGCGAATTACAACGGCGAGCCGTTCACGCTTGTGACGGACACGAGCTTCAAGAACGACAACGACGCGTCGGTGGTCGCGAGCCAGCAGCTTCAGGCCGCGGGGATCAACGTCAAGCTCGTCACGGTCGATTGGCCCACCTCCATTGCCATGCGCAGCAAGCCGACCGGCTGGAGCATGTTTCCGATCTTCATCGGCGTCGAGCCGTGGGAAGGGCCGTACAGCACCACGACTTTCTTCACCGGTGCGTCGAACTGGCAGCAACATGAAGACAGCCAGTTGGAGGCCGATGCGGCAACGCTCAACACCGCCCCGGACGTCGCGACACGCAAGGCCGCGTTTGCCTCGTTCCAGCAACGGCTCATCGACCAGGTCTATGCGATCAAGCTTGGCGATCTGGGCATCTATCAGGCAACGCGCGCCAACGTCGCCAACTACCGGCCGTTCCGGATCCCGCGGATGTGGGACGTTTGGTACGCGTGAGATACGGATCGGTGCGCTGATATGACAGGCATGGTGTTGCGGCGTCTCGGCAGTGCCGTTCCTGTCCTGATTCTGGTTTCGCTAATCTCGTTCGTGCTGGTCTGGCTTGTCCCGGGCGATGCGGCCTCCGAACTGGCCGGGCCGGGGGCGAGTGGCGTCGAGATCGCACGGCTGCGGACGGAACTCGGGCTTGACCAGCCAGTATGGATGCAGGCCTTGCACTGGTACAGCAACCTGCTCCACGGCAATCTCGGCCGCTCGCTGCTGCTGAACCGGAGCGTTGCGCAGGCGATTCTGGAGCGCCTCCCAGTTACGCTATCGCTCACAGCCTACGCGCTGGTGCTGACGCTGGTTATCGGCGTGTTGTGCGGAACGCTCGCCGCACTTCGCCGCAATACCTGGGTCGATCAGATCATGATGCTGGTCGCTCTGCTCGGGCTCTCGCTGCCGGATTTCTGGCTGGGTTTGGTGGGCATATATGTGTTCGCCGTCTCCCTCGGCTGGTTCTCGGCCGGCGACTACATCGGGTTCACGCATGACGCGGTTGGCTGGCTCCGTACGACCACGCTTCCGGCCGTCGCACTTGCGATCACGCAGGTCGGGCTGCTCGCGCGCATGACGCGGTCCAGCCTGCTGGAGGTCTTGCAGCAGGACTACATCCGCACCGCCTGGGCAAAGGGACTTCCGGGGCGCGTGGTCATCGTCAAACACGCGCTGCGCAACATCGGCGTTCCGTTGCTGACTGTCGTTGGGATCGCCATCGGCATCCTTTTCAGCGGTGCCGTCGTGATCGAATCCGTCTTCGCTATCCCCGGCGTCGGGCGGTTGATCCTCGACGCCGTCCTCGCGCGGGACCTGCCAGTCATTCAGGGCGGCGTGCTGGTTGTCGGCGTCTTTATGGTCGCGGTGAACATCGCCGTGGACATGCTCTACATGGTGTTCGACCCGAGGACGCGCGATGAGCGGTGAGGTTTCTGCGTTGCCGGCGATCCGCCGGTCCCGCGTCAATCCTGTGGTAGGTAAGCTGCTGAGCCATCGTCTGTTCGTGACGGGCGCGTCTCTGTTGGGCTTGGTCATCATCCTATCGATCGCCGCGGGGATCCTCGCACCGTATGGGCCGTTGCAGAGCGATTTCCGCCATCGCCTCGCCGCACCCTCGATGCTGCACTTGTTCGGCACCGACAATTTTGGGCGCGACGTACTGAGCCGAACCCTGTTCGGGGGAAGGACGTCGCTGACGGTGGGGGTCTCGGTCGTCATCACCACGACCCTGGCCGGAACCCTGGCCGGCACGCTCGCCGGATACTTCCGCCGGCTGGACAACCCGCTGATGCGCGTCTTCGACGCTCTCATGGCCTTCCCCGGCGTGTTCCTGGCGATCGCGCTTGCGGCGGTCCTGGGGCCGTCGCTGATGGATGTGGTCATCGCGCTCACCGTCACCTATACACCGAGGACCGCGCGCATCGTGCGTTCCGCGGTGCTGGTGGTGCGCAACGCCGAATATGTGGCGGCCGCAAAACTGGCTGGCGCCAGCGATACCCGCATCATTCTGCGCCACATCCTGCCGAATAGCCTGGCGCCGCTGATCGTTCAGATGACCTACATTTTCGCGGTGTCGATCCTCGCCGAGGCGGTGCTGAGTTTCGTGGGCGTGGGTCCGCCGCCGCCAACGCCGAGCTGGGGAAACATCATCGCAGACGGACGAAACTATGTGCCGACGGCGCCGTGGATCTCGTTGTT
>CAYSTX010000178.1:0-2947 GCA_964434035.1 uncultured Acetobacteraceae bacterium
CGAACGCGCCGACCTCGTGCGTGATCGCGGTCGCGATCTCCCGGATCATGGCGAAAAGGTCTCGCATGGGGTCGAAAATCTCCCGGTGCTCGCGCCCATAGGCGGCGACGCCCCGCGGCGATGGCGGCTCGGCATAGTCGCAGTCGGCGGCCGGATCGGGGGCGGCCGGGAAGATCTCGCCGAGCAGCTGCAGCGACGCGTCGATCTCCAGCCGCAGGATCGCCGCCTCCAGCGTCGTCCGCGTAACCCCGTGGCGCGCCGAAAAATCGGGGATCTCGGTCGCCAGCAGCCAGATGCGATGGATCAGCGCGAGCCGGAGCGCGTGCAGCAGAACTTCGCGCGTCGCCATGCTCGGCGCATCCGGCCACGTGACCCGGAGCGCCAGGTGATCGGCGGTGATGCGCCGGAACATCGACTGCGCGTCCGCCCAGATGTCGAGCCGTTCCAGCGCGCGACCGACCGAAACCAGCGCCTCCCGCCGCCCCGGCCTCTGTGTGTGCGCCGCGCGGTCGAGCCAGGTGCCGGGGTCGAGCGTCGCGATGACTGCGCGCAGCACCTCGATGTCGGAATGCGCGAGCGCGTGTGCCGCGAAATCCATCGCGCGATGGACGCGCCGGCTGTGCGCGCGCATCTCGGTAAACGTCTCGGGATGGCGCGACGCCGCCTCGCCAAGCCCCTGCAACGTGTTCGCGCACCAGCCGAGCTGCTGCAGGATCGCGTTGTTCGGAATGGCGCGCAGGTCGCGTGGGTGGCGGACGCGTGCCGCACCCATGCCCTCGGCCTGCCGCGCCGAGGGCCGCGAGCCCGTAGGGTCCAGCAGCGCCGGGCCGAACGCACCGAGCAGCGCGCCGTACCCGGCATCGTCGACGAGGTGCTCCATGCCCGACCGGATGGTCGCGAAGAAATCGGCGGCGAAATCCGGGTCGGCGTACACCGGATCTTCGATCGGGCCGGCGGCCGGATGATAGGTCTGTTCGGCGATGCGGGTGATCGTCGCGAGCGCCAGCGCCTCCGTGCCGAACAGCAGGTAGCCGTCGCCGCCCTGAAACGCGGACTCTTCCCGCACCGCCAGCCCCGCGCGGTGCAGCGCCTGGCGCGAGGCAGTGGGTGAGAGGTATTTCAGCCGGTCCGTCAGCGACCCCGGATGCGCGCCGCGGCCGATGCTCTCGCCGTGCGTGTCGAACAGGATGATCTCAACGCCCGTCACGCCGTGATGCGCGAGCGCCTGCCCGATCTTCAGCCGCAGCCGCTCGATCAGGTAGCTCGCGGCAAGCTGCCCGACGTAACGGCCGGAATCGGAGTAGCCGAATTGGAGCGCAAGGCGGCCGGTTGATTTCAGATAGGCGCGATAATGTGGGCTCCGCAGCGCTTCCTCGAGCACGTTTGCGCCATGCTCCAGCGCCTCGGCGGTCTCAAACAGCGGGCTGATTTCGATGCGGTCGTCGATGCCGAACAGGCGGGCGAGCCAGAGTGCCGCGAGCAGCGTATAGCCGGTCTCGGTCTCGGCGATCAGGAAGCGGACCGGCACCGAGCCGTCAATATGCTTGCCGATCTGCGCGACCGTCATCATCAACCGCGCGGCCGACGCCTGCTCCGACAATAGCCCGCCGAAATCGACCGCGACGGGCCGCACCGTTTCGAGCGCCGCGTTGATCGACGCGAACAGCGCGCGCCGCCGCGCCCGGTCCTCCGGCGGATCGGTGATGGCGAGACGTTGGCGGACGACGTTATGGATCTGCGCCGCGTTCAGCCGGACATGCGTGTGCGCAAGCGACAGCCCATGCGCCACCAGCCCCGCGCGCGCGACACAAAGCGCCAGCCGCTCATCGTCGTTGGCCGTGACGAGCGCCGCGCGGAACAGGTCGAGCAGCGGCGCGGGCGACGTCATCGCTGCATCTCGCCCGCCAACCAGACTGTGCGCGAACGCGGCGATGCGCTTCGGGTCCGGCGCGTCGGGGCAGGCGGCGATCTGATGCTCGACCGTGCTCAGCGCCTCCGCGACACGATCAGCGATCGGGGCGGCGACCGGCAGCGGCAGAAGCTGCGCGTGCAGGCGGACGAGCTGTAGCCGCTTCATCTCAAGCCGGAGCCGCAGCGTGTCCCACCAGCCGATGTCGGTGCGGCCATCGGTGTCGTAGCCGACCCAGCTCGACAGTATGACCGGGCGTGGCGCCAGTTCGGTCCACCGGTCTCGCCACGCCTCCCGCGCGACCGTCAGCAGCGCGGCGTTGAGCCGGTCGATCGCGTCCCGGCCGTGACCGATGGCGAGGACAGCCTGCGCGAACTCCTCGGCAAGCGTGATCGGCGACGGGCGGTGCGAGGCAAAGTCGGGGAAGGGACGGCCGCCTGCCGCCTCGGCCAGCGCGGAGCTGACCGGCGCGGGGAGGGCGAAGGTCGGGTGCGCGGTGAAGACGGCGGCAAAGCGCGTCCGCTCCGCCTGTGCGCGGTAATCGGCCCAGCGCACCGGGCTGTCGTTCGGGTCCGGCCGGAGGATCTGCCGCGCGAGCCGATCCATCGCCGCCGCGTTAGCCGCCGTGTCGACGCCGCCGACATAGGCGGCCAGCCGCGCCGCCCGGTCTTGCGCGGCGATGTCGCGCAGATGCCGGATGAGGCCCGCGAGGTCGTCCAGCGTCAGCGCGTCGGTATCGAGGCGGCGGGTGATGGCGAGGGAGAGCGACAGGACGGGATTGCCGAACGGATCCTGACCGGCGCGGCTATTCAGCTCCGCCGTCAGATCCAGCAGATCCTGCGCGAGTGGGCCGATCCGGTCGGGCGACTGGATGTCCGTCACAATGGGAACGGTGCCGATGCTTGTGCGGCGCAGCAAGGATTATACGCCGGCCGGCGTAGCCCGTCGACCGGTATAGAGTAAGGGCGGTCATGCGTGCCATGGCCACGCTGCTATCGTTGAGTTTGAAACTCAACAAACGAGGCCGCTCACATGCCC
>CAYSTX010000178.1:3047-8184 GCA_964434035.1 uncultured Acetobacteraceae bacterium
GGCCGCAACAACGAAACCGCGCGCGGCTATCATGGGGGCGGCGGCTACATGGCGGCGTTGCCGGACATGGAGGCAGCGCTGCGCTTCGCGACCGAAAACGCCGCCGGGCGCCCAATCGTCGTGATCGGGAGCTCCTACTCCGCCTCGCTCGCCCTCATCCTCGCGTCACGCCATGCCGAGATCGCGGCTGTCGCCCTGTTCTCCCCCGGGGAATACCTCGGCTCAGTCTCCGTCCGCGACGCCGCCGCGCGCGTGACGGTCCCGCTGTTCGCCGCCTCCGCGCCCAACCCGGAGGAGATCGCGGCGGCAAGGAGCTTCGTCCAGGCGTCGCCTGCCCGGATGAAGGAGCAATTCGTGCCGACGGAGGGCGTGCACGGCGCCTCGATCCTGCGCACCGATGAAGACCCGCGCGGCGCGGAGGCGGCGTGGCGGGCATTGGAGAGCTTTCTCGATAAGGCGGTGCCGCGGCGCGCTGGCTAGGCGAGGATTCGTAACGGTCGTAATCACGTGAACCCAGGGCCGGCTCTATTCCTTGCCCGCAATTACAAAGCAGGTGTAGTTTCACACCGCCTGGAGCGATTGCAACCACCAGGTCAAGAGTGTGGACCGTGGCTATCCCGTCAGGGCAAGCCGAAGTGTCTCGCCCGGGATAGGCGCGGAGCCTCGAACCAAGGTTCGGGAGGACGTGCATGGCCATCAGAAACCCCGTCGAATGGGGCGCCGATCAGTTCCGGTCTGCCGGCATCGCCGTAAGCTCGGCGAATCGTGGTTGGCGTCCCGCTGAGGACGAGGCGACGGTTCCGGCGCCGATCGTACGCCATATAACCGTCGATGACATACGAGACGCGCTGAGAAGCGGGCTGGTCGACTTCGGGGCGAACCGAACCGACGTCATCTTCCTCTGCCTCATTTATCCATTGGTTGGCGTCATCTTCGCGCGCGTTGCAGCCGGTGGCTCGCTACTGCCGCTGCTCTTCCCGCTCGCGTCTGGCTTTGCGCTCGTCGGTCCTTTTTTCGGACTGGGACTTTACGAAATGAGCCGCCGCCGCGAGATGGGCATGCCCGGCGGATGGAAGGACGCGTTCCGCGTGCTCGGTTCGCCTTCGCTCGGCGCAATTGTGCTGCTGGGTCTGCTGCTTGGCGTCATCTATCTCACCTGGCTCGTCGTCGCCTACGTGATCTACATCGTGACGCTCGGTCCGCAGCCTCCGGCCTCGATCGTCAGTTTCATCAGTGACGTGCTCACGACCTCGGCCGGCTGGGCGATGATCGTGGTGGGTATGGGCGTCGGCTTCCTGTTCGCCGCGCTGGTTCTGGCAATCAGTGTTGTGGCCTTCCCGCTGTTGCTCGACCGCCAAGTGGGGATCGAGACCGCGGTCGCGACATCGATCCGCACGATGATAGTGAACCCCGGTCCGATCGCGCTCTGGGGGCTCATCGTGGCGGGCGGCCTCGCTCTTGGGTCGATTCCGCTGTTCGTTGGACTCGCGATCGTCCTGCCCGTGCTCGGCCACGCCACGTGGCATTTGTACCGAAAAGCGGTGGTGTCGCCGCGACCCCTACCCGGGGAGAGCAGTCTGGGGGCCGACGGAATACCAGAGGCGACGATACCTCCAAACTGGCACGGATGACCGCAGAATGGCCGTCGCACTGATACTGGCCTTCGTGGCCATAGGCTCGGTGCTGTTCCACCTGCTCAATCCATGGTGGCTGACGCCGATCGCTTCCAACTGGCAGTATATCGACACGACCATTGCCATCACGTTCTGGATCACTGGTGTCGTCTTCACCGCGGTGGTCTTGTTCATGGCCTACTGCGTGTTCCGGTTTCGCCACAGAGCGGGGCAGCGTGCCGCCTACGAGCCGGAGAACAAACGCCTCGAATGGTGGCTCGCGATCGTCACCGGCGTGGGCGTGGCCGCCATGCTGACGCCTGGGTTATTCGTGTGGAGCCGGTTCGTAACCGTCCCGCGCGACGCCTCCGAGTTCGAAGTTGTCGGACAGCAGTGGCAATGGAGCTTCCGGCTGCCGGGAAAGAGCGGTCAGCTTGGCACGTCCGAGCCGCGCTATGTCTCCGCCGACAACCCGCTCGGCTTGAATCCGACCGATCCCCGGAACAAAGACAACATCGTGATCACCGGGGACGATTTGCATTTGCCGGTGGGCAAGCCGGTCAAGGTGTTGCTGCGATCCGTTGACGTTGTCCACGACTTCTACGTGCCGGAATTCCGGGCGAAAATGGACCTGATGCCGGGACTGGTTACCCGGTTCTGGTTCACACCTACGAGAACCGGAACGTTCGAGATCCTCTGCGCCGGATTCTGTGGTGTTGGGCATCCCCAAATGCGCGGCAATGTCGTCGTGGACACTGAGGATGACTACCGGGCTTGGTTGCAGAAGCAACAGACCTTCAAGCAACTGGCCGCACAGAAGCCGTGAAGGATCAGGCGTCACGCAAGGATGCCGGTCCGGGACAGTGAGGAGACGTTCCGATGTCTGAAGTCGCTGCCGACCTTGTCGGCGTGCCGCCCGCGGAAGTCGCGGAGGTAGAGCTTTACCATCCGAAAAGCTGGATAACGAAATACGTCTTTTCGCAGGACGCCAAGACCATCGCCATCCAGTATTCGTTGACTGCCATGTCTATCGGGCTGGTCGCCCTGGTGTTGTCATGGCTGATGCGGTTGCAATTGGCGTTCCCGGGAAGCTTCGCGCTGATAGATAGCAACAACTATTACCAGTTCATCACCATGCACGGCATGATCATGGTGATCTACCTGCTGACCGCGCTGTTTTTGGGTGGGTTTGGAAACTATCTGATCCCCCTGATGCTGGGCGCGAGGGACATGGTGTTCCCCTACGTGAACATGCTCAGCTATTGGGTCTACTTGCTTGCCGTCCTGGTTCTGGTGGCCGGCTTTTTCGCGCCCGGTGGGCCAACGGGCGCCGGTTGGACCCTCTATCCGCCACAGGCCATCCTCTCCGGCACGCCGGGACGGGACTGGGGCATCATCCTGATGCTCGCCTCGCTGATCCTGTTCATCATCGGGTTCACGATGGGCGGGCTGAACTACGTCGTCACCGTGCTGCAGGGCCGCACGCGGGGGATGACGTTGATGCGTATGCCGCTGACGGTCTGGGGCATCTTCACGGCAACGGTCATGGCGCTGTTGGCGTTCCCCGCCCTGTTCGTCGCCTGCGTCATGATGCTGCTGGATCGGGCGCTCGGGACTAGCTTCTTCATGCCGTCCATCATCGAACTCGGACAGCACCTGACTTACGCCGGCGGCAGCCCTATCCTATTCCAGCACCTATTCTGGTTCTTCGGGCACCCCGAGGTGTATATCGTCGCGTTGCCGGCGTTTGGCATCGTCTCCGATCTGATCAGTACCCATGCGAGGAAAAACATCTTCGGCTATCGCATGATGGTGTGGGCCATCGTTGCGATCGGTGGGCTCAGCTTCATTGTATGGGCGCACCACATGTATATCAGCGGGATGAATCCGTATTTCGGATTCTTCTTCGCCACCACGACGCTGATCATCGCCGTCCCGACGGCGATTAAAGTCTACAACTGGGTTCTGACGTTGTGGGATGGCGACATCCACTTCACCGTGCCGATGTTGTTCGCCCTCGGCTTCATTGTCACCTTCGTCAATGGTGGGCTGACCGGCCTCTTTCTCGGAAATGTCGTGGTCGACGTTCCGCTGTCCGCGACCATGTTCGTCGTCGCCCATTTCCACATGGTGATGGGGGTTGCGCCAATTCTCGTCATCTTCGGCGCCATCTATCACTGGTACCCGAAGGTGACCGGCCGGATGCTCAACGCGACCTTGGGCAAGCTGCATTTCTGGGTCACGTTCCTCGGCGCGTACGCGATCTTCTTCCCCATGCATTACCTGGGGCTGCTCGGCGTACCGCGCCGGTACTACGAACTTGGTCAGACGGCGTTCATCCCGCCCTCGGCGGCCACGCTCAACGTGTTCATCACCGTCGCGGCCTTGATCGTGGGTGCGGCCCAGATCGTGTTCCTGTTCAACCTGGTCTGGAGTCTCCGCAAGGGCGAGGAAGCCGGCGGTAATCCCTGGGGCGCCACCACGCTTGAGTGGCAGACACCGCAAACCCCGCCGGGGCACGGCAACTGGGGGCGCGAGCTGCCTGTCGTTTATCGCTGGGCGTATGACTACAGCGTCCCCGGCATGACGCAGGATTTCGCGCCGCAGAACCAGCCGGCCGTTCCGTCCCACGCGGTACCGGTCGCCTAGGCATGAAGCCGTGAGTGTCATCATCCTGTTCCTGGCAGTGGTCGCGGCCATCGCCGGATGGTGGCTCGCGCAGCAGCGGCTCGGTGCGAAGCCATGGCTGGAAGAGGGCGTGATCGGCGACCTGCCGCATGGGGACGGGATGCGGGCGAAGGTCGGGCTCGGCATCTTCCTCGCCGTCGTCGGCTGTCTGTTCTCGCTGTTGATCAGCGCTTATTTCGTTCGCAAGGACATGGCGCTGACCGGCGGCGCGGACTGGCGGCCGCAGCCCATTCCGGACCTGTTATGGCTGAACACCGGCGCGCTGTTCGTGAGCAGTCTCGCATTGCATTGGGCGCAGATTGCGACGAAGCGCGGCCAGATCGAGGACGTTCGCAACGGGCTGATGATCGGGGGCGCGTCCTCGCTCCTCTTCCTGGCCGGACAGCTCGTTGTCTGGCGACAGCTTGCCGCCGAGGGTTATTTCGCCGCGAGCAATCCGTCCGCCGCGTTTTTCTACCTGATCACCGGCATCCATGGGCTGCACGTCTCAGGAGGGCTCATCGCGCTGGGGCGGACCTGCGCCAAGGTGTGGCGCGGCGCCGGTCGTGAGAAAATGCAATTGAGCGTGGGTCTGTGCGCGGCTTATTGGCACTTCCTGCTGCTGGTGTGGCTGGTCATTTTCGCACTTCTGGCCGGCTGGGCTGACGACTTCATCGCCATTTGCCGCGCCGCGGTCTCTTAGCGAGGAGCAGGATCTGATGACGGACGGTTCGCTCGCAACTTCAACGGATACAATCACACGGCCAGCGGGCACACGGCCTGCAGGTTTGCGGGGTGTTGCTGCGGATTGGGCGTCCGATCAGCGGGCGTTCAAATCAGCCTCGTGGGGGAAGGCC
>CAYSTX010000179.1:0-8138 GCA_964434035.1 uncultured Acetobacteraceae bacterium
TCCCGCCGTGTCAGCCGGCACAGCGCGCTGCAGCCGAGCGTCTGCTTTCCTATACAAAGATATAAGGCTTCAGACCTTCTGGATAATAGCGGCTCAGGTGGAAATCGAGTCATCCGCCTGGTCGGCGCAAGGAGACCGGACGCCGGAGCTGCCAATGACATTTGTTTCTCTCCGCCGTGCGCACAGATCCGCGAATCTCACGCTTTCGCGAAATGTGTTGAGGTGCTCGGTACTTACTCCATCTGATCGGACCGAATGGCACCGGGCCACGAGTTACACTTTGAAACCGACCGCCCTAGAAACGGGGCATCGGCAACTATTTCTGCTTCGCACAATCGACCGGACCAGTAAGCATGTCGCACGGCACCGCCGGCATCCACATCGTATCCCCGAGCGCGTTCGACGCGGCGACGGCGCAGACGCAAGGTTCGCAACGTCTAGCCGCGATCACCCGGTCGGGCGGTATTGAGACCGGGCTGTGGGGTGGCGTGTTCACTATCGCGCCGGGGGGAAAGATCGATGTTCATCACCACGGCATGCAGGAGACGATCGCCTATGTGCTGGAAGGCGTAAGTCACTTGAGATGGGGCGAGCGCGGCGAGTTCTCCGCTATCGCGCGCGCGGGTGACTTCCTCCACATACCGCCGTGGGTCCCGCATATGGAAAGCAATCCGTCGGATACGATTCCGGTGCGATGGGTCGTCATCCGAAGTACACCTGAGCCGATCGTGGTGAATCTGCCGGCCGACACATGGGGCGACGAAATCAAGGACCAGCGCTAGATGATGCTGAAAGCAAGCCAATCTTTCTACGAAACCTCGGGGCCGCGGAATGTCCGGAAAGCCTTCCTTCGACAAGGAGCCTCACCCTCATTCGCCGCAGCCGGCGACGAGGCGTCAGGGCTTCCGCGTCGCCGCCCGGGTGGCGTGCATCGCTGCGTGTGGAATCGCCTTTCTGCCGATTACGAACCGCACGACATTTGGCGCTCACGATGATAGCCGGATTTCGCCCGCAGCACAGGCTGAAATCGAGCAGGTCGAGGCACGCATCGACGCGACCGAGCGGGAAACCCTGACGCGTGTCCCATCGCCGCCCGACAACAACGTTCAGCAAGTCGAGTTGCTCGGTAAGGCGCTGCTCTTCGATAAGGAGCTGTCGGTCAATCGAAACGAAGCCTGCGCCTTTTGTCACATGCCTGAGGTCGGATTCACAGGTCCGGTTTCGGCGCTGAACGCGACGACCGGCTCGTATCCCGGCTCGGTACGGACACGCTTCAGCAATCGCAAGCCGCAGACCCATGCCTACGCGCCGCTGTCGCCAGTTCTGCACTACGATCCGTATCGTGGGGATATGGTCGGCGGCAATTTCTGGGATATGCGCGCAACCGGGCGGCGGCTTGGCAATCCGGCGGCGGAGCAGGCCGAAGGGCCGCCTGTTAATCCGGTTGAGATGGGGCTCTCCGACCCCGTGTGCATAGTCTATCGCGCGTCGCAGCGGCCCTACCGGACATTCTTCGAGAAAATCTGGGGCCCTCAGGCATTCGCTATCACATGGCCGGCGAACGTCGAGAACGTTTGTAACCAGCCGGGACCGCCTCCTGCCAATGATCCGGAGCCGGTGCACTTGACTGCAGCGGACCGCGGAACGGCATCCGCTACCTTCGATCAGATCGCGCAGTCGATCGCCAACTACGAGGCGTCGGCCGAAATCTCCCCGTTCACCTCGAAATACGACGCGGTGCTCGGCGGTAAGGCCAAGTTCACCCCGCAGGAGCAGCGGGGCTACGACCTGTTCCGCGGCCAAGCGCATTGCAACATGTGCCACCGCGACGGCGGACCCGGTGAAGAACCGTTGTTCACGGACTTCACGGCAAGCAACATCGGCACGCCAGCCAATCCCGCCCTACCCTTCTATCGCGAATCGACGCCCGACTCCCACGGGTATGTGGCCAATACATCAGGCGCCGCATACATCGATGAGGGTGTCGGCGAGTACCTGCTGAGCGGCCGTGCGCTCAGTCTGTCCGCGGTGCCCGATGCGCACTGGACCGTGCACGCGCAAGACAACATGGGACGAATCCAGGTCCCGACGCTGCGCGACGTCGACAAGCGACCCTATCCCGGCTTCGTCAAGGCGTACGGCCACAACGGCTACTTCAAGAGCCTCAAAGAGGTCGTCCACTTCTATAACACACGCGACACCCTGCCCCGGTGCCGTGCGGGCGATCCTGGTGAGGGCATTTCGTGCTGGCCAGCGCCGGAGACCACGGCAAACATGAACAAGAGCTTCGTCGGCAATCTCAGGCTGAGCGATCAGGACGAAGACGCGATCGTCGCCTTTATGCAAACGCTGTCCGACGGCTGGAAAGCGCCTTAGTTGAGATCAGCGCTGTCGACGATTTCGATGGTCGTGCCCTGCCGTGCCCTTAATGCGGACTTTCTGCGACGAGGCGAATTGGCGCAGTCTGTCCTGGAGACCGAGGTAAAATGGTTAAGGACGTAACGAGCCTTGCGGCGGCGCTGCCGCCCCTTGTCTCGGGACGAGGCCGAAGACGGGGGGCGTCATGGTCCTGCCTACTAATGGTTTGCACGGCTTTCTTGATCAGCCTTTCGGCTTGCGCGACATCTCCGAGCGTACTGACGACCCAGCCCGCTTTCGCTTTCAAGACGTCGACCGGTATGGACGGCGTCATTGTTCGCGAGCCAATTCTAGGAACTACCAGCGAAGAGTTTGTCCACTTGGTGCGAGCGGGCATGGAGCGCGCGGCGCCCGGCAGCGTGATGCCAGGAAAGGTCGAGCCGCCTTTCCCGACGCAACGCATCGTTTGGCATGCGTCGTCCGCGGGACAGGACGGTACATCGTGGCTGATGGTGAACATCTTCGACGGCATGCGCGCCGTCGACCGTGAGCAGGAGATCGTGACGAACACCGCGCCGAGCGCGAGCATCGTTGACACGATCCAGTCAATGACTTCGCGGCTGCTGGCTCGGACTTCGACCGCATCGTCCTGATCGGCTTGTCCCCAGCGAATACGCCGCGAAAGCCGCGAAAAATGGCCGGATGAGGCGATTGCGCGAGCCTCATCCGGACCATCGAACCTTACTGGTTGTTCGCCTGCGCAAAGAGGCGCACGTCATTCCCCGTCACCGAATGCGTCAGAGCATTGACCGGCTGTGGCTCACTCTGGCTGCCGGTGAGCGCGACGACGCCACCGCTTCGGACGCCGACTGTCTCGCTCGGGCTGAACGTCGGGTACGCGTTGGAACCCGTCTGAGTCTGGACGGGGTTCGAGACGACGGCGAGGTTCGATCCCTCGAGGCCGTACGGATCGTAATTGCTCTCCGCGAGCGCCATGCTGACCGGCGCGGTCACGAGGGCGAGAGCGGCGAGCGCAAGGCGCATCTTCTTCGTCACGCTGTTCATGGCAGTCCTCCGTAGGTTTGGTGCGACAGGATTGCCGCACAGAACCAATCGATATTCGCCGCCGACGAAGCCAATTCCACGTCTGCACCCTCTCATGTCCGGCCCGCATTGTCATGATGCAGCGGCGACATGTGGGCGTGACGGACGTGCATTTGAGTGCGGGCGTCCTCGGTCTCTAGCTTCGGTTGGACACGGTAACCCAACGAAAGAAACGGGAGACACCCATGCGAAAGATCCTGTGCGCGTCCGCGCTGCAAGTCGTTCTGTTTGCAACCATTGCGCATGCGCAATCCACGCGGCCCGAAACCCCCGGCGTCGCGCTGTCGGCCGTCGTCTCGCTGCCGCATCACATGGCGATGACGTCGCCGTCCGCGCTCGATCGTGGTGCAAACAGCAACTATCCGCTCGACCCGGCGCATACGGTTCCGGTCATGTCGTCGCCGTCCGCGCTCGATCGTGGTGCGAATAGCAACTACCCGCTCGATCCGAAGACGCAGGTGGCGATCGACAACGGCGGCATCGACATCCCGAACAACGGCGGCCCGGTTCAGAGCCCGAACTCGCTGCCCTGATCGGCGCTGGTTACGACGAGGAGCCGCGTGACTGAAGCTTCCGAGCGACGCGCGACACGACGGAGCGCAGCCAGCGATGGGCCGGCAGATCGTCCAGTCGCCGGTGCCACAGCATCGCGGTTGTCAGACGCGGTGACGGAAACGGTAGCGCCATGACCTGCAGCGGCGCGGTGCGCGCGAACTCACGCGCACCGCGCTCGCTCATGATGGCGATCATGTCCGATTGCGCGAGCGTCGCGGCGGCGGCGATCAGTGGCCCGCGTAACGCGATCTGCCGCACGAGACCGTGCTCGGCCAGCGCCGCGTCGACAAACGCCGTCCCCTCGCCCGTCGAGGACAGCGCCATGTGCGGAAAGGCGCCGAGGTTCTCGACGGTCAGCACGTTGCCGGACGCGGCGGGGTGGTCGCGGCGCACGAGGGCCGCGAAACCGTCGTCGAACAGCCGCAAATCGGCGAAGCGCTCGCCGGGCGCCTCCACGCCGCCGAGAGCCAGATCCAACTCGCCACGATCAAGCCGCCCCATCAGATTGAGCGTGCCGCTCGGGCGGAGGTCGAGGCTGATGCCGGGTGCTTCTCGCGCAACGGCGGCCGATAACGGGGCCGCGAGCACCAGCGCCGAACGGTTATCGACCGCGACCGAGAAGCCGCGCTCGGCCGTCGCCGGATCGAACTCGGCCGCGGTATCGAGGGCCATGTGCAGGCTTTGCAGCGCGGCACGGATGGGTCCGGCCAGCCGCTCAGCAAACGGCGTCGGCTCCATCCCGTCCGGCGTGCGGAGAAAGAGGTCGTCGCGCAAGGCCCGCCGCAGCCGCGTCAAGGCGTGACTGAGCGCCGGCTGCGACATGTTGAGCGACGCCGCCGCGCGCGTGGCGCTTCGCTCCTGCGCCACCGCGTCGAACACGACCAGCAGATTTAAATCGAGCGTACGCCAGTGCATCGCGCCTCCAGCCCCCGGCGTCGCGGGTGCGCCGCCGTTCCTTTAACGGCGGTCACTAATAGCATCGCGCAGACCTGCACGCACATTCCTCCCCGGGGACGGCGTGGGCGCTCGCTTCGGTGTGGTCGGATCCCCGCTAGCTCGCGTAATGCGGATAGGGCGACGTCTTGCTCTCCGCCTCCAGGAGCCGGATCAGCGCCGGCCACTCCAGCACGCCGTACGGACGGCGAACGCCGGGCTGATACAGGTTGGCGGTGCGCGCCAGAACCTCGGCCGACGGAATTTCCAGCTCAGTGCGGCCCGCCATCGCGTCGACCTGCGCCTGACACGACATCTCCAGCTGATACATCGTGTTGAACGCCTGCTGGATTGTGGCGCCGCAGGTCAGCAGACCGTGCGAGCGCATGATCATCGCGTCATGCTGCCCGAGGTCGCGCACCAGCGCCTCCCGCTCGGCCACGTCAATCGCCGGACCTTCGTAGCCGTGGTAGCCGATGTGGCCGACGAAGCGGATCGCCGTCTGATTGAGCGGCAGCAGGCCGCACTTCATCGCTGAGACCGCCATGCCGGCGCGCGTGTGGGTATGGATCACCGCCGCCACATCGGGCCGCGCCTTATGGATCGCGCCGTGGATCACGTAGCCGGAGACGTTGATGCCGTAATCGGTGTCGGGCTTGTGGATGATGTTGCCCTCGACGTCGATCTTCACGAGGCTCGACGCCGTGATCTCCTTGTAGAGCAGCCCGTAGAGGTTGATCAGCAGATGGTCGGTGCCGGGAATGCGGAGCGTGATGTGGTTATAGATCATGTCGACCATTCCGTAATGATCGACCAGCCGGTAGCATGCGGCCAGATCGACGCGCGCCTGCCACTCCTCGGGGCTCACGACGCCGCGCAGTGACTTGAAGTCGGTGTCATAGCGTGGGCTGGTAATGACGTTCATGGCATTTTCTCCTTCTTTGAAACGTTGGCGCCGGGCCGGGTTGGCACCCCCAACTCCAGCCTGAAAGCATGCAGTCGCCAAAGCATAGCCCTCCGGGCGCCCGGACCCGCAACCCGTTCCGCCCCGCCGCGCCGGCTGGCACACCCGGCCCATAGTTGCAAGCGCCGACACCCCACCCTAGGCTCTTGCCCCAAGCGTCGGCCCGGCTCGGCAACGGCGCCAATAAAAGAATGCCCATCGGCGCACGGCGAGGGAACGGTCCAGCATGAGAGTCGGCGACGCGATCGCGGAAATCCTCAAGCGCGAGGGGATCGAGATCCTCTGCGCCTATCCGGTCAACCACCTGATCGAGCATGCGGCCAAGGCCGACATACGGCCGATCATCGTCCGCCAGGAGCGCATCGGCCTTCATATGGCCGACGCGATCTCCCGCCTGAGCTCGGGGCACAGGATAGGCGCCTTCTGTATGCAGCACGGGCCGGGCACCGAGAACGCCTATGGCGGCGTCGCCCAGTGCTTCGGCGAGAGCGTGCCGGTCCTGGTGCTGCCGATGGGCTATCAACGTCGGCTTGCGCAGGTGAGGGCGAACTACAACCCGATCGAGAGCATGCGGAGCGTCACCAAATCGGCCGAGAGCATCACGCTCCCGTCGGAGGTGCCCAACATCATGCGCCGCGCCTTCTCGCGCCTGCGAAACGGCCGCGGCGGACCAGTCCTGGTCGAGATCCCGGCCGACGTCTTCAACGAGGAAATCGCCGAGCCGCTCGACTACGAGCCCGTGGTCAGCACCCGTTTCGGTCCCGACCCGGTGGACGTCCGAAAGGCGGCGGCGCTGATCGCGGCGGCGAAGCGCCCGGTGATCTATGCCGGGACCGGCATTCACTGGGCGCGCGCCTGGCCGCAGCTTCGGGCGCTCGCCGAGCTGCTGGCGGCACCCGTGGTGACCAGCCTCGGCGGCAAGAGCAGTTTCCCGGAGAGCCATCCGCTCTCGCTCGGGTCGGGCGGCGTCGCGTTCCCAAAGCCCGCGCACCATTTCCTGCATACCGCCGATGTCATCCTCGGCATCGGCTGCAGCTTCACCGAGACGTCCTTCGCGATCGCGATGCCGAAGGGCAAGACGATCATCCACGCGACCCTGGATCCCGACCACCTCAACAAGGATGTGCGCTGCGCCGTCGGGCTAATCGGGGACGCGGCGCTGACGATCGACGCGCTGATCGCGGAGCTTGCCCCCGCGGCCGGGCGCACGCGGGACGCGAGCGCTGTCGCGCGCGCGATCGCGGAGTTGCGCGAGGGCTGGATGGCCGAATGGCGGCCCCTCCTCACCTCGAGTGATGTGCCGCTCTCGCCCTATCGCGTGATCTGGGACCTGCTGCACACGGTGGACGTGAAAAACACGATCATCACGCACGACGCCGGCAGCCCGCGCGATCAGCTTTCGCCGTTCTGGGTCGCGACCGAACCGCTCTCCTATCTCGGTTGGGGCAAAACGACGCAGCTCGGGTACGGGCTCGGCCTCGCGATGGGCGCCAAGCTCGCGCATCCGGACAAGCTCTGCATAAACGTCTGGGGCGACGCCGCGATCGGCTTCACCGGAATGGATTTCGAAACCGCGGTGCGCGAGCGCATCCCGATCATGTCGATCCTGTTCAACAACTTCTCGATGGCGATCGAGCTGAAAGTGATGCCGGTATCCACGGAGAAATACCGCTCGACGGACATCTCCGGCGACTATGCCGCGATGGCGCGCGCATTCGGCGGCTATGGCGAACGCGTGACCGACCCGGCCGAAATCGTGCCCGCAATCAAGCGGGGAATCGAGCAGACGCAGAAGGGGAATCCCGTCTTGCTCGAGTTCATAACGGCCAAGGAAACCCGTATTTCGAAGTTTTAGACGATGGCCCCCGTGTCACTGCGGCAGGTCCGCAAGGCGTTCGGCTCGACCGAGGTGCTACATGGCGTCGATGTCGAGATCGAGGACGGCGAGTTCGTCATCCTCGTCGGCCCCTCCGGCTGCGGCAAATCGACGCTGCTCCGCATGATCGCGGGGCTCGAGAACGTCACCAAAGGCGAGATCTCCATCGCCGGTCGCGTCGTGAACGACGTACCACCGAAGGCGCGTGACATTGCGATGGTTTTCCAGAACTACGCGCTCTATCCGCACATGACGGTGCGCGACAACATGGCGTTTTCGCTCGTGCTCGCGAAGGCGCCGAAGGAGGCGATAGACCAGCACGTCGCGCGGGCAGCCCAGATCCTCGGA
>CAYSTX010000180.1:0-8117 GCA_964434035.1 uncultured Acetobacteraceae bacterium
TTGTACCAGAGCTTGCGCAGCGGCCGGACGAACGCCCACCCGTAGGCGCCGACCATCAGCACGCTGTCCGCGGTGTCGACCAACGCCATGCCGGCCGTGAACAGCGCCGGGAACACCAGGGCCGCCCAAGGCGCCATGCCGCGCGACGCCTCAGTCGCCGCGATGCCGAGCAGCCCGATTTCGGTCGCGGTGTCAAAGCCGAGCCCGAACAGGACGCCAACCGGATACATGTGCCATGTGCGGGTGATCGCACGCAGCACCGGCCGCAACACCTGAGCGAGCAGCCCGCGCCCCGACAGCTGCCGCTCGAGGGCGGTCTCGTCCAACGCCTCGCCCCGCCGAACCTGCTGAAACCGCCGGAACACACCGGCGAGAATGACCAGGTTCGCGAGCGCGATCGAGAGCAGGAACGTGGTTGAGACAAGCGTGCCGATCAGGCCGCCGGCGTCGCGCGCCGTCTCAATCCTTTCCTGCATGGCACTCGCGGTCGCGGCCACCACAAGCGAGGCGAGCACGACGACGGTCGAGTGGCCGAGCGAGAACCACAGCCCGACGGTTCGGGCCTCCCGCCCGCCGGCCATCAACTGTCGCACCACATTGTCGATCGCCGCGATGTGGTCGGCGTCGACCGCGTGCCGCAGACCGAACATCCAGGCGAGCAGCGCCGTCCCGAGCAGCGCCGGATAGTCCTGGAATGCGACGACCGCCCAAGCCCAGGCGACAAGGTTCGCCCCGATCAAGGCGCCGAACAGCCAGACGATCCGCGACGACGGAGACGATCGCTGGGTGCGGACGGTGAGCGGGACGGGCGGAATGGCACACCTCGGCATCTCGGCGGCGGAACAATCCTAGCGCCTGAACGACACGACCGCATCCGACGCCGCCCGGGTCACGCCATAGTTGATCGCCGTAGCAGCGAAAGGGTTACCGATCGGCACCGATCAAGCTGTGGTATCACGTTACCACACGCACGAACCCATTGACTGGGCTGCCTGATCCGGCCATACCCCGCGCCTTGTCGCGGTCCCGTCGGGGGCCGTTCCCCGTTTGTGGAAACCGGACCGATGCTGAAAACAACCCTGTCGCTGAAGCCGGCGGAGGCGAAGAAGGGCTGGGTGCTGATCGATGCCGAAGGGCTCGTGCTTGGCCGCCTCGCCGTCGTGATCGCCAACCGCTTGCGCGGCAAGCACAAGCCGCAATTCACCCCGCATGTCGATTGCGGCGACCACGTGGTCGTCGTCAACGCCGAGAAGGTACGGGTGACCGGCAACAAGGCCGATCAGTCGGTATTCTATTACCACACCGGTTTCCCCGGCGGCATCAAGGGCCGCTCGATCCGCCAGCGGCTCGAGAGCCGGCACCCGGAGCGGGTCATCACCAAGGCGGTCGAGCGCATGATCACGCGCGGGCCGCTGCAGCGGGCGCAGATGAAGCATCTGTATGTCTATGGCGGGCCGAACCATCCGCATGACGGGCAGCAGCCCGAGCGCCTCGACGTCGCCGCGCTGAACACCAAGAACCGGAGGGCGTAAGCGCCATGAGTGACACCCAGACCCGCACGCTTGCGGACCTGAAGGATCTGGCCGTTGCGACCGCGACACCGGGCGGCCTCGGCCTTCCGTCGGACGCGCCGAAGCGCGAGCCGAAGCGCGACGCGTTCGGCCGCTCCTACGCGACCGGCCGGCGCAAGAACGCCATCGCCCGCGTCTGGATCAAGCCCGGCCGCGGCGACATCATGGTCAATGGCAAGAAAGTCGGCCAGTATTTCGCGCGCCCCGTGCTGCGGATGCTGATTACTCAGCCGTTCCTCGTCGCGGACCGTTACAATCAGTTCGACGTCTACTGCACGGTCAACGGTGGTGGCCTGTCCGGCCAAGCGGGCGCGTTGCGGCACGGCATCAGCCGCGCACTGACGTACTACGAGCCGGAACTGCGCAGCATTCTGAAGGTCGCGGGCTTCCTGACGCGCGATCCCCGTGTCGTCGAGCGTAAGAAGTACGGCAAGATGAAGGCTCGTCGCAGCTTCCAGTTCAGCAAGCGTTAAGCTTCCATCGCGCGGCCATTACGGCCGCGCGATGCTGCCTTGCTCAACCGGGCTTGCTGCGTGGCGTGCTGGTGGTGCTACCGGCGCGCACTGTAACTGCGTGTTGGGCAAGGGAGCGTCTTGGAGATGCCGAGCGTTTTCATCGACGGCGAGGCAGGTACGACAGGCCTCGGTATTCGCGACCGTCTCACCGATTTTCCAGGCATCACGCTGCGCAGCCTACCGGACGCGCACCGCAAGGATGCTGTCGCCCGTCGCGACATGATGGCATCGGTCGATCTCGTCGTCCTGTGCCTTCCGGATCAGGCGGCGCGCGAGGCGGCGGCGATCGTCGCGGATCTCGGCCCGGCCGCACCAAAGCTGATCGACGCGAGCAGCGCGCACCGCGTCTCCCCGACCTGGACCTACGGGTTCGCCGAAATGACGCCCGGCCAGGCGGCGGCCATCGCCGGCGCGCCGCGCGTCAGCAATCCCGGCTGTTACCCGACCGGCGCGATCGGCCTACTGCGTCCGCTGGTCGATGCGGCGCTCATTCCGACCGATTACCCGATCACGATCAACGCCGTTAGCGGTTACTCCGGCGGCGGCAAGGCGATGATCGGCGCGCATGAGCGGGACGGGGGTCCGGCGTTCGAGCTGTATGGGCTCGGTCTCGAGCACAAGCACATCCCGGAAACCACCGCCTATTCGCGGCTGGAGCGGCGGCCGATCTTCGTCCCCTCGGTCGGGCATTTCCGGCAGGGAATGCTCGTCTCGATCCCGCTGCATCTCGACACGCTGCCGTTGTCGCCGACGGGCGCCGATTTGCGCGACGCCCTAGCCGAACGCTACGCCGGCAGCCCGCTCATCAGCGTCGTCGAAACGGTGGAGGACGCGGCCGCGCTGGAGGCCGAGGCCCTGGCAGGCACGGACCGGATGGAGCTGCGCGTTTTCGCCAACGACCGGCGGCGGCAGGCGGTGCTGGTCGCGCGGCTCGACAATCTCGGCAAGGGCGCGTCCGGCGCGGCGGTGCAGAACATCGCGCTAATGCTCGGGCTCACCGCATCGACGGATGCGCCCTCACGGTTGCCCGCCCATGCCTGAGCAGGGGCCGATGTTTGTCCTGGAAGGCGTCGCGCCACGGATCGCCCCGAGCGCCTTCATCGCGCCGACCGCGGCGATCATCGGCGACGTTGAGATCGGGCCGGAGAGCGGCATCTGGTTTCACTGCGTGCTGCGCGGCGACACTAATTTCATCCGCATCGGCAGCCGCACGAACATCCAGGACGGCACGATCATTCACGTCAACTCGGTCAGCTTCCCGACGATCATCGGCGATGACGTGACCGTCGGCCACGCCGCGATCGTGCACGCCTGCACGCTGAAGAACCGTGCGTTCGTCGGCATGGGTGCGACCGTGCTCGACGGTGCTGTGATTGAGGAAGGCGGAATGCTGGCGGCCGGCGCGCTGCTGACGCCGAACAAGGTGATCGGGCCGAACGAGATGTGGCAGGGCTCGCCCGCGCGGTTCGTGCGCGTGATGCCACCGGAGGAGCGGGCGAAGTTCGACCTGATCGCGCCACATTACGCGGAGCTTGCCGCACGTTATAGAATCGGGCTGCGCGGTTACGGCTGAAAATAGCGACCGCGATCCTATGTGACGTGTGTTACTCAAGACGGGGTTTCGCATGCGCCATCCAGCACTGATCGCAACACTTCTCGCCGCCGGCCTTGTGCCGGCCGGGTGCGCCGGTTTTCAGCCGACGCCCGCGCCGGACACCGCGCGGGTTCTGCCGGGCGCCTTCGGCGGGTTCGCCGACCCTGATATCATCGCCACCCAGCAAGCTGCGTACGCGTTCGCATACCCCGCCCGCACGCGCGGCCTTCCGATCGAGGCGGCCCGCGGCGCTGCTGGTGTCGATTACATGGCGGGCGAGTTCTCGACGGCGCCGCGCTGGGATTTTATTGGCCCGATCATTCAGATGCAGATGCTGCATGCGCGGACCGAGTTGCGGCAGACGCTTGGCGTCGCGCCCAATGCGCCATCGCAAGCGGTGGTGAATGGATTGCTGAGTTACGCGGACGCGCGGGCTGCCGGCGATCCGGCGGCGGCGACCGACACGCTGAACCCCGTCATCTTCACGTACGGTCCCGCGCGCACCGAGGCGCTGCTGACGAATATGCCGTACATGCCGACCGTCAACGTCGCAACGATGAACGCAAACGGGCACCTTCAGCAGCAGGACGGCGGCAACACCTTCAACCGCTGACTTCCGTCGCGGCGCGTCAGGAGGCGGGCGGCGCCGGCAGGATCCGCTCGATCTCCTGATGCCCGTCGATCCACTGGTGCTTCAGCGCCGCGAGCACATGCAGCGCGACCAGCGCGTACAGCACGTAGGCGAGCGCCATGTGGATCGAGAAGAACAGGCTGTGCACGTATTCCTTGGTTGCGGGATCAAGGTTCGCGATGAAACCAATTCGGCCGAACGGAACCAGTCCGTAGAGCCGAAGCGGATATTTCGCCCCGAGCTTGTACGCACTGTCATGGATGTAGCCGGTTAGCGGCATCAGCACGATCAATGCATAGAGCGCGATGTGCGTGACGTGTGACGCGCGCCGCTCCCATGGCTTGTACGCATCGGGCAGCGGCGGCGGACGATGCGCGGTGCGCCAAAGGATTCGCATCACCACGAGGCCGAAAACGGTGAGCCCGATCGATTTGTGCATGTCGACCGCGGGGCGGCTCCATGTCTCAGGAAGACTGTCGACCGTCCAGACAATGACGAGGTTCGCGAGGATCAGGGTTGCGATAAGCCAATGCAGCAGGATCGCCACGCGTGTGTATCGTGCCGGCACGTCTCACTCCTCGTTGTCGCCCCGCCGAAGCAGGTGGGGACGCACGCGTAACACGGAAGAAGCCCCATTGCGGTTGTAACACGAAAGGTGCCGCATGGCGGTGACACGCCGCTTGGAACCGTGCGGCGCCGCGCCATTTACGCCGCATGTCGTCCTCTTATTCTGATGAGCTCGTCGCTGCCTCGCCACGCTTCGCGCCGCCGCGCACGCCGCTCCCGGCCGTGCTGATCCACGGTGGGGTGATCGTTCTGTGGGTTGCGTTATTCGCGCGTGCGTTTCGGTTTGATGGTCCGTTCGCATACTCGGCGGGCATCGTTTACGCGGCGTATGATACGGCGCTTTTGCTCTATGTCGGCTGGCAGACGCGCGTTCTGGTGCGGCGACCCTCTTCGTTCGTCGCGCGTCCATCGACGCCCGATCTGGCGCGGCCGCGGATGACCGCCGTCATCGCCGCGTACAACGAAGCCGCCAGCCTGCCGCAGACGATCGAGGCGCTCGTCGCGCAGTCCGAAGCACCTGACGAGATCGTGATCGCCGACGACGGCTCGACCGATGCAACGGCCGATGTGTTGGCGGCGCATTACGGCTTTGCCACGCCCCGCGAGGGCGACGTGGCGACGGCGCCCCCCGTGTCCGGCCGGCCGGCACTCCGCTGGCTCCGCCTGCCGCATCGCGGCAAGTCGCGCGCGCTGAACGCGGCGCTGGATCACGTCTCGACCGAGACGATGCTGACCGTCGACGCCGATACGCTACTCGCACGACGCGCGGTGGCGGCGATGCGGGATGCGTTCGAGGCCGAGCTACGACTGGTCGCCGCGACTGGCATCCTGTTGCCAACCTGTGCGCCCGGCGCGGGTCGTGGCACGCGGGTACTACTGAGGTTCCAATCGTACGAATACGTTCGCAACTTCCTGAGCCGGTTCGCCTGGGCGCGCGCGGACTCGCTGCTGCTGATTTCCGGCGCGTTCGCGGGATACCGGACGGAGGCATTGCGGCACGTGGGCGGGTTCGATCCGGCGTGCCTCGTTGAGGATTACGAGCTGATCCACCGGCTCCGCCGCTATTCGGTGCAGAACGGCCTCGGCTGGACGACGAGCGTCCTCGGCTCCGCGGTCGCGACGACGGAGGCGCCGGCGACGATTGGCGCATTCCTGCGGCAGCGGCGGCGCTGGTTCGGCGGCTTCCTGCAGACGCAGCTCTGGTATCGCGACATGGTCGGCAACCGGCGCTACGGTGCGCTCGGCCTCGCCATGCTGCCGGTGAAGGCGCTTGATACGCTGCAACCGATCTACGGGCTGACGGCGATCGGACTGCTCATCATCTCCGTTGCGACCGGACAGGCGGCGGTAGCGGCGCCGGCGGCGGCCGTGGTTGGCGCGAAGATCGCGGTCGATCTCGGATTTCATGTCTGGTCCGTGCATCTTTATCGCCGCTGGGTCGCGGCCGAGACCGGCGTTACCGCGCGTGGCGCATTGCTGCTTGCGCTGATCGAGCCGTTCAGTTTCCAGGTTTTGCGCCATCTCGGGGCCGCCATCGGCTGGCTGGTGTTCCTAAGCGGCTATCGCGGCTGGGGAAGGCCGGCGCGGTCGGGCTTGCCGACCCCCGTTTCAGTCCTCACCTTGGCCCCAGGCCGCATCGCGGAACGCGAGGAGAGGTGAGCATGACCAACGACGCGGGGGACACCGTGCCCGAGGGGGCGCGGGCGAAGCTGATTGCGCGCAAGCAGGAGTGGGCCCGCGACGGACGGCTGCTGACCGGCACGCACGCCGACCCGGAGCGCGACCGCCTGCCGCCCGGCCAGCGTCAGGTTCAGGATTGGCCGGTGCTCGATCTCGGCGTGCAGCCGGACATTTCGCTCGATCGGTTCCGGCTCGACATAGACGGGCAGGTGGCATCGCCGCAGTCGCTGGATTTCGCCGCGTTCGAGGCTCTGCCGCACGCAGACAGCCTCTCCGACATGCACTGCGTCACCCAGTGGTCCCGCTACGACAATGCGTGGCGCGGTGTTGCGGCGCGGACACTGATCGACCTTGTGAAGCCCGTGGCCGAGGTCCAGCACGTGATCTTTACATCCCATGACGGCTATACGACCAATGTGCGTTTCGATCAGTTCGACCAGCCCGACGTCTTTTTGGTCGATCGGTGGAACGGCCAGCCGATCAGCCGTCAGCATGGCGGCCCGGTGCGGGTGCTGATCCCGCGTCTTTATCTGTGGAAATCAGCGAAATGGGTCCGGCGCATTCAGTTCACCGTCGCGGATCGGCCCGGCTTCTGGGAGACCCGCGGCTATAACAACAACGCCGACCCCTGGATGGAGGAACGCTATGCCTGACTGTTCGCGCAGGTTGGTGATGAGCGTGCTCGGCGCCCTCGGCATCGGCGCCGTAGCGCCGCGAGCCCGCGCCGATGACAACCGCACGGCGTGGGATTTCGGCTTCCCCTCGCTCGAGGGCGGCGATCTGCCGCTCGCGCAGTTCAAGGGGCGGGCGCTGCTCGTCGTCAACACGGCGTCGTTCTGCGGCTACACCTATCAATACAAGGCGCTCGAGGCGCTGCACGCGGCGCAGAACGCGCGCGGCCTGACCGTCATCGGCGTGCCTAGCACCGATTTTTATCAGGAGAGCACCGAGAACGACCGGGTCAGGCAGTTCTGCGACAAAACGTTCGGCGTGAAGTTCCCGATGGCGGCGATCAGCCATGTGCGGGACAGCAAGGCCGCGCCGTTCTACGCCTGGGTCCGGGCGACGCGGAATTGGCAGCCGACCTGGAACTTCAACAAGGTGCTGATTGGCCGTGACGGCACGATCAAGGGCCTCTATCGCGCGACGACCGAGCCGGACGGTCCGGTGCTGACCGCCGCGATCGCGACGGAACTGGCGAAGGCATCGTCCGGCGCGTGAGCCGCCGGCACCGTCAGCCGCTGCCGCCGGGTGTATGCCGCCCAGGCGACGCGGGTGTCGAGCCGGACAGCCGGCAATCGGGCGGCACAGCGCCCGTGTACGGTTGCCAAATTTGCGTCTGGCCGAGCAGCGGAATCCCGACATAGCCGCGTAGACGGAGCCGCCCGTCGGACCCGACGGTGAGCCGCACCTGCCAGACGCTGCCGTTGGTCGGGTCGGTGATGCGGCCGAACCAGCCGTCGTGCTCCGCCCGCGCATCGTTGAGGATAGTCAGTCCGCATTGCGGATTGCCGCGCCAATCGACCGGCGGAGGGTCGCCGGGCTGGTCGAGCCGCATA
>CAYSTX010000181.1:0-8116 GCA_964434035.1 uncultured Acetobacteraceae bacterium
GCCTATTCGACGGACAGCTCGCAGCTCGCCGCCTTCCGCTCCACGCAGCCGAAGCCGACGGATTATGATCTGTTGCCCGAGATCATCAGCAAGGAGCCGCTCGGCCCCTCGGTGCGCAAGGGCGACGACAAGTGGTTCGACCTCGTGCGCTGGTCGTTCATCGCGCAGCTGACCGCCGAGGAAAACGGTGTCGACAGCAAGAATGTCGATCAGATGCTGACCAGCACCACGCCCGACGTCCGCCGTCTGCTCGGTGTCGAAGGTGATCTCGGCAAGGCGATGGGGGTCGACAACAAGTTCGCCTACAACATCGTCAAGCAGGTCGGGAATTTCGGGGAGATGTGGGACCGCAACATCACGCCGCTCGGCGTCAAGCGCGGCATTAACAACCTCTGGAACAAGGGCGGACTGCAATATCCGCCCCCGATGCGTTGAGCGGAGCGGCCTCCGATCCGCGCCTGATCGCACCCCGCGCCGCGCCGCGGCGCGGGATGCGCCTCGCGTGGTCCGATCCGGTTTTTCGGGCCATCGTCTGGCAGATCGTCGTTGTCGGAATCGTCGCGGCGATCATCGCCTATCTCGTCAACAACACGATCCATAACCTCGACGTCCGCCATATCGCGACCGGCTTCGGCTTCCTGGGTCGCACCGCGTCCATCCCGATCGGCGAGGCGCTCATCCCGTATGAACCGGGCGTCAGTACGTATGGCGACGCGATCCTCGTCGGCATCCTCAACACGCTGAAGGTCGCCATCGTTGGCATCGTGCTCGCGACGATTCTCGGCACCCTGATCGGCATCGGACGATTGGCTCGCAACTGGCTGGTCGCGCGGCTGACGGCGCTTTACGTCGAGGTGATCCGTGACGTCCCGGTGCTGCTGCAACTGCTGTTCTGGTACGCGATGCTGCAGGGCCTGCCGGGGCCGCGGCGGGCGGTCCGGATCGGCGATCTCGTGTTCCTGTCAAACCGCGGCATGAAGGTGCCGGTGCTGGTCTGGTCGCAGGCGTTCACCTGGGCGCTGGTGATGTTCGTGATCGGCGTCGTGCTGACGGTCGCCAGGGCGCACACCGCGCGGCGGCAGCAGGACGCGACCGGGGTGCGGCCTGCCGTGTGGCCGTGGGCGCTCCTGTTTCTGGTCGGCCTGCCGGGCCTAACCTGGGCCGCGCTCGGAGCGCCCTTCGTCATCGAGCGGCCGGAGCTGCGTGGCTTCAACTTCGTGGGCGGCGGCACGATCAGCCCGGAATATTTCGCGCTGCTCGCCGGCCTCGTCATCTACACCGCCGCCTATATCGCCGAGATCGTCCGCTCAGGCATCCAGGCCGTGGCGAAGGGGCAATGGGAGGCGGCTGAGGCGCTGGGGCTAACCCGCGGCGTGACGCTGCGGCAAATCGTCTTGCCGCAGGCGCTCCGCGTCATCATCCCGCCGATGACGAGCCAGTACCTGAACCTGACGAAAAACAGCTCGCTCGCCGTCGCGATCGGCTATCAGGACGTTGTCTCACTCGCCAGCACAACGCTCAACCAGACCGGCCAGGCGATCGAGGGCATCGCCCTGATCATGGGGGTCTATTTGACGATTAGCCTGTCGATCAGCCTCTTCATGAACTGGTATAACGCCCGCATCGCCCTGGTGGAGCGCTAGGACATGGCGGGTATTAGCGCCGATCCCGTACCGTCCCTCGCCGGCACACCGGCCGAGATGCCGGCGGTCCGTGAGCGCCCGCCGGTCGGGACCGTCGGTCCGGTCGCCTGGGCGCGGGAGAATCTGTTCGGCTCATGGCTGTCGACCGCGGTAACGCTGGTGCTTGGGTATCTGCTGCTCCGATGGTGCGCGGAGTTCATCTCCTGGGCGTTGATTCATGCCGTCTGGTCAGTCCCGGAGACCTCGACCGGCCAGCCGAACACGGCCGCGTGTCAGGCCGCGCAGGGGACGGGCGCCTGCTGGGCGGTGATCGGGGAGAAGTATCGTTTCATCCTGTTTGGCCGCTACCCGTTCGATCAGCAATGGCGGCCCGCGATCTGCATCGTGCTGTTCCTCGGCCTCTACACCGTGTCGGGGATGCGCAGGTTCTGGCGCCGGGAGCTGATCTATATCTGGGTCGCGACCCTGATCGCGATCGGGCTCTTGATGTGGGGCGGCTTCGCGGGGATGCCCTATGTGCCGCAGGACGAATGGGGCGGGCTGCCGATCACGCTCATGCTCGCGACCTTCGGCCTCGCCTTCGCCTTCCCACTCGCCGTTCTGGTGGCACTCGGGCGGCGGACGAAATCGCTGCCGGCGATCAAGACGCTGTCGATCGTATATGTCGAGCTGATCCGCGGCGTGCCGCTCATCAGCTTGCTGTTCATGGCGAGCGTGATGATCCCCCTGTTCCTGCCGGAGGGGGTGAATTTCGACAAATTGCTGCGCGCGCAGATCGCGATCATCCTGTTCGCCGGCGCCTATCTGGCGGAGGTCGTGCGCGCCGGGCTGCAGGCGCTGCCGCGCGGGCAGTATGAGGCAGCGGACGCGCTCGGGCTCACCTATTGGCAGAAGACACGGATGGTCATCCTGCCGCAGGCGCTGCGGCTCGTGATCCCGCCCTTGGTCAACACGTTCATCGGGTTCTTCAAGGACACGAGCCTTGTGCTCATCATCGGCATCTTTGACCTGCTGACCTCGGGCAAGGTCGCCATTTCAGAGCCGATCTGGTCGGCGTACTCGACCGAGATCTATCTCGTGATCGCGCTGGTCTACTTTCTCTTCTGTTACGCGATGTCGTCCTACAGCCGAGGCCTTGAACGTCGGCTCTCCGGCGCCAGCCATCGCTGAACCCCATACGGAGACTCCTTCGATGAGCCACACCTTGGAAGCCGACCGGGCGCCCCACTTGCCGAACGCCGCCGAGCCGCCGGCGATCGTGCTCGATCACGTCAACAAATGGTACGGCACGATGCACGTGCTGCGCGACGTGACGCTCACGGTCGCACAGAAGGAGCGGGTGGTCGTGTGCGGCCCGTCGGGGTCGGGCAAGTCGACCATGATCCGCTGCATCAACCGGCTGGAGACGCATCAGGAGGGGCGGATCATAGTCGACGGCACGGAGCTGACCGACGATACGCGGGCGCTCGACACGATCCGGCGCGAAGTCGGCATGGTGTTTCAGTCGTTCAACCTGTTCCCGCACCTGACGATTCTGGAGAACTGCACGCTCGCGCCGATCTGGGTGCGCAAGACCCCTCGGGCGGAGGCGGAGGAGCTGGCGATGAGCTATCTGCGCCGCGTCAAGATCCCCGAGCAGGCGCGGAAATATCCGGGCCAGCTCTCAGGCGGACAGCAGCAGCGCGTCGCGATCGCGCGGGCGCTCTGCATGAAGCCGAAGATCATGCTGTTCGACGAGCCGACCTCGGCGCTCGACCCCGAGATGATCAAGGAAGTGCTCGATACAATGATCGAACTGGCCGACACGGGCATGACCATGGTGTGCGTGACGCACGAGATGGGCTTCGCGCGGCAGGTCGCGGATCGGGTCGTCTTCATGGATCGTGGCGAGATTGTCGAAAGCGGGCGTCCGCGCGACATGTTCGAGAACCCGCAGACCGATCGACTGCGGCTGTTTTTGAGCCAGATTTTGCGCGGGCACTGAGCGCAATTGCTGCGCGCTGCGCGAAAAGGCACGCTCGCTTAAAGCGAGCGTGCGATTACCGCGATCAGAGCAGTTTGTTTCGCAACTCATACGTGTCGACGGATCTTACACCGGCACTTCGGTCCAACGCGTAAGCGTTTGAAAAACCTAGAAGAACCTCCTGGCATACCGAATGCTTTACCGACCTTCGCGATGCATCGATCGCGATAACCATTCGGAGCCCTCAATTGATGCGCCTTCTCTCCAAGTCTCTTCTGACGGCAAGTGCGGTCGCCGGTCTGGTTGCTCTCAGCGTCGCGCCGGCCCATGCGGCGCTCGAGATGACCCTCGCCGAGACTGGGTTTGCGACCCAGACGTACACCAGCGCCACGAGCCCGCTCGTGGCCAGCGGGAGTTACGGCACCTTCAGCCTGAACGTGAACAGCGGCATCGCTGACGCCGTTCCCTCGCTAGACCTCGGTTCGCAGGACTACACGACCGGGACCGCAGGCGGCACGCTCGTCGTCACGTTCTCAGCGAACGGGATCACGGACCCGACGGCTGTCAATCTGTGGCTGTCGCAACTCACCGGGAACGTGATCCGCGGCACCGCCACGGCGACACTGAGCACCTATCTCGGCACGTCGCTGTTGGACGAGACGACACTGCTCGGAACGGTCAGCTCGATCGGCGGGGCCGTCATCACGTCCGCGGCGGCGCCGTCGTCGCCGTATTCCCTCACCGAGGTGCTGACCATCACCGAGGGCGCCAACGCGGGCGTCAGCCTCGACGCTTCGGTCGCGAGGGTTGCGGAGCCTGCGACCCTCGGCCTGCTCGGCACAGCGCTCTGCGGCATCGGCCTGGTTGCCCGCCGTCAGCGTAACAAGGCCTGAGCTCGGTCTGCCGGCAAAAGCCGGCGCCTGATACGAAACCGCCCGGGCGCAAACCCGGGCGGTTTCTCTTTGCGCTTACGCTAGATCGTGCGCCGCGATCACTGCATCGCGCCGCGCGCCGCGACCGGCCACAAGCATTCGACGCGGCCTTTCCGGACGCACACATACCAATCGTGCCGATCGACCGTCGGGTCGCAATGGCCCGGGACAAGCCGCAGCCGCTCACCGACACGCGGCGCTACCGCCTCCGGACCGACGGCGAGCGCGCCATGCTCATCGGAGGCGCCGACATAGCGCAGGCCCGGCCGCTGCCACGGCTCGGGAAGGCCGCTATCGACCGCGATCGCCTTATGACCCGCATCCACCACTGCGACGCCGGGACGCGCGGCCGACATCACCGTCGCGAGCACGAACAGCGCGTGCTGGAATCCCGTGCCTTGCTCGCCGTGCGCGCCGAGATTCCGCGCGTAGTCGCCGTCCATGAACGCATAGCTGCCGGCCTGGATCTCGGTATAGACGCCGCTCGCCGCCTCGATCGCGAACGTGCCCGTGCCGGCGCCGCCGACGATCGGGCATTCGAGACCGACCTGTCGTAGTTGCTCGACGGTGCGGCGCGCACCGTCGGCGGCGGCGCCGATCAGGGTGCGACGCTCCTCCTCCGTCCGTCGGTGCTGTGCGCTGCCGTGATAGGCCTGCAGTCCCCCGAAGATCAGGTGGCGCGACGCGGCGATACGCTGAGCAAGTGCGACCGCGTCCGGCCCCGGTGTCACGCCACAGCGCCCGGCGCCGACGTCGATCTCGACCAGCACCGGCAGGCGCACGCCCGCATCGGCGGCCGCCGTTTCGATCGCTGCGACTTGCGACGCATCATCGGCGCAGACCGCAACCTTGGCGATCCGTGCGAGCGCCGCGAGCCGGGCAAGCTTCCCGGCGCCGACGATTTCGTTACTGACGAGAATATCGGGCACGCCACCCCAGGCGAGGACTTCCGCTTCCCCCACCTTCTGCACACATTGGCCGATCGCGCCGCGCGCCATCTGCAGATGCGCGATCACCGGCGATTTGTGCGTCTTCGCGTGCGCGCGGAGCCGCGTGCGCGTGGGCGCGAGTAGTTCGGCCATATGGTCGAGGTTCCACTCGAACGCGTCGAGATCGAGCACGAGCGCCGGTGTGTCGATCTCGTCTTCCGGCATACCCGGTTGGGCCGGCGGCGGCTGTTGCATGTTCGTCAATGTCCTACGTTGCCGGTGCCCGAGAAGTCGGGCGCCACGATACCCGATCCCATAAGCGCGTCTGTCAACGCCGCTTTCAGCCGCTCGAGCCCCGCTTCGTCATGGGCTTCGACGCGGGCAACCAGGACCGCCTGTGTGTTAGATGCGCGTAACAGCCACCAGCCATCATCCGTCAATACGCGGACGCCGTCGGTTTCGCTGACGTTCGCGCCGCTCGCGCGGAGCCGCTCCGCGATCTCCTCGACCACGGCGAACTTGCGCTGATCATCGCACGGGAAACGCAGCTCGGGCGTGTTGACGACCGACGGCAACGCGGCGCGGAGAGCGGAGAGCGGCCCATCCATGCGCGCGATGATGCCGAGCACGCGGACCGCGGCATAGAGCGCGTCGTCGAACCCGTACCATTTATCGGCGAAGAAGATGTGCCCCGACATCTCACCGGCGAGCGGGCAGCCGGTCTCGGCCATCTTCGCCTTGATCAGGCTATGGCCCGTCTTCCACATCAGCGGCGTACCGCCAGCGCGCGCGATCTCATCGAACAGCACCTGGCTCGCCTTGACGTCGGCGATGATCGTCGCCCCCGGGTGCGTGCGGAGCACGTCGCGGGCGAGCAGGATCATCAACTGATCGCCGAACATGATCTCGCCCGCGTTGTCGACGACGCCGATGCGATCGGCGTCGCCGTCAAAGGCGATGCCGATATCGGCGCCGCGCGCGACCACGGCCTGGGAAAGCTGGCGAAGATTCTCGGGCACCGTCGGGTCCGGATGGTGCGCGGGGAACGTGCCGTCGATCTCACCGTTCAGCACAACGTGCTCGCCGGGAAGCGTGTTGACGAGCCGCTGAAGGATCTCACCTGCAGCACCATTACCGTTGTCCCAGACGACATTCAGCAGCCGGTCGCCGCCATCCCAATCTACGAGCAGCCGCGCGACGTAGGAATCGGCAATGTCGATCGGCTCGGCACGCCCGCGGGTCTCCGGCACCACGTCGCCCGACGCCGCCATCTCCCCGAGCCGCCTTATGTCGGCGCCGAAGAAGGGCTTCCGGCCGAGCATCATCTTGAAGCCGTTATAGTGCGGTGGGTTGTGGCTGCCGGTGACCATGATCGCGCCGTCCGTCGCCTCGACGGTTGCCGCGAAATAAAGCATCGGCGTCGGCCCGCGCCCGACCCGCAACACCTCCATGCCGCTCGCGATCAGCCCGCGCACCAGCGGCAGTTCGAGATCGGGGCTGGAGAGGCGGCCGTCATAGCCGACGGCGACGCGGCGACCGCCGCCGCGGGCGACGATGCTACCGAAGACACGGCCGATCGCGAACGCATCGGATGGATTCAGCGTTTCGCCGACGATTCCGCGGATGTCGTATTCCCGCAGAATGGTCGGATCGAACGCATACGGAATTTCGGTCATGTGTCGCGTCCCCGTCGGGTCAATCACGATACTTACGCATGAAAACACGCACAGCCGGCGCGAGATCCGGCCGCTGTAGCGCGAAAGCGATCTGCGCCTCGAGGAACCCGACCTTGTCGCCGCAATCGAACCGCTCGCCCTCGTAGCGGAGGCCGTGGAACGGCTGCCGGCCGATCATCCGCGCCATCGCGTCGGTCAGCTGCACCTCGTTGCCGGCGCCGCGCTCCATCCGCGCCAGATGCTCGATTACCTCGGGCATCAAGATGTAGCGGCCGATGACTGACAGGTTCGACGGCGCCTCCTGCGGCTTCGGTTTTTCGACGAGGCCCCGCACTTCCACGAGCCGCCCATCGTCGTGCCCGACGCGCAGGATGCCGTAGCGGTTGGTCTGATCGCGCGGCACCTCGGTGACGGCGACGACGTTGCCGCCCGTCTCCATATACGCGTCGGCCAGTTGCTGAAGGCATGGCGTACGCGCGAGCACGAGATCGTCGGGCAGCAGGATCGCAAACGGATCATCGCCGATAAAGGTGCGCGCGCACCAGATCGCGTGACCAAGCCCGAGCGGCACCTGCTGACGGACCGTGTTCATCGACCCCGGTTCAACCTGCGCGGCCTGGAGGCTTTCCAGCGCCTCGATCTTGTTGCGTTCACGCAGCGTTTGCTCAAGCTCAAAGGCAACGTCGAAATGTTCGACAAGCGCCGTCTTGCCGCGGCCCGTGATCATGCAGAATTGCTCAACCCCCGCGGCCCGCGCCTCCTCGATCGCGTACTGGATCAGCGGTTTATCGACAACAGGCAGCATCTCCTTCGCCATCGCCTTGGTGGCGGGCAGGAAACGGGTGCCAAGGCCGGCCACTGGTAGCACGGCCTTTCTGAGCGGCTTCACCATTTTTGCGCCTTCCCGGAATACAGCGTTTGGTTGTGAACCGACCACGTTTGCACGGCGGAAACAAGCGGTGGTCAGGCACCG
>CAYSTX010000182.1:0-8086 GCA_964434035.1 uncultured Acetobacteraceae bacterium
GATCAGACGCTGCGCGTGCGCGGCAAGGGCGATAAGGAGCGTGTGGTGCCGGTCCTGCCAGCGGTGCGGGACGCGGTCGCTGCGTGGCTCGCGGTGCACCCGGCGCGCACGCAGCCGGACGCGCCGCTGTTTGTAGGCGTGCGCGGCGGGAAGCTGAACGCGGCAGTCGCGCAGCGCACGCTGCGACGGTATCGCGCCCGCGCCGGGCTGCCGGAGCACGCGACGCCGCACGCGCTTCGCCACTCCTTCGCGACGCATCTGCTGGCCGGCGGCGCGGACCTGCGCGCGATTCAGGAGCTGCTGGGCCATGCGAGCCTGTCGACGACGCAGGCCTACACCGCCGTCGATCAGGCCCGCCTGCTCGCGGTCTGGCGGGCCGCGCACCCGCGCGCGGGTTAACGCGCGGCGGCGGCGATCAGCGCGCGCATGTGGGCGACCACATGCGGCAACCCGTCCAGGATCGCCTGGCCGATCAGGAAATGCCCGATGTTGAGTTCGACGACCTCCGGGATCGCCGCGATTGGGCCGACATTGGCGTAAGTCAGGCCGTGGCCGGCATGCACCTCAAGCCCGTGCGCGGCCGCGTCCTTGGCGCCGGCCAGCAACCGCTCCAGCTCGCCCGGACGACCCTCGGCATAAGCGCCGGTGTGCAGCTCGACGATGGTTGCGTGCAGCGAAGCGGCGGCCTCGATCTGCGCGGGGTCCGGGTCGATGAACAGCGACACGCGAATCCCGGCGTCGAGCAAGGCGGCGATACGCGGCGCGAGCGCGGCCGACTGCCCGGCCGCGTCGAGCCCGCCCTCGGTCGTTACTTCGGCGCGGCGCTCAGGCACGAGGCACGCGGCGTTTGGTCGGGTCGCGCGGGCGATGCGGACCATCTCATCCGTCGCCGCCATCTCGAAGTTCAGCGGCGCCGTGATGCCCGCGCGGATGCGCGCGACGTCGTCGTCGCGGATGTGGCGTCGGTCCTCCCGTAGGTGGAGCGTGATTCCGTCCGCACCGGCCGCAATGGCCGCGCGCACCGCGTCAAGCGGATCGGGATGCGTGCCGCCGCGCGCGTTACGGATTGTCGCGACGTGATCGATGTTGACGCCAAGCCGAACGGTCTTCATCGGGCAATACTCCTGCGGCGGTGCGCCGCGATGTCGGCGGCGAGCCGGATCGCGGCGATCAGGCTGGACGGGTTGGCCGTACCCTTGCCCGCGATGTCGAACGCGGTGCCGTGGTCGGGCGAGGTGCGGACGATCGGCAGGCCGAGTGTGATGTTGACGCCGCCCGCGACGTCGATCGTTTTAAGCGGGATCAGCGCCTGATCGTGATACATGCAGATCGCCGCGTCGTAGCGGGCGCGCGCGGTCTCGGTGAACATCGTGTCGGGCGGCCAGGGACCGGTCGCGTCGATGCCGGCCGCTCGCAACGTGGCGATGGCGGGGGCGACGATCCGCGCCTCTTCGTCGCCAAGCGCGCCGCCCTCGCCCGCATGCGGATTGAGCCCGGCGACGGCAAGGCGGGGCCTCGCGATGCCGAAATCCGTCGTGAGTGCGGCGGCGGTCGTGCGCGCGGCGGCAACGATTGTTTCCGTTGTCAGCATGTCGAGCGCACGGCGAAGTGCGACATGGATGGTCACCGGCACGACTCGGAGCGACCTGCAGGCGAGCATCATTACCTCCCGCCCCGCAACGCCGGTCATTGCCGCAAGGAATTCGGTGTGGCCAGGATGCGGAAAGCCGGCCTGATACAGAACCGCCTTGCTGATCGGGTTGGTTACGACGCCGCTGACCGCACCCTGCTCGGCAAGCCGCACCGCGCGCTCGATCGACGCGATGACGGCGTGCGCGTTGGCCGGGTCCGGGTGGCCGGGCACGCCGACGGTGGCGAGCGGCACGGGCAGCACCGGCAGCGCGTCGGCGAACCCGGTCGCATCCGGCCCGCTGACGACACGGAGCGGAATATCCGGCGCGATCGCCGCAAGGCGCGCGGGATCATCGAGCATGACGAACGCGGGGCCGGTATGGCGGAGCGCCCGCCAGGCGCCGACTGCGATCTCGCCGCCGATGCCCGCCGGGTCGCCCATCGTCAGGGCGAGCGGCGGTACGGACGAAAAATCAGATGTGGATGGCACGGCCCTCGACCGCCAGCGCCGCTTCCTTCACCGCCTCGTTCAGGCTCGGGTGCGCGTGGCAGGTGCGGGCCACATCTTCAGCACTCGCGCCGAACTCGATCGCGGTGACCAGCTCGGCCATCACGGTACCGGCGTCCGGCCCGATAATGTGCGCGCCGAGCACCTGATCGGTCTTGCGGTCAGCGAGGATTTTCACGAAGCCGTCCGTGTAGCCGATCGCGCGGGCGCGGCCGTTGGCGGTGAAGGGAAACTTACCAACGACATACTCGACGCCGTCGGCGCGCAGCTCTTCCTCGGTGCGGCCGACCGACGCGACTTCCGGCCATGTGTAAACAACGCCGGGGATCGCGCCGTAATTCACATGTCCCGCCTGACCGGCGATGATTTCGGCCAGTGCCACGCCCTCTTCCTCGGCCTTGTGCGCGAGCATCGGGCCCGCGATCACGTCGCCGATGGCCCAGATATTGTCGGCGGTCGTCGCGTAATGGCCGTTCGTGCGGACGCGCCCGCGTTCATCGGTCTCGACGCCGACGCTCTCCAGCCCGAGGCCATTCGTGTACGCGCGTCGCCCGATTGCGAGCAGCACGACGTCCGCCGTGATCTCCTCCGCCGGGCCGCCCTTCGCCGGCTCGAGCGTCAGCGTCACGCCCTCGTTGCCGGTGCGGGCACCAGTGACCTTGGTCGACAGGCGGAACTTCATGCCCTGCTTCGTGAGCACCCGCTCGAACGTCTTGGCGACCTCGCTATCCATCGTCGGTACGAGGCGGTCGAGAAACTCGACCACCGTCACCTGCGCGCCGAGGCGGAGCCACACGCTCCCAAGCTCGAGCCCGATATAGCCGCCACCGATGACGACGAGGCGTTTCGGCACCGTGTCGAGCTCGAGGCCGCCCGTCGACGTCACGATCTGCCGCTCATCGACGTCGACGCCCGCGAGCGGCATGCTCTCGCTGCCGGTCGCGATGACGATATGCGTCGTCTCGTATTCGACGCCCGCGACCTCGACCCGGCCGGGGCCGGTAATGCGTCCCTCGCCGTGCAGCCACGTCACCTTGTTCTTCTTGAACAGGAACTCGACGCCCTTGACGTTCGCCGACACGACCTCGCCCTTACGCGCCATCATGCGCCCGAGATCGACGGTCACGTCGCCGCCGATGACGATGCCGTGGTCCCGGAAGTTATGCGTCGCCGCGTGGAAGTTCTCGCTGCTGGCGAGCAGCGCCTTCGACGGGATGCAGCCGATGTTTAGGCAGGTGCCGCCCAACGTCTCCCGCTTTTCAACGCAGGCGACGCGGAGCCCGAGTTGTGCAGCGCGGATGGCGCACACATAGCCGCCGGGGCCGGAGCCGATGACGATAACGTCGAAACGATCGGCCATGGTTCAGAGCCCCAGCAACAGGCGGCGCGGATCCTCGACGCCTTCCTTGAGGCGCACGAGGAAGGACACGGCCTCCTTGCCGTCAACGATCCGGTGATCGTACGACAGCGCCAGATACATCATCGGCCGGATCTCGACCTTGCCGCCGACGGCGACCGGCCGCTCCTGAATCTTGTGCATCCCGAGGATCGCCGATTGCGGTGGATTGAGGATCGGCGTCGACAGCAGCGAGCCATAGACGCCGCCGTTGGTGATCGAAAAACTGCCGCCGGTCAGCTCCTCGAGCTTCAGCTGCCCGTCGCGCGCGCGGCGGCCGAAATCGGCGATCGCGCGCTCGATCTCGGCCAGGCTCTTGCGGTCGGCATCGCGCAGCACAGGCACGACGAGGCCGGACGGGCCGCCGACGGCGATGCCCATGTGGACGTAGCGCTTGTAGATAATTTCATCGCCATCGATCTCGGCGTTGACCGCCGGGAATTCCTCGAGCGCGGCCACGGCAGCGCGGACGAAGAACCCCATGAAGCCGAGACGGGTGCCGTTGTGGCGCTTCTCGAACGCGTCGCGATATTCGGCGCGGAGCGCCATCGCGGCTGACATGTCCACCTCGTTGAAGGTGGTCAGCATCGCGGCGGTGTTCTGCGCTTCCTTCAGGCGCGCGGCGATGGTGCGGCGGAGCCGCGTCATCTTCACCCGCTCCTCGCGCGGCGCGTCCTCGGCGGACACGGTGCGCGGTGCGGCGGCGGGCGCGGCGCTCGGCGCGGCCGGCGCGGGGCGGCTGATGAAGGCGACCACGTCGCCCTTGGTGATTCGCCCCTCCTTGCCGGAGCCGGCGCCGATGTCGGCGGGGTCGACGCCGCGCTCGGTCATCATCTTCGCGGCCGCCGGTAGCGGCGGCCGCGACGAAACGGCGGCGAGCGTCGGCGCGAGCGGTGCGGCCGGGCGCGGAACCGGCCCTGTCGTCGGCGGCGGCGCGTTGACGCCGGCGCGGGGGTTGGCAGCCGGCAGAGGTGCCGCACTCGGTGCGGCGGGCTCGACGGTCGCCGTCGCACCCGCCTCGATCGTGCCGAGCACGGCGCCGACCTCGACCTCGCCGCCTTCGTTCACCGCAATCGCGCTGATGACGCCGGCCGTCGGCGCGTTCACCTCGACCGTAACCTTGTCGGTTTCAAGCTCAACCAACGGCTCGTCGGCTGCGACCTGCTCGCCCGCCTTCTTCATCCAGCGCGCCACCGTCGCCGAGGTCACGCTTTCGCCCAGAGGAGGCACCTTAATCTCGGTCGCCATCAAATCCTGTCCAATCCGACTGTGAGTTGTCTGTTCGCCGCCGCGCCGGTCACGCCGCGCCCATTACGCCGTGCCGAGCGCGCGGGCGACGATCTCCGCCTGCTGTTCGGCATGGATGCGGGCAAGGCCCGTCGCCGGGCTCGCCGCCTCGTCGCGGCCGACATAGGACGGCCGGCGCGCGGCGATGTCGAGCCGGCCCAACACCTGTTCGATCCGCCGGTCGACGAAGCTCCAGGCGCCCATGTTCTCGGGCTCTTCCTGGCACCAAATAATTTCGGCGCGCGTGTAGGGCGCGAGCAACTCACCGAGCGTGCGCTGCGGGAACGGATAGAGCTGCTCGACGCGCAGGATCGCGACGTCCTTGATCCCCTGCTCGCGCCGCGCCGTCAGCAGATCGTAGTAGACCTTGCCCGAGCACAGCACGACCCGCCGCGTCTCGTCGGGCGGCGCGATGTGGTCGATTTCGGGGATGACGAACTGGAGCGCGCTGCCCTCGGCCATGTCGGCCAGCGACGAGACCGCGAGCTTGTGGCGCAGCAGCGATTTTGGCGTCATCACGACAAGCGGTTTGCGGAAGTTTCGCTTCATCTGCCGGCAGAGAGCGTGGAAATAGTTGGCCGGTGTCGTCAGGTTGCAGACCGACATGTTGCGTTCGGCGCACATCTGAAGATAGCGCTCGAGCCGCGCCGACGAATGCTCCGGCCCCTGCCCCTCATAGCCGTGCGGCAGCAGCAGCGTCAGGCCCGACATGCGGAGCCACTTCGTCTCGCCGCTCGCCAGGAACTGGTCGAGGATGACCTGCGCGCCATTTGCGAAATCGCCGAACTGCGCTTCCCACAGGACGAGCGTCCGCGGGTCGGCGAGCGAATAGCCGTATTCGAAACCAAGCACGCCCTGCTCGCTCAGTAGCGAGTTGTAGATTTCGATCTTCGCCTGATCGGGCGCGATGTTGTTGAGCGGAACGTATTCGTTCTGATTGTTCTGATCGATCAGCACTGCGTGCCGCTGGCTGAAGGTCCCGCGCTGGGTATCCTCGCCGGACAGGCGGACGCGATGGCCGTCGAGCAGCAGCGCGCCAAAGGCGAGCGCCTCACCGGTCGCCCAATCAATCCCCTGCCCGCTTTCGATCGCGGCCCGCTTGGCGGCGAGCTGACGCAGGATCTTCGGGTTGGCGGCGAAGCCGTCCGGCACCGCCGACAGCGCAGCACCAACGCGGCGCAAAACAGCGGTCGAGGACGCGGTCGCCTCCTCGATCCGGGCGAGTTCGAGCGCGGGATCGTTCTGCGGCCGATTGAGGCCGGTCCAATGCCCCTCCAGCCACTCGGCCTTGTTGGGCTTGTAGCTCTGCGCGGCTTTGAAGGCGTCTTCCAGCATCGCCTCGTATTCGGTCCACAGCGCCTGCGCGCGCTCGATCGGCACGGAGCCCTCGGCGGCGAGACGTTCGGCGTAGATCTGCCGCGTCGTCTTCATCGCCTCGATCTTGCGATACATGATGGGCTGCGTGAACGCGGGCTCGTCCGTCTCGTTGTGGCCGTGACGGCGGTAGCAGACGATGTCGACCACGATGTCGGTCGCGAAACGGAGCCGGAACTCGGCCGCCATGCGGGCGCAGAAAACCACCGCCTCGGGGTTGTCGCCGTTGACGTGCAGGATCGGCGCCTGGACCGCCTTGGCGACGTCAGTGCAATAGAGGCCGGAATAAGCGTGCGCCGGGACTGTCGTAAAACCGATCTGATTATTGACGACCAGATGCACCGTGCCGCCGGTGCGGTAGCCGATGAGCTGGCTCATCGCCAGCGTCTCGTAGACGAGCCCCTGACCCGCGAACGCCGCGTCTCCATGCATCAGGATGCCCATGACCGAGCGCCGGGCGCGCGTGTCGCCGGACATGTCCTGGCGCGCGCGGACCTTGCCGACGACGACCGGATCGACCGCTTCGAGGTGCGACGGGTTCGGCTGCAACGACAGGTGGACCGAGTGGCCGTTAAACTCGACGTCTGTCGAGGTGCCGAGATGGTATTTGACGTCGCCCGAACCCTGCACGTCGTCGGGCTTGAAACTATTGCCGCCAAACTCGCTGAAGACTGCGGCGAGCGGCTTGCGGACGATGTTGACGAGCGTGTTGAGCCGGCCGCGATGCGGCATCCCGATCGCGATTTCGGTGACACCGTCGGCCGCCGCCGTCTCGATCACGGTCTGCACTGCCGGGATGGTGACCTCGCCGCCCTCAAGCCCGAAGCGCTTGGTGCCGACGAACCGCTTCTGACAGAACGCCTCGAACCCCTCGGCCTCGGTCAGCGCGCGGAGGATGCGTTCCTTATCGGCCGGCGAATACTTGGTCTTCCAGGGTGCGCCCTCGACGGCGCGCTGGATCCACGCCTTCTGCTCGGGGTCCTGAATGTGCATGAACTCGACGCCGACCGGGCCGCAATAGGTCTCACGCAGGATCGCGACGATTTCGCGAAGGGAGGCCGTTTCGTGGCCGAGCACGTTGTCGATGAAGATCGGGCGGTCGAGATCGGCCTCGGTGAAGCCGTAGCTGGCTGGGTCTAGCTCCGGGTGCTTGCGGCGCGGTTGCAGGCCAAGCGGGTCGAGCGCCGCTTCCAGATGGCCGCGGACGCGATAGGCACGGATCAGCATCAGCGCGCGGATGCTATCGAGCGTCGCGGCCCGGAGCGTCGCGGTGTCGGCGGCGGGTGCTGCGGCCCCGTTCGCCTTGACGGCGGGCCGGGCCGCCCCGTCGGCGCCGTCCACCGAGAACCGCCGCGGCGCCCAGGAGGCGCCGGATGCGTCCGTCAGGACGGCGCGCTGATCGTCGTCGAGGGCTGCGAAGATCTCGGCAAAACCGGGGTCGACGGATGCCGGATCATTGATCCAGCGCGCGTACAAATCGGCGAGGTATGCCGCATTGGCGCCATTGAAGGCGGTAGCGAGGACGTCGACGCCGGCCATCGATCAGGAGGTCCTATGACTTGATAAAGGCACTGTCCAAATAGTCCGCCTCCGGACGCATCGCCAGCGCGTGCCCCCCTCCGCTGGTGTGCGTGCACTGCATACAGGCCGACCGTTGCCGAGCCGTCAACCCGAACGGGACGGCGCCGCTGTCGGCGCGCGGCAACCGACCCGAACCGGCCCGTCGGGCCAGCCGGGCCGGTCGCGCTTGGCGCCCCTGTATCACGTGGCTATCGCTTGGCCCTGGGGCCCAGCCCGTCAGCCCAGCGCCTTGACCATCGTGCTGCCGAGCGCCGCCGGGCTTTCGGCGACATGGATGCCGGCTTTGCGCATCGCCTCGAACTTCGCCG
>CAYSTX010000183.1:0-8019 GCA_964434035.1 uncultured Acetobacteraceae bacterium
GCGTCGGGTACGTGTTTGCCGTTCCGGTCGAGCGTGTCTAACACCCGTCAGCTGTAGCATCCCGGCTCACTCGGCGGGGTCAGGCTAAATCCCGCGATACTGGCGTTCATTTGGACCGCGGTAAACCACCCAAGCTACAGGCGTAACCCGTTTCACCGATCCTGGAATGCTTCGGCAATCCAAGAAGCACAAGTCTCGCCCACCAACATCAGGTGGGAGAGGTTTATGCGGAATTTCGGTCACGATCACAGGAACTCGTCGTCATCTGCGTCCGGCGTACGCGCCGATGAGATGGCGCGCTCGGCGATGTTGTCCAAGCTGGCTGCTGGAAGGTCGTTCGTCAAGCAATTCGAAAATTCGGGCGCGTTTGCCACCACGCATTCGGTCGGCAAGGCGCACGCAAGGCCGGATGTACCGCCACGGGGGATTGCTGCGGCGATGTCACGGCGGCTGCTGGGTGTCATCGTACATGGCTTCGGCGCCTATGGCGAAGCCATGTACCCCGGCTTTGCAGACCCACGCGAGCACTCCGACCGCGACGAGTTGGAACGGAATTCACGACCGCACTATCCGACCGAGGATGCGCACCGGAATGGCGTGTACCCACTGTACACAGACCACCCGTGGCTGGTCGAAATCGCCGTACCATCAGCAAACGCCCAAGCCGCCGCTCCGCGGTGGAGCACAAGGATCGCGTCTCCTGTTCTCAGGCTCTGGTCGATGATGCGCCGCGAGTGGGAGGTAAGGCGGGCCATCGCGGAACTACAGGCACTCAACGACTACATGCTGAAGGATATGGGCATTTCACGCTGTCAGATAGAAAATGCCGTGAGGCGTGGCGATCGTCGCGGCTGGTAGAATCCCGATCGCCGATCGCGCTCCCGCAATCCGACGCTCTCAGCGGCGCTGGAGCCCGGATAGCGCGGGCGCGGAAGAGTCCAGGACTGAATCGCGGCGCAATCTCGGCGACGCCGCGCATCACCTGGATGGGCATGTGTTCTCCTTCTCTAATGGATACTTTCATGCAGAACGCTCTATGTGAGCGGCAGGACTCTCTGACCGTCGTTTCCGAGATCGAGGCGTGCGTGCCGTCGTTACGGCGCTACGCGTGTAAGTTACTCAAGACACAACAGGACGCGGACGACTTGGTTAATGACTGCCTGGTCCGCGCGCTCGGTCGACTGCCTACACAGTGGCGAGCACCGACCGTACGTCCTTGGCTCTTCACCATCATGCATAATGTGTTTGTCAATCATGTGCGGCGGTCGCGCACTTTGGCAGAACGGGTTGGCATCGACGCCGTTGGTGAATGCGAGGTGAGTGTTGAGCCAACCCAGGAAGAACGGCTGCGATGGCGGGATCTTATCCGGGGACTGGAGAGTCTTTCCGAGGAACAGCGGGCGGTGATGCTGCTCGTTTCGGTGGAAGACCTCCCCTATGCGGACGTGGCCCGGGTACTAGGGATCCCGATCGGCACTGTGATGTCCAGACTGTCCCGCGGTCGGGAGCGACTCAGGCGAATTATGGACGGCGAGGGGCCTCCGGCACGGAGGAGGATGAGATGACCGCAGTACTGCGGCCAATGGGCGACGCGGACCGCTGTTGCGCCTCTCGTGTCGAACCATATATTCGCCGATGCGGGTTTCGCATTGAGCCCGCTTGTCCGCTACACGTTGCCGCTCCGCAGAGGGGCCCTCAGCGCTCCTGGTGAAGCCGTTCTGAAGCCACGCCCACGACCGTCCGGCGACGCGCGCCGGCTGGCCAGATTGGATAGCCGCCGGAGTAACGTCCGGCCTGCGGATCAGCATCTGCGGGCGGCAAACGGGGCTGAAGGCCGTTACGTCCAGCGCCGGGTTTGCCCCGGTAGCGTCATGCCCATCAACTTCAGCTCCGCATCGGCTAATTCCCCTCAACCCAATCTCGCCGTCGCACTCGCCATAACGCGGACGGAGCAACACAAGGCAACCCTACGATGGGGCGCTACCTTTCCGCGTGAGGTTCGCCGCCGGGGGGCGTGACGGGGTTGCCGGCGTAGTACCCTGTCAGGGTGTTCAGGAAGGCGACAATGGCGGCAGTCTGCTGATCGGTGAGCGTGACATCGAGCTGCGCGTAGCCCATGGCTTTGACCACCTCAGACAGTGTCGCCCCGCTGCCGTCGTGAAAGTAGGGTGCCGTGGTCGCGACGTTCCGCAAGCTGGGGACGCGCAGGACCTCGGGCTGCGGCGACGCGAGCGGGTGGAAGATGCCATGCCGTTGGTAGAGGTTACCGCCGACGTTGACACCCTGGTGACAGGAGATGCAGCCCAACGATTTGAACAGCCGATAGCCCACCAGAGCCGTTGGCGTGATCGCTCCGGCGTCTCCGTTGAGCCAGCGATCGAAGGGGCTGCCCGGCGTCAGAAGTGATCGTTGGTACGTCGCGATAGCGTCGAGCAGCTCCACGCGGTTCGGCCCGTGCCCGTATGCGTCCTCGAATTGCTGCACGGTCGCGGGGTCGGCGCGCAGCTTTGCCAGGACCTCCTCGATCGTCGTGGCCATGATCTGCGGATTCAGCAGCGCCTGTTCGGACAGGTTCTCCAGCGAACGGCTATTTCCCTCCCAATTCAGTCGGAAGTTCAGAGCCGCGTTGAAGACCGTGGGGGTATTGAGAGCGATTTCCTCGCCATCTGGCGTTAGATCGTGCGCGTTGGCGGTGGCGCCGTTCGTTCCTATGTCGTGGCACGACGCGCAGCGACGCGTGTTGTCGTGGGACAGAATCGGGTCGTGAAACAATCGGTCCCCAAGGGCCACGCGGCGCGGGTCCTGAACGGGCGGCGAAGGAATCGGCGTGATCGGTTCCGTAGCGGCGGGGCGTCGAAGGTCCGGTTCCTGTGGTAACGCGGGTGCGACGGCGCTGGCGCATAATGCAACGAGTAGCAGCCAGGCTTTCCTGTAGCCGCGTCCCGGCGCCGTTGGCGGGCGCGTGCGCCCCGCAGGCATTTGATTCGTCGCGGACGATCCTGTTTTGCAGAGCATGATCGCGATCCTAGGCTAATGCATCCAGCCGACACAAAATTCGGCTCGTGGCACGCGCGCCTGCGCGCATTGCCATAATAGCAACAGCGCTCTTTGTGGAGACTGACACCCATCACATCACTCTGAGTGACGCCCACACGCACCGCCAGCTAGGCGAAGCAAGCTCGTTACCTCTCTAGCCCAAGTATGGATCGAGGTGCGATAGCGTCTAGCCCGCCAAAACGAGACGACGAGACTCGGCTCGGCGGGCCAGCAGCAGATATGAGACCAGGGCGAGAACCGAGCACAGCGCCATGAGGGCGGTCATCGAAAGCGCCGAATGTCCGTCGTAGAGCGACGCCACAAGCCCGCTGGCGACGGCACCGATCATCATCTGAATGAAACCGGTCGCGGCGCCAGCGGCGCCGGCGATCTGCGGCAGGGGCTGCATGGCCCCCTGCATCGCGTTGGGCAGGATCAGCCCGAAGGCCAGATTGCCGAGGACCAGAAGCGAGATGACGAGGGGGAGCGGCATCCAGTCGGCGAGCGTCATAGCCAGCAACGACATCGTCGCGGCCGACGCGAGTACTAGACCGACTGTGAGTGGATAGCCGGGCGGGACGCCCCAGTCGCTGAGCCGGCCGTTGACAAACGCACCCGCCATGATGCCAAGCGAAGTTGCCGCGAACACGAGTCCGTATTGTTCCGGCCTAAGCCCCACGACATTGATGAGGAACAGCGGGGAGCCGCTGACGTACGCGAAGAGCGCCCCGAAAGCAGCGGCATTGACGATGATGTACCCGAGGCAAATTGGATGCGTCAGGACGCGAAGATAGTTGCGAGCGATGACGGCAGGGACCAGCCGATTGGCGGGGTCGATCCGTGCGCTCTCCGTGAAGCCCAGCGATATTGCCAGCAGCAACAGGAGGCCGACACCGGCAAGCACCGCATGGATGATTCGCCAGCCGCCGACGGCGAGGAGCAACGCTCCCGCTGTCGGCGCGATCATAGGGACGACCATCATGGCATTGGCGACATAGGAGAGCTTGCTGCGGGCGGCCTGGCCCTCGAACAGGTCCCGTACAATGGCCAAGGCGATGGTCATGCTCGCACCAGCGCCGGCACCCTGGACGACACGCCACATCAGGAGGCTCGGCAGCGACGGGGCCAGTGCGCAGCCGACCCCGGCAATGATGAACAGCATGCATGCGAACACAACGATTGGCTTTCGGCCATACCGATCGGAAGCGGGGCCATAGAACAGCGGCGCTACGGCGAAACCAACCATGAAGAGACTCATCGTCAAGCCGGCCCGTGCCGGAGCGACGCCGAGTGCCGCGCCCGCGGCCATGACGGCCGGGAGGCTCATGTCGATGCCGAAAGACGGCAGGGCGACGAGAAAGCCTAGTAGCAACGTGAAGGCTGTCGAGGCGGGCCGAATGCGCACGGGTCGGATATCCTATGGTTGGCCGCTCTGTGTCAGCAACTCACACGATCGGGTCGCGGTGCGTCGCCCATCCCGCAGCTATGGCTCGCCACAAACCATCGTCCTCCGGCATATGCGACGCTCGGGTGATGATCCGGAGGATCTCGGAGCGTGTGTCGATCACGCCAAACTCCTCGGCCATCAACGCGGCGTGCTCACGACAATGCGGCTTGTCGAGCACGGTCCGAACTGCCTCGCGCAGCTGCTGCGGTGTCGGCTCGTTGGTCGCAAGATCAATCCCGACGCCCGACCATGCAACACGCGCGTTCACGTCGGCTTTGTCTTCAGTCAACCCCGCGGTGACAAGGGGGATTCCAAAGCTCATAGCCTGATTGACGCTGCCATAGCCGCCATTGGTTACAAACACATCGACCTTCGGCAGCACCCATTCGAACGGCAGGTAGCTGGCTAGGCGCGCATTACCAGGAATTGGGCCAGGGATGGCTTCAATTGGGCGGCCACCCGTGGTCACGACCACCAGCAGATCAGGCTCGTTGGCAAGCGCCGCCAGCGTCGGGCCGACCAAGAGGCCGAAATCGTGGTTCGCCACTGTGCCTTGCGTGACTAGGACGACCTTGCGTGGGCCGTTCAGTTCATGTGCCCAGGTGGGGAGCGGAGCTTGATTCGGAATAATGGGAGGGGTGCCGACGAAATGCACCGAGGGCGGGATGTTGTCGCGAGGAAATTCGAAACTCGGGGCCGTCAACTGCATATAGGCATCTGCGAGTGCCACGACGGAATCGAACAGATTCATTGACAGCGGCCCAACGCCCAAGGCCTTCAAGGACTGATCCAGGCGACGGGCTAAAGGCCAATTGACAATCCTGTCGTGGTTTCCAGCGATTACGGCATATTCATCGAGCTGCGTCTTGGTGATTGCGGGCGGCAAGCCGGCAAAACTCGGCGCTCCGTCATTACGGTGCCAATGCAAAATCGACGTGCCGCACAGAACGATGGGCGGCCGTTCTGAGCGTGGTCCGAGCAGCATCGGCAGCACACCGAAAAACATATCGTCGGCAACGATGACGTCGGCCGGGAAATGCCGCAGAACATGCTGCAGGCCGTCGTGCTGAGCAGGAATGTTCTCGACAAACACGCGCTCTATCGCGACGCGCAACCATTCCGGGCCCGGAGGTATGTTCTTCAGTTCGGGAGCCACCGAGTGGACGTCTCCCGGATCGATGTCCGCACCGGCGGGAAGGGAGTGAAATCCTGCCCCGATACTTTCGATGCGTCGGCGCAGTCGGCTTCCCGATAGGCCGACGACCTCATGGCCTTCGGCGATCAGAATGTGTCCAATCGCAAGCAGCGGATTGAGGTGGCCCGTCGCGGGAGTCGAAGCAATGAGAACTTTCATGCGATCCTCTCACTCTGCCGGAAACCAGTCCGGCTGATTGACCAAAGCAGAGAATAGGATGAGTGATCGCAGTTACGCTCCGACTTCGGATCGGCGCGAAATGGCTACAGCTGAAATGCACGATTGTTGTGCGAAGGCGCCAAGGCGCCGGCCCGTTGGCGATCGCTGGCCATCGGCCACGGCCGCTCGACGGGCAACGTGAACACGTAGCCGACACCGCGCTCGGTCCGAATGATGTTTGGAGTGGTCGGATCGGCCTCCAGCTTGCGTCGAAGGCGCAGGATCTGGACATCGATGCTGCGGTCGAGCACGTCGTCGTGGACCCGCGTTGCCTGCAGGAGGTGCTCGCGGGTCAGCGGTCGCTGCGGCGCATCGAGAAACGCGACAAGCAGGGCGAACTCCCCCTTCGTCAGTGCCACCGGGGCGCCCAAGTGGTCCGTCAGCCGCCGTGCATGTCGGTCCAGTTCCCAGCCGCCGAAACGGCAGCGTCCCTGCTGGGCCTCCCGTTCCGCCGCGGCACGTCCGCAATCCCGCCGACGCAGCACGGCCCGGATGCGCGCAAGCAGCTCGCGCAGACCGAACGGCTTGATCAGGTAATCGTCCGCACCAAGCTCGAGCCCGACCACCCGGTCGATTTCATCCTGTCGGTAACCGGTGGCGATGATCACCGGTACGTCGGACCGCGCGCGGATTTCGCGCAGCAGGTCGAGCCCGTCCTCCGGACCGAAGCACAGATCGAGAATCAAGACATCGGGTTCGCCGGCCGAGAACTGCCGCGTCACCTCCTGCTTTTGCAGGGCGGACACAACGCGCATGTTATGCTGCTCAAGGTAGTTCGCAATCATGTGCTGCATGGACAGGTCGTCGTCGGCGACGAGAACCTTTGTCTGCCGGCTGTTTCCGTGGTCCGTACGGTCGTCCCGTCGCTCGAACCAGTCATCAGACCAATTTTCAACGTTTTTTTGCATGTGGTCCGGCCTCCGTCCTAAGACGCGACCGTGGCCGCGCTTTCAAAATAGAAACCATCGAGAATTTTTGGCGAAGCTCGTTGCGGCAGGATCTTGGCCGCCTCTTGATCGGGATGCAGCCGGCCTTGCTCGATCAGTTGCATGCACGCTGCCGCAGTGAATTCCTCAATACCTCAGTATGGCATCCGTCTTTGTTCTAGACTTGCCGAGCGGGAGCGTGAAAATGAATTGTCGGATTTACGTCCAGTCCATCTTGGAATTTCGGCGTTACGTGCCGTAATATTTGTGGTTGGCCTTGACAGAAGCCAGATTCCGTCGTCGTGAAACAGTTCCGAAGAAAAGCGTTGCCCAAACGCACCAGGCCCACTTCAGCAATGATCCAATGGGGGCGCTCGTGAACTTGCAGCCGCTATGTACGCTCATCCAGAGCCTGGGCCGGTGCCGCATTTGTATCTTGTCCGGTTTGCATCAGCATGGCGTCCATAGATCCCTCATTGACGGCATCTACGTTCTGGAAGCACGCTTCGTACCTTGCAAGCCGTCGAGCCCGACGTAGATCGCATCGATCGGGCAAGCGCCGCTGCAGCCTTTGGATGAGGCTTCCATTGGAGACTAGACCAGCCTAATGGAGTTTCAGGCACTTCGTTTCTTTGTTGAGGTCGTGCGTCAGAACGGATTCTCTGCCGCCGCCAAGGTAGTGTTTACAACACAGTCTACCGTCAGCAAGGCAATCAAACAGCTCGAGCATGAGATCGGCGCGCCGCTGCTCAATCGGACCAGGCACCATATCACCCTCACGGCGGTTGGCGACGTTGTCTACCGTCGAGCACTGAGAATTCTTGCGGAACGAGATGATCTTGTTGCTGAACTTGACGAATTAGGAGGCCTTAGATGTGGTACGCTTCGACTGGGCATACCGCGCATAAATACGAGTACGCTTTTTGCGCCGGTTTTTGCGCTCTACCGCAATCAGTACCCATCGATCGACATTCAGTTGGTGGAGGATGGCGGCGAGGTGCTGAAGGAAAAAGTGCTTTCCGGGACCGTTGATGTTGCCACCGCTCTCCTCCCGGTGACGGATGATTTTGAGTGGCAGGAACTCACGCGCCAGCCACTTGTGGCGGTGCTGTCACCTCAACATCCGCTTGCCAAAAGAAAATCGGTTGACCTGGCAGACCTCCAACACGAGCCATTTATCCTGTTTGAGCCCGGGT
>CAYSTX010000184.1:0-7980 GCA_964434035.1 uncultured Acetobacteraceae bacterium
GAGGACACAGCCTGGCCAAAATAGCGGACCAACCTCGTCATCGAAGACCAGCCAGCTCAGGAACGGAACAATCAGCATCGCGGCTGCCATCCACGGATAAGCCACCGAAAGCGGCACTCGCGAGAGCACGTAGATCCAAAGCAGGGTTGCGACGCCGTAGATGATGAGCGAGCCGTAGAAGCTCGGGAGCGTCATGATCTTCCAGACAGCCTTGGTGAGGGACGTGCCGCTGATTGTCGCGCCCACATGCTTGAACAGCAGTTGGCCCAAGGAGAGCATGAGCACCACGAGGGCGAGGAGAACGGTCTCGATCATGCCGGGCTCGAGGGCCCAAACGGCAGCATCGGCAAAGCCGCCGGTACGATGCACTCACTCCTGTCAATCGTCAGCGGGAGAGATGTGCTCGGGGCAAGGCCCTCGCCTTGCCGTCGCAAGCGACTCACTGCGGTCTTCCGAACAGATCGTAGACACGCGCAAGCGTCGTGTCGGTTGCGATGATGTTGACTACGATCACGGCCAATACCACCGGATAACGAACAGCCGAAGCCCGACGCTGCCACGAGTTCGGCATTCGGAGCAGAGAATATGCCGTTGCTGCAAAAAGAACGAGCAACGGAACGAAGTAGCGTCCCCACACGCCTTCGACGAACGGCGATCCGACAGGAGAGACGGCCAGGTACAGCGCAAGCTCGACCAGGATAGCCGACGCACTGATGAGCAAGACGTTCCAAGCGATCTCCAATCTCGACAGAACGCGATCTCGGTCGCTCCGTCCCGTGAGGCAGAATAGCATGGTCGCAATCGACAAGTAATAGATGTGGGTTGGAAGCACGATCTGCCACCAGGAAAGCCGCCCGACTATTCCTGAAAGATAGAGGCTCCACTTCGAGAGAAGCGTGCGCGCCAGGGTTTTGAGAAATCCCAGCGGATTGGTCGCGATGAAGTCAGCTTGTGTCGAGGGACTGACGGAGCTCGCAAACGGCACCGGCACAGGCATCCGGGCTGTCGAGCCGAACCACGCGAGCGTGACCCCGATGGCAAACACAAAGATGAGCGCGTGCACAAGCAGTACGTGCCGGGTCCGTTTGCGTCGCAGTGCCGCCGGGAGACCGATCATCAAGAGCGGCACGTAGACAGGCTTCAGCGAGCAGAAGATCGCGCCGGTGAGGCACGCGGAGACCAGGTCGCGAGGGCTCCAATGCGTCTTCAGCAGGCCGCGCAGCGCAATGGAAGTGAAAAGAAAGGCGGATGCGATCACGAGAGCATCCGGGGAGACAGAGGCATACAGGTAGAGCGCCATCGGCAAAAGTGCGCTGAACAGTGCCGCCTCGCCCGCGAAAGGTAAGATTCGGATCGCCAAAGCAACAAGGCTTATCGTCGTCACCGCATTTATGAAGCGCGCCAGGTACAAGAGCTCGAGCGGTCCGGCGCCCAATGACCGGCCGATTGCCATCGCGGTCGCCTGCGGAACGTATGCGAGAGGCGAGTAGAATGCGGCGCCGGTGAAAACGACGAATTCTCGCCGGTCCGGTTCCAGTTTTCGCCCGAGCGCCTTCCAGGTCTCCGAGAGCGGATCCGGATGCGGTTGAGACGGAAAGATGTAGAGTTCGCGACTGCGCAGAAAGGTCTCGGCTAGCTCCGGCAGCGAGGACGGCAGCTCTGCGCCGGCGCCGTTCCCCCGCACGCTGCCCCAAAGGCGAAGCTCACTGAGCTGATAACTCCGATAGAAGTGCTGCTGTTCGTCGGGCACCTCGAACGGCGGCGTCAGGAAGACGAGGGGCACGGCTCCAAGCAGGCCGAGCATGAAGCACGCAACGGCCGGCGTGAACCGCAAGGTGCGAGACCAGGCCCAGATAACGGCCCTTCGCTGGGCGAGCAGCGAGTCAGGCTCAGACACGCTCCACCTCCCGCGACGATCCCTCCCAAGCTCGTCTGGACCCTCTGTCCCGAGACGTGTCACCCGACCGGGGCAGCAATGGATGGATGGCCCCTGTCGGCGCGACGTCGACATCGAATGCGATGAAAACTGCGGAGCGCGCCGTCAACCTTTCACCGAACAGTAAGAAATCCATTTCGTCGTTGCGGTAGCCAATACTGCAAACTTCTGATGGGTCGACGAAAGGACCTAACTCGGCGCATCGCGAAGGTTTCATCCGGTCCTTTCGGTCGCTCGGCAGGTGCCAGTCGGGGACCAGAATAAAGACCAGGACGTTGCCGCTGGCGTCTACGCCGGCGAGGCGCTCGACGTTGAAGGCACCATCGGGCGTCTGCCAGCTGGTCAGCGGCGACACGACGGTCCGGCCGGTTGATTGCGGTCACGTCGACAGACGCAAAGCCGAAAGTCTCGAGAGAACGTTACGCGTGATCTGTTCAACCTCTGGTTCCTGCCCGCTGGCCACGGCGGGAGCCCAATCGGTGGAGGCCGCGGTGAAGACGGTGCCGTTGTTCTCATAGACCCCCATGGTGCCGGCATGGATCCCGCCTGCCGCCTGATCGACGTCGGCTTCACGGGCCTCTAGCAACCAACCAGTGGTGCCGTCGCCGAGCTGGGTAAGCCGGCCGACGCCGAGTACGGTAAAACTCGATGGGGTATAGGTCCGCAGCAAGGGGGAATCTGGGATCGGCACGCCATGGCCGTCGGGATCGAAGCTTATGGGAGCGCCGTCGCATTCGTAGCCTACCGCCGGCGGTCGACGGGTGTTCCCGATCACCTGCAGGTCCTGCAGTTGAAGGCCGGTAAACACCCAGTGATCGAGGTTCTGAACGGTGTAGCCGACCTGGTCGCGTGATCCCCCCCACCAACCCCCGCCGTTCCGGTAGCTAACGCCGGTCAGGGTGTTCTCAGGGCGGTCCGGGCCGTCAGGACGCCACCAATTTGCCGGTCGCCGAATGGTCACTGGATCGTCGAACGTGATCTGCCACCAGCAGGTGTTACCACTGAAGAAGGCGACATTTCCGCCATTGGCTATGTATCTCTCGACGTTGTCGCGCATCGGGGCGGTCCAATATTCGTCGTGACCAACGCTCAGGAGCAACTGATAGGCACCCAGGAGCTCGCCGTTGACATCGCCGTCGATGTCGAGATCGGTGCAGTAGTCGACGGACCATCCATTCGACTCCAGCCAAGCAACGAATGGTGCCTCCCAATGGCCGAACACCTGACGAGGGGTGGCGTTGTCGTTGGGATCGAAGACCGAGCTGTCCGATGGCGTGCCGCCCGTGCCTCCACCCGGTCGGTGCAGGGTCACTGGCGGCCCTGGGGTTGTGTAAAGGCTCCAACCGCCCTCGGCGTTGTAGGCCTGATAGGTAAGCAGAGCGAGCTTGAATAGGATCGGGGCATTGATCCCGGCGGCCGGGTTCCTGACCACGAAAAGAGCCTTTGCCTCGCGCGCGTCGGCAGTGCTGCGATCGAGGGGCGGCGTGTTGCCCCGCTCGTTGCCGTTGCCATCGCCCTCCACGAACATGGCGATGTAGACTCCAGGCGGCAGGCTGGCGGGGAGGTCGATCGGGTAGGCGGCCCAAGCCGGTACCAAGCGGCCCTCGACCATTCCGTCCACGCTCCAGTCCTGGTCGGAGGTGTGGTCAGGCGTCATCTGCCCGACCAGCCAATCCGAGGTCAGCTGCAGGTCAAGTGACGCACCCTGTCTGTAGAGCTCGACCCGGAACTGGGGCGCGTCAGTCGACACGCGGAGGGTCACGTGGGCGCCGGGGAAGACGGTGGTCTGGTCCGGGTAGCCGCGGATCACTAGAGTCGCTCCGGATCGGTAGGCTGCAAGTCGTGGCCTGAGGGCTTCGTCCTTATCGAAACATCGAACGCGGAACGTTAACCTATTCCACGCTATTCGGATTTCTCCATGGAAATGCGCTCGACCTCATCAAATGTGATCTCATCCCCAGTGCGGTCGTAAAGCTTGGCGGTGCGGGGGCTCTCGTGCGCGGCCATGGCCTGAGCGATTTCCAGAGTTCCGCCTGCTTCGAGATAGGCGGTGTTGCCGGTGGCACGAAACATCTCGTTCAGATCGCCGATTGTTTCGGCAGCTAATGCAGATGTCACCTCTTGGTGGAGGTGGTCGAAGCTAGCGCTCCACTCTGCCAGACGCGGACCCCGACCCTCGGCGAGGCCCGGAAGGGCCTTCCCGGGGTGTTTCGGCGCTAGGCGGGCGGCTGCCAACCCCGGTGGCGCCGGGCCGCCGCCTCTGCGTCGGGTGCCGACGCGGGGGGGGGCAGATTGGGGTTTCGGAGGCCCTTTCGTGGGAAGAGCGTGGGACGGGCGGGCGCCGGAAGCGTCCGCCCGTCCGAAAGTCCTTGGAAACGTTGGTGGGCCCGCAGGGATTCGAACCCTGGACACCAAGATTAAAAGTCTCGTGCTCTACCAACTGAGCTACGGGCCCCGAGCGCTTCACTTCGGCGAGCGGGGCCGGTCGGTCAAGCGCCGCGTCGCCGGTTGCGGCCGATCAGTGCGCTACGTCGGCTGCGACCCGCATGTGCACGATGCGGTCCGGGTTGGAAACGGTGCCGCTGCCGCCCGATCCGCGCTTGATTTCGTCCACGTACTGCATCCCGGACACAACCTGGCCCCAGATCGTGTATTGGCCGTCGAGCGACGGGGCCGGCGCGAACATGATGAAGAACTGGCTGTCGGCACTGTTCGGATCGCTGGTCCGCGCCGCGCCGACGGTGCCGCGCAGGAAGCGGCGCTTGTTGGTGAATTCGGCCGGCACTGTTTGGCCGCTGCCGCCGGTGCCGGTACCGGTCGGGTCGCCGCCCTGCGCCATGAAGCCGTCAATCACCCGGTGAAACGGCGTACCATCATAAAACCCCTTCCGCGCCAGCTCCTTAACATGCGCGACCGCCTTCGGCGCGAGATCGGGGAACAGTTCGATCACGACACGACCGTTCTTCAGATCCATGTAGAGCGTGTTCTCGGGATCGGTCTTCGGCTGTGCGGTAGCGGTGTCGGACATGAGGAGGGTGGCTCCGGTCAGCAGGCTTGCACAAAGGGTGAACAGCACGGCGCGTCGGCGCATAAGGCGCGGTCTCCGGGTCTTGAGTGGGTCGTGTCGGCTTACGTGCTGGCGCGGACGCGCTCGAGCGTGCGGGCCAGCGTCAGCGGCGGGACGAAGGTCGAGATGTCGCCGCCGAGGAACGCGATCTCCTTAACGAAGCGCGAGGAGATGAACTGGTGGCGCTCGCTCGCCATCAGGAACACGGTCTCGATCCCGCTGTCGAGGCGGTAGTTCATCCCGGCCATCTGGAACTCGTAGTCGAAGTCGCTGACCGCGCGAAGCCCGCGCACGATCACACCGGCGCCAACATCGCGCGCGAAGTCGATCAACAGCGAGGCGAAGGGCCGCACCTCGATCACGGCGCCGGCGCGGGCGGCGATCGGCTCCAGCTCCGCCTCGACCAGGGCGACCCGCTCCTCGATCGGAAACAGTGGACCCTTGCCGGCATTGGCGGCGACCCCGATCACCAGCCGGTCGAGCAGGCGCGCGGCCCGGGTGATGATGTCGATATGGCCGTTGGTGACCGGGTCGAATGTGCCGGGATAGATGCCGGTGCCGCGCTGCGGCCGGGGCAGTCCGACGGGCGGTGCTTCACTCATCGCCCGGTTCCGCACCGTTGGTCTCGGTGTCCGGCGCTGAGTCGCCGACCCCCTCGCCCGGCGCCTCGTTGTCGTTTGGCGCGTCGCCATCGGCCGGCGCTTCGTCGATCACCGTGCAGACGCTGGTCACCGCCTCGCCGCTGTCGAGCCGCAACAGCGTCACGCCCATGCCCTGCCGGCCCGTCACCCGCACCTGATCCGCCGGCACGCGAATCAGCCGGCCGGCATTGGTCACCAGCATCACGTCGTCACCGGGACGAACCGGGAAGCTCGCGACCACGGCGCGGCCGGTGCGCGGCCCGAGCGTGATGTTCGCGATGCCCTGCCCGCCGCGGCCGCTGACGCGGTATTCGTAGGCCGACGACCGCTTGCCGAAGCCGCCGTCCGTAACGGTCAGCAGGAACTCCTCGGCGTCCTCGAGCGCCTGCGCCCGCTCCGCGGAGAGCGACGCCAGCGGCTCGACCGATTCCTCGCCGTCCGCGTCCGCATCCAGCGTGACCGGCTCGGGCGCGTCCTCACCGGGCGCGCGCCGGCGGGCGGCCGATAGGCGCAGATAGGCGGCGCGCTCGGCGACGTCGGCATCGACGTGACGCAGCACGGAGAGGCTCATCACCTCGTCCGGCGGCAGATCACCGCGCGGCGGCAGCAGGCGGATGCCGCGCACGCCGGAACTGTCGCGCCCGGCAAAGACGCGGAGCGTGTCGTCGGTAATTTGGAACCGGATGCAACGACCGCTGCGCGTCGCGAGGAACACGTCGTCGCCCTCGCGGCACGTCGCGACGCCGATCAGCCGGTCGCCCTCTTCGAGCTTCATCGCGATCAGCCCAGCCGCACGCACGCGCCCGAAATCAGACAGCCGGTTGCGCCGCACGTTGCCCGACGCGGTCGCGAAGACGAGGTGCAGCTGATCCCACATGCTTTCATCCTGCGGCAGCGGCAGGACGGTAGTGATCGCGTCGCCGCCGAGTTCGGGCAGCAGGTTGACCAGCGCGCGGCCCTTCGCGGTCGGCCCCGCCTCCGGAAGGCGCCAGACCTTCTCGCGAAACGCCTTGCCGCCGGAGCTGAAGAACAGCACCCATTGATGCGTGTGCGCATTGAAGCTGCGCGTCACGACGTCATCGCCACGCGTGCCGGCGCCGGTGCGGCCGCGGCCGCCGCGGTTCTGCGCGCGGAAGACGTCGAGCGGCGTGCGCTTGATGAAGCCGTCGCGGGTGATGGTGACAACCATCTGCCCCGGCTCGATCAGGCTCTCATCGTCCTGATCGGCGCTCGCATCAACGATCGCGGTCATGCGCGGGCTCGCGATCTCGGCGCGCGCGGCGAGCAGCTCCTCGCTCATGATTTCCATGCGCCGGATATGGCTCGCGAGGATCTCCAGCAGGTCGGTGATCCGGGCCGCGACCTCGGACAGCTCGGCCTGGATCTTCTCCTGCTCGAGCCCGGTCAGGCGTTGCAGCCGCAGCTCCAGGATGCCGCGCGCCTGGGCTTCCGTCAGGCGCACCGTGTTGTCGGCCGACACCGCGTTGCCCTGATCCTCGATCAGCGCCAGCAGCGGCGCGACGTCGGCGGCCGGCCAGTCCTGGGCCATCAGCGCCGCGCGCGCCGCCGCGGCGTCCGGGCTCGCGCGGATGAGGCGGATCACCTCGTCGATGTTGGCGACGGCGATCGCGAGCCCGACCAGCAGATGCGCCCGTTCGCGCGCGCGCATCAGGTCATACCGCGACCGCCGGAGGATCACGTCCTCGCGGAACCGGATGAACACCTGCAGCGCCTCGCGCAGCCCAAGCGTGCGCGGCCGCCCGGCGTCGAGCGCCAGCATGTTCACGCCGTAGCTGATCTGCAGCTGCGTAAAGCGATAGAGGTGATTGAGCACCACCTCCGGCGTCGCCTCGCGCCGCAGTTCGATCACGATCCGCATGCCGGACCGGTCGCTCTCGTCGCGGATGTCGGATATGCCCTCGATCGACTTCGACCGCACGAGTTCGGCGATCCGCTCGAGCAGCGTCGTCTTGTTCACCTGATACGGGATCTCGGTGACGACGATCGCGCGCCGCGTGCCGCCACGCTCGCTTTCCTCGATCTCGGCGCGGGCGCGCAGCACGATCGAGCCGCGTCCCGTCTCGAACGCGGAGCGGATGCCGGAGCGGCCAAGAATGAGGCCGCCAGTCGGAAAGTCGGGGCCCGGGACGATCCGCATCAGGTCGTCGAGCGTCGTCTCCGGCCGCGCGATCAGCGCGAGCGCCGCATCGATGATCTCGTTCGGATTATGCGTCGGGATGTTGGTCGCCATGCCGACGGCGATGCCGGAGGCGCCGTTGACCAGCAGGTTCGGCAGACGCGCCGGCAGGACGCGCGGCTCCTCGTCTTTCTCGTCG
>CAYSTX010000185.1:0-7954 GCA_964434035.1 uncultured Acetobacteraceae bacterium
CGCGCAGCTCCTCGAAACGGCGCCCGGCGTATCCGTCGCGGACGTGCTCGCGGCCACCGGCGCCGAGCTCGACGTGAGCGGCAACATCCCAGAAATGGCCCTCTGATCGCGTTTGACCCCAGACGGAGCAAGATCAATGCAAGGCTTCATCGCGGTCCTTAATTCCGGGTCTTCCAGCATCAAGTTCGCCGTCTATGACGCGGACGCGTCGCAGACAATGCTGTTCCGGGGACAGATCGAGCAGCTCGGCATCGCGCCGCATTTGCGTATCGTCGGCACTGGGAATGAGCTGCTCAAAGAGCAAAAGGGGCCGGCCGACAAACTCAATTTTCAGTCGGCGACGCTCGAAATCATACACGCGAGCCGGGCGCTTCTTGACGGCAAGCCCGCCGTCGGCATCGGGCACCGCGTCGTTCATGGCGGTATGCGTTATTCAGAGCCGGTTCGGATCACGGAGCAGGTCCTAGACTACCTCGACGAGCTCGTGCCGCTGGCCCCGCTCCATCAGCCGAACAACCTCGCGCCGATCCGCGCTATCGCGGCCGCCGCGCCGCAAATCCCGCAAATCGCCTGCTTCGACACCGCGTTCCATCGCAACCAGCCGGAGTTGGCGCAGCTGTTCGCGCTGCCGCGCTGGATCACCGAGACCGGCGTCCGGCGCTACGGGTTCCACGGGCTGTCCTACGAATACATCGTCTCGCGCCTCAAGGATTTCGCTCCCGATTTGGCGCGGGGGCGCGTCGTGATCGCGCATCTCGGCAACGGCGCGAGCCTCTGCGCCGTCAATGATGGCCGCAGTGTCACGAGCACGATGGGGTTCACGGCGGTGGACGGCCTGATGATGGGCACACGCTGCGGTTCGATTGATCCGGGTGTGCTGCTGTACCTCATGGATCGGCACGGGATGGACCGGGGCGCGCTCGAGAACCTGATTTACCGCCAGTCCGGCCTGCTGGGCGTTTCGGGCGTTTCGGCGGACATGCGCACCCTCCGCGCCTCGGCGGACCCGGCCGCGCGGGAGGCGACCGACCTGTTTGTCTACCGAATCGTCCGCGAGATCGGCTCACTCACCGCAGCACTCGGCGGGCTGGACGGCCTGGTGTTCACCGGCGGCATCGGCGAGAACGACGCGGCGACCCGGGCGGAGGTATCGGCGGGCTGCCGGTGGCTCGGGCTCGAGCTCGACGAGGTCCGCAACCAAGGCGGATCGGGACAAATCAGCCGCGATGGATCGAAACTATCCGCTTGGGTGATCCCGACTGACGAAGAGCGGATGATTGCCCGTCACACTTTAGCCCTTCTTTGAGCGTATCGTTAACGCAATCGCGGCGACGATGAACGAAGAGCCCACCTCGTCCGCACAAACGGGACGATCGCAAAGGCCGACCTGACGATGAATCGAAAACTGTTGCGGGGCGTGGCGTTCGTTACGGCCGCGGCGATGTTTGTTTCGCCGCCCGTGCTGGCACAGACCTCACCCAAATCGCCCCCGCCGCAAACGCAAGGCGGGACGGCCGATCGCTACAACGTCGAACAGCTCGACGCATTGCTGGCACAGATCGCACTCTATCCGGACGATCTGCTCGCGCAGGTCCTCATGGCATCGACCTATCCGTTACAGATCGTCGAAGCATCGCGATGGCTCTCGCAGGGCGACAACAAGTCACTAACCGGCGACGCGCTGGTCAAGGCGCTCGAGCCGTTCAACTGGGACCCGAGCGTCAAGTCGCTGGTGCCGTTTCCCCAGGTGCTGAGCCTGCTGGACAGCAATCTCGATTGGACCCAGCAGCTCGGGTACGCCTTCTCCACCCAAGAGACGGATGTGTGGAACTCGGTGCAGCGGCTGCGCGCCCAGGCGCAGGCGGCGGGTCAGCTCAAATCGACACCGCAACAGACCGTGACCGTGGACAACGGCGCTTACGTCATTCGACCGGCGGACCCACAAACCGTTTATGTGCCGGTCTATAATCCATCGGTCGTGTATGGCGGCTGGCCGTACCCGTCCTATCCGCCGGTCTATTATCCCCCGCCGCCCAGCTACAACCCTTACGCAGGCGCCCTGGCGACCGGTCTCGCGTTCGCGGCCGGCGCGGCCGTGGTCGGGTCGCTGTGGGGATGGTCGAGCCCGCGTTGGAATGGCGAATATGGCGGCAGCCTGTATGTCAACAATGCTCGATATAACAACATCAACGTGAACCGAGCGCAGCTGTCGGCGAATAACAGCTGGCGGGCGCCGGCGGCAGGTGGCATCGGCGGACGGCCTGCCCGCCCGCCCGGCGGCCCGGTCGGACAGCCTGGGCGGGTCGCACAGCTGCCGGCAAACGCGATCGGGCGGCCGAACGTGCAGGTTCCAGGGAACCTCGTACGGCCGGGCGGCGGCAACGTGCAACGGCCGGGTGGCGGTGGCGTCGGCGGTGGACCGGGCGGCGGTGGCAATATGCAGCGGCCGGGTGGTGGTGGCATCGGACCGGGCGGCGGGAATATCAGCCGACCGGGCGGTCAACCAGGCGGCGGCGCCCCGATACAGCGGCCCGGCGGCGGGGGCGGAAACCTGACGCGCCCCGGCGGACAGCCTGGCGGCGGCGCGGCGCAGCGACCCGCGTTGGGTGGCGGCGCGCAGCAACGTCCGGCCGGCGGCATGAATCGCGGGCAAACCGCCGCGGTGCGACCCGCGGGCGCCTTTGGCGGCGTTTCCGATGGCGCGCGCGCCGGCCAATTCGGCCAGCGCGGCGCGCAGAGCCGCAATTTCCAGCACGCGGGCGGAGGCGGTGTGCGTGCGGGCGGCGGCGGCCGCTTCGGCGGTGGCGGTGGTGGCGCGCGGGCCGGTGGCGGTGGGGGTGGCGCACGCGCGCACGGTGGTGGCGGCGGTCGGCGCGGACGCTGAGGTCAGGAGAGAATTATGAAGAATTTGCCGACAGCGCTGCGCGCCGCCCTCCTCGCCCTCGCTCTGGCCACCGGTGCGGCAACGGCGCCACTGCTCGCCCAGACGACGGCACAGCCGACACAGGCGAATTACGCGACACCCGACGATGCCGTGACCGCACTGATCAACGCGCTCAAGGCGGACGACAAACGGCAGCTACGTTCGATACTTGGACCGGGCAGCGATGACCTGATCAGCTCCGGCGACCCGGTCGCCGACTCCGAAGGCGCGGCGCGCTTCGTCGCGTCGTTCACCGAGAAACACGCGTTGGTGGCGGACGGTACGGACCACATGACCCTGAATGTCGGACCGAATGCATGGCCGCTACCGATCCCGCTGGTGAAGACGGATAATCGCTGGCGTTTCGATTCAACGGCCGGCGCGCAGGAGCTGGTAAACCGCCGTATCGGACGTAACGAAATCGCGGCGATCAGCGCCATGCTCGCCTATGTGACAGCGCAGCAAGCGTACCATGAGATCACAGGAAAGGCCGGACACGCCGAATACGCGCGGCGGATCCTCAGCAGGCCCGGTCAGCATGACGGTCTCTATTGGCACGCCGAGGACAACGAGGAGCCGAGTCCCCTCGCCGATTTCGTCGCCACCACAACGGCGGAAGGCTATCCCGACGATCTGGTGTCCGTCGCGCGCACACCGATCCACGGCTATAACTACCGCATCCTGACGGAACAGGGTCCGCAGGCGCCGGGCGGCGCGAAATCCTACATCGAACACGGACGCATGGTTGACGGTTTCGCGATGGTGGCGTGGCCGGCCCGTTACGGCGCGTCGGGCATCATGACGTTCATCGTCAACCAGGACGGCATTGTGTTTCAGCGCGACCTCGGGCCCGACACGGCCGCAATCGCGGCGACGATGCGGCAATATGACCCCGACCTGAGCTGGGCCCGCATCGATGTGGTGGGCCAGTAAACCGTAACTCAGCCGCCGCGTGCCGGCGTTCCGAATGCGGAGCGGCCGACGCGCTCCGTCCGTGCGCGCACGGGTTCGGCAACCGGATAGGATTGGAGAAACGCACGTAGCGGCTCCGATGTCGTGATCGCGGTCTGCCCCGCTTGCACCAGCGCATCGACGTCGGCGCGGTCGATCGTCAGTCCGGTCGGGATCGCCTGCAACCGGTCTTTGTCCGGTCCCGGCGGCAGGCTCCTGAGCGCGACTTGGATGAGGTCGGTCCGAACGTCGTCGCACGGCGCGCCGTCGATGACCTGCCCGCGCGCACAACGCGCCGCCTTCAGGGCCGTGCCCAGCTCGCGCATCTGCTGGCGCACCGTGATGAGGCTTTCGAAATTGTAGCGGTCGATCTGTCCGCCACTCACCAATCCGAATACCGAAAACACGCCACCCGTCGCCTTCCGCCGCGCAACGCTCGTATCCTGCGCGCCTTGCCCGTCGACGCTGATGACCAGTATCCGGCGAAACCGGTCAAGACCGGTCCGCGTCAGGTCATTGGGTGACAGCGACAGGTTCTGCATCATACTCCCGGCAACGCGCAGGCCCAGGTTGTCGGAAATACCGCCATCCGCGAGGTGCACGTATTTCGTCTTTTGCGGATTGAGATATCGATCGAGGGCAATCGCTTGCGAGCCGAGCCGCGAAAACGGGTCTTCGAGCTCCGTGTCCGCTATCCGCTGCCGCCACGCGGGCCGGCGCCCCGCACACTCACCCGCGTGATTCGTCAGGGTGACCGCCGAAAACAGACCGGGGAATCCGTTCGACGCCGCGACGGCACGCGCCAGCGGAAAGGCGCTCAGATCCGAGCATAGAACGTCGAAAACCTCCTGCGTGAACAGGAACGCGTTGCCGTACGACAAATCGGTGGCGCCGATCGCGATGGCCGGCAGCCCCTTGGCCTGCAGGTCTTTGTACGTCGCACCGTGGAACATCGTGCGGTCGTACACGCGCTCCATGAAATCGTTCGTCCCGACGTCCGGCGCGACAATCCATGTCCAGTTCCACGGCAGCAGATAGATGCCGTAAATGTTCGCGTTCGTGTCGCGATAGAGAAAGTCGGTCTCGTATCGCCCAAACGCCTTGTCCCGATAGAGACCGTAGTAAGCGGCGGTGAAACTTCCGCCGGACACGCCGGAAATACCGTCGATCTCGTCAAGAAGCGGGCGCGGACCGTTCCGTGTCTCGACCTTGACGTCGCGCATGCCTTTCAGCGCGCCATAGGCAAACGCGGCCGACCGCTTCCCGCCCCCCGAGAACGCCACCAAAACAAGCATATCGGGCGTGTCGTGCGGATTGGCGAGTTCAGAGAGCCGGTATCCGTCAACCGAAATCGTGTCGCTGCCCGGCGGTGTCAGTTGCGAGGCTTTGAGCGGAACGGTGTCGGTGACGCTCAGCGAGGCGCATCCCGCCAGTGCGATGAGGATCGCCAGCCGAGAAATGACCCGGAGCGTCGTCGATGATGCAAATCGTATGGTCACGCCGTGTCGTGTCCTTTCAGTCGCACTCATCGCCTCGAACGCTCCCGCCACCATGCTCGGTTAGATGAACGGACGTGATCCTACCATCATCCTGCCCCTGCCGCGCGAGCCGACCGAAACGCCCGGTTATCAGGCTTATTGCCCGATGAACGGGAGGGACATAATGTGATTCAGACAATGTCGCCGACCCAATCGGCGAAGAGTCCGTGCGACTTGATCTAAAGCAACGCCCGCTCGGCAAATCCGGGCGAGGTTCAAAATGGGCAATCCGCCGTTGAGGGATACGCGTCAATCGGACTGATAGCGAGCAGCTAGCCCCAACCGTCATTGCCGGAACGATCATTCAGCAGCGGAGCAACACGTCATGGCATCGAGCGGCTTCGGACCAATCTACGACTACTGGTTGGACGCATATCAACGTTCTGTCCTGTGTCTCGACGTGCTGCGACAGCGCGGCAACATCTACCTGGAGCACAATGCGAGCCCCACCCCAAATGTGCTGAGCTTCAAGGCGGAGCTGGTCCGGGACGGGCGCACCCTCCCCCGCCCCGTCAATTACCTCCTCGTCCGGATCATCCCGCCGGAAGACATCAAGATCGATCCGTCCAAGGCGCCGTTCATCGTGGTCGACCCGCGCGCCGGGCACGGGCCCGGCATTGGCGGCATGAAGCACGACAGCGAAATCGGCGTTGCCCTCGCTGCTGGTCATACATGTTACTATGTCGGTTTCCTGCCGGGGCCGATGCCTGGGCAGACGATCGAAGACGTCTGCATCGCGGAGGCGGCGTTCGTCGAGGAGGTCGCGGCGCTCCATAAGCATGCCGACGGCAAGCCGGTCATCATCGCCAATTGCCAGGCGGGCTGGCAGATCATGATGATGGCCGCGATCAGACCGGAGCTTTGCGGCCCGATCATGCTCGTGGGGTCGCCGCTGTCGTACTGGGCCGGCGTTCGCGGCAAGAATCCCATGCGCTATCTTGGCGGCGTTCTCGGCGGGACATGGCTCACCGCACTGTCCGGCGATCTGGGCGGCGGCATCTTCGATGGGGCCAATCTGATCGCCAATTTTGAGTCGCAAGATCTCGCGAACACGTATTGGAAGAAGAGCTACAACGTCTATTCCAACGTCGATCGCGAGGTCGAACGCTACCTCGACTTCGAGACGTGGTGGGGCAGTCCGGTTCTGATGAACGCCGGAGAGATGCAATGGATCGCGGACAATCTGTTCGTCGGCAACAAGCTGGCGACCGGCGAGCTCCGCACCTCTACCGGCATTCAGGTCGACCTGCGGAATATCAAGTCGCCGATCATCATATTCTGCTCATGGGGCGACAACATTACGCCGCCGCAGCAGGCGCTCGGCTGGCTCACCGACCTCTATGAGCATGACGACGAGATCGTCGCGAACGGTCAAACCATCGTCTACACGATGCACCATTCGATCGGACATCTCGGCATCTTCGTTTCCGGCAAGGTCGCGACGAAAGAGCACGGGGAATTCGCCCAGTGCATGGAAATGATCGATATGATGCCGCCGGGCCTCTACGAGGCGGTGATTACCGATGTCGGCCCCGATACCGAGAACCCGGAGCTGGTGAAGGGCAACTACGTGTTCACGCTTGTCCGGCGGACGCTCGACCACATCAGGGCGCTCGGCACCAACACGCAGGATGACGACCTCCGCTTCGCAACGGCCGCGCGGGTGTCGGAGATGAACCTTGGTCTCTATCGTCTGCTGGGGGCGCCAATGGTTCGCGCAATGACGTCGGACCAGACGGCCAGCGCGATGCGAACCATGCATCCGAACCGCGTGCGATTCTCGTTCTTCGCCGATACGAACCCGGCCGCGCAGATCGTCAAGGATATGGCGGAGCACGCGCGCAAGGACCGCACGCCCGCCGCGCCGGATAACCCACTGCTCGGGATCGAGAAGGCAGTCTCAAGCAACATCACGGCTTGGCTCGAAACGTGCGGCGAAATCCGCGACGCGATGATGGAGACGTTTTTCCTCAACACCTACGGCTCTCCTCTGTTGCAAGCGATGGTCGGACTCCATCCGGAAGCGTCGCTCCCGCCGCGACGAATCGCGCGCGACTTGGCTCGCGAGGCAACCGAGAGCCGTTACGAGGCCGAGCTTGAGAAGCAATTCGAGTACGGAACCATGCTGGCCGCGGCACTCCGCGCCCTCATCTACATCCGCATCCCTGAGGGCGTTGTCGATGAACGTGGGTTCATGGCGTTGGAGGCAATCCGTCTCGCGGAGCCTGAGGACAGGCGCCCTACCCGCTCGCAGTTGAAGGAAATTTTCAGAACGCAGTTCCTTCTCATCAAGCTCGACGAGCGCCGAGCCGTCCGAACCATCCCGAAAATGTTGGCGCACGACCGAAAGGAGCGTGCCGCAGCGCTGGACGCCATCCATAAGATCACCGCCTCGCGCGGCCTGAGCGAGATCTGCAAGCACCGGCTCGACGAGATCGACGCGCTCTTCGAAAGCGACGAACCAGCGCCCGCGATCGAGGAAAGAATGCATGCCTGACTCTAGTAGCGGCGGATTGTTGAGCGACACGATGATCCGCCACGA
>CAYSTX010000186.1:0-7939 GCA_964434035.1 uncultured Acetobacteraceae bacterium
CAATCCAACAGAGGTCAATAGGGTGAAAATGAAAAGGATTCGGCAGTAGGTAAAAGCGCGACTAGGCGACAGCCAAACGGCGTCACGAAGAAAGTTAGGACCGGCTCCATCGAGTTTAGAAACGTCACTCATTTCTCACGTCGGGACTGATTGTCAGGCGGCGCAACGATAGGTTGAATTTGGTCTGACGTCTACCGATTCTTTGTCCTAATGATTGATCGCGGCAGAGAGAAAGAGCACTCGAGACTCAATAGTGAGCCACTTTCGTGAAATCCTCTGACAGTCTCACTTGCCCGCGTAAGTGACATTTGACCAATTTCGGGCGCGCTTGGACGCCGTCCCTTGAACCCTATGGAGATGGCAGTGGCGAATTACAATTTTCACCGGTACCAACCGTTCCGCGATCCGATACATCCCGGAGGTTCAGTGGGTTCCACCCCGACGACCGGAACGTAGCGCGTTACGTCGATGACGAGCCACTCACTCACGACCAAGAAGAACACGACCATCTCGAACACGATTCGTCCGGACCGCTTGGTTCAGGACATCATCGATGACCGATGATGATGTCGGATGGTCAGATCAATAGCTGCGGTTCCAGATATTTCGCGATCAGCTGGGTCTGCTTGGTCCAGCCACCCTCGTCCGCCGCGAAAGCTGTTGCTCGGCGTTCCAGCGGGATCCCGTCGAAGCCGGACTCGCAGATGGTCAGCAGCACGCCGTCCGCGACCTCCTCGAGATCAAACACGACGAGCGTCATGGGCTGTTTCGAGTAATCGACGCCCTGCTCGACCGCAAAGGGATGCCAGCGGAACGCGATCCTCCGCATGGGCTAGATGCGATCCACGACGAGCTCGAACGGCTTGCCCTCATGCGGCTTCTGCAGCTTGGCGATCTCCGGATCGACCTGGGTCGGCATGATCCGCCCGACGATACGCTCGCCGGCAATGAACGGGCCGTCGAAGGCGACGCCGAACCAGGCGCCGAACTGCTTCGTATCCGCAATCGCCTGCCAGACTCGCTCCAGCGACGCGTGCAGATGAACTTTTTTCTCGATGCGATCAGGTGTCACGAGCAACCTCCGGTGCTTAGCATGAACGATGTGCTGGTTCGGGGGTCTTCACGGCTCGGGTCAAATCCGCCCGAAAACCCCGAATGCGGGGAAAGCGAAATTGAGCTACACCAGCCCGATGACGACAAATGACAGCCGCGGGTCGATCACTGCGCAGGCGGCGCCGGCCGCATAAAGCGCCTGCGCAATGATGATCCGCCGCTCAATCGTGCGGATCATTTCGACGGCCGTGCCCTCGCGGAGCAGGTCGTGCGTGACGCTAGTGCGCAATATGAGATAGATCGCGCCGCCCAGCATCGCGATGTTCGCCCAATAAACCAGCAACGCCAACCGCAGCGCCATGAACTCGGCGACCAGCGCGGTCGAAAATGGCATCAGCGTGACGGCGAACAGGAACGCGAGATGCAGCCACATGAGGTCACGATCGGCGCTGCGCACCAGGCTCAGCTCCGTTTGCTGCCCGATCCAGAAGATGCCGAGGGTGAGAAAGCTCGTCATGTAGACAAGCAGCCGAGGCGCAAGGCCAAGCAACGCGTGACCGAGATCGGCTTCGCCATGGATCGCCTCGACAGCAGGCGCGCGCAGGTCGAGCACGAGCAGCGTCATCGCGACCGCGAACACGCCATCGCTGAGCGCGGCAATACGTTCCACGCTCCGCCCGGCGAAACGATTATACCTCATGGCCGGATTGATCCTCGCAGCCCCGCGCCAACCACCGCAAGCCGATCGCCGATCCCCCGCGTCCCCTGCGGCCCGGTGAGGTGACCAACGCGGCTTAGGTCGCGCCGGGCGAGCACGGCCGGCAGCGCAGCGGCGACTGAGGCGCGCGGCAGTCGAACGCGCTCGGCGAGCCAGCGCCGGGGCGGTTCCGCGAGGACCGTCAACACCCGACCGACCGTGGCCGCGCGCGGATCGGCCAGCAGCGCCGCCACTGTTAGCCCCTCGGCCGCCAGCGCATCGAGCGGGAGCAGGCAGCGCCCGTCCGGTCCGCGCCACACGGCGTCCAGCAGCACGCCCGCCGCGCCATAAGCGGCGCCAAGCGGCCGCGCCGCCTCCGGATCGGGCGCTCCAAGCAGCCTTGCGGCGGCGACCGCGACGCCACCGGCCGCGCCCAGCAACCACACCTCCCACTCCGCCCGCGTCTCGATCGTGCCGGCCGCCTCCGCCTCGCGCGCATCGACCATCGCGATCAGGTCGGACGCGCGAAGCGAGCCGGCGTCGAGCGCGGCACCCACCGGCCCCGCGACCTCATGCCGCCGCCGCGCCCCTTCCGCCACCTCCCGCCACCAATGCAGGCGAATGAGTGCCAGCGTCGGCTCCCGCGCGACCGCGCTCGCGCGCGCGATCTCGTGATTGAACGCGTAGAGGGCGAACAGCGTCTCCCGCAGCTTCGCAGGTGCGAAAAGCGCCGTCAGGAACCGGTCCGGGTCATGGCGACGAACGTATTCGGCGAGGCTCTCGGTCATGGCCGCGGGAGGTGGCGCGGACGCGCGATCGGTGCAAGCATCCGCCGCCTCGACACAACCAGCGGAGACCGCTCCATGGCTTTCGAACTTCCCCCGCTTCCGTACGCAACCTCGGCGCTCGCCGGCAATGGCATGTGCCAGGAGACCCTTGAGCTGCACCACGGCAAGCATCATCAGGCCTATGTCACCGCGCTCAACGGCTTCGTCGAGAAGAACCCGGCGCTGCAGGGCAAGTCGCTCGAAGAGATCATCAAGATGAGCCATGGGCACGCCGACATGGCGCCCGTCTTCAACAACGCCGGCCAGCATTGGAACCACATCCTGTTCTGGCAGGCGATGAGCCCGCAGCAGGGCGGCAAGATTCCCGGCAAGCTCGAGAAGCAGATCACGGCCGACTTCGGCGGCGTCGCGCAGTTCAAGGAGGCGTTCAAGGCGGCCGCCGTCGGTCAGTTCGGGTCCGGCTGGGCGTGGCTGATCGCCGGCAGCGACGGCAAGCTCAAGATCACCAAGACGCCGAATGGCTCAAACCCGCTCGCGACCGGCGAGGGGCGCGCGCTTCTCGGCTGCGACGTGTGGGAGCACAGCTATTACCTCGACTTCCGCAACCGCCGGCCGGACTACGTGCAGAACTGGCTCGACAAAATCGCAAACTATGAGTTCGCCGAAGCGCAACTTCATGCCGCCTGAGGCGTGCGCCACGAAAGGTCAGTGCGTTTGACCTTTTTGCTGGCAACTTAATACGCCGAAGCCTATTTTCTCGTAGGCGATCCAACGAGGTCGCCTACGAGGGAATTGGTCCAATGGACACCGGTCTTGCCGCCGCCGTCACGACCACCACGCTCGAATCCTGCCTCACCGAACATGACCGGCCGGTGCTGTTAAGCGGCATTCAGGCGCTCGTACGTGTACTCCTCGAACAATCCATCACCGACCGCGCGGCCGGGCTGAACACGGCGGGCCTGGTCTCCGGTTATCGCGGCTCGCCACTCGGCGGGCTGGATCAGGAGTTGTGGCGCCGCAGCAAACTGCTCGCAGCCCACGACATTCGGTTTCAACCGGGCCTAAACGAAGACCTCGCCGCCACGATGCTGTGGGGCGCGCAGCAACTCGACGCTTTCCCCGGCAAGCGGGTCGAGGGCGTGTTTGGCATGTGGTACGGCAAGGGTCCGGGCGTTGATCGCAGCGGCGATGCGCTGCGGGCCGCGAACGTCATGGGCACGAATGCGCTTGGCGGTGTGCTCGCTGTCGCCGGCGACGATCACGGCGCGCATTCTTCAACCTACCCGCATCAGACCGAGCAGATTTTTGAGGGCGCGATGATCCCGGTGCTGGTGCCGGGTTCGGTGGCTGACATCGTTTCGCTCGGCCTCGCCGGCATCGCGTTGTCGCGCGCATCGGGGCTTTGGGCGGCGCTGAAAACGACCGCCGAAATTGCCGAGCAGGCGGCGACCGTGATCGTGCCGTCCGAGCACCACTTCGCGCCGCCCACGCTGCCGCCGCTTGATCATCCGCGCGGTTTCGATCCGTCGCTGCGTCATCCGCGCGACCGCGCGGTGCTGGAGCAGCGGCTGTATGAGGAGCGGCTGCCGGCCGCGCTGGCTTTCGCGCGCGCCAATAGGCTCGACCGGCTGATGCATGGCAACGACGACGCCGAGATCGGCATCGTCACCGTCGGCAAGGCGCACATGGACACGATGCGTGCGCTCGACATGCTCGGGCTCCGCCGCTCGCCGAAAATTGCCGTCTACAAGATCGCGCTCGCCTGGCCGATCGAGGCGGAGCGCATACGCGACTTCGCGCGCGGCAAACGGCTGCTGATCGTCGTCGAGGAGAAGCGCAGCTTCGTCGAGCAGCAGATCCGCGCAGCGCTCTACAATTTGCCGGCCGATGTCCGCCCTCCGATCGCGGGCAAGACGGCGCTCGACGGCAGCCCGCTGCTGACGCCGCTGCTGGAGCTTACACCTGAAATCACCGCGGGCGCGCTGTCGCGCACGTTCGATACGGTCGGGCTTGCGGTGCCGTCAGCGGCGCCTGTCGAGGAGCCGTCCGCCGCGCGGCCGGAGGGATTGATCGCGCGCACGCCTGCCTTCTGCGCCGGCTGCCCGCACGGCACCTCGACGCGCGTGCCGGAGGGCAGCTTCGCCACGGCCGGCATCGGCTGCCACTTCATGGCGCTTGATGACGCGGACGGGCGTACGCGGACGTTCACGCACATGGGCGGCGAGGGCGTGACCTGGATAGGGCTCGCGCCGTTTACCGAAGTGCCGCACATGTTCGTCAACCTCGGCGACGGCACGTATCAGCACAGTGGCATTCTCGCGATCCGGCAGGCGGTCACCGCCGGCGCGCGCGTGACCTACAAGATTTTGTATAACGACGCGGTCGCGATGACCGGCGGGCAGCCGGTCGAGGGTAGTCTCACCGCCACGCAGATTGCGCATCAGATCGCGGCCGAAGGCGTCAAACACATCGCCCTCGTCGCCGACGACCCCGAGCGCCTGCCGCCGGTGAGCGCGCTGCCGCCCGGCGTGCTGCGTCACGGGCGCGACGATCTCGAAACCGTCCAACGCGCGATGCGCGAGAACGACGGCGTTTCCGTCATCATCTACGATCAGATGTGCGCGAACGAAAAGCGCCGCCGCCGCAAGCGCGGCAAGCTGCCGGAGTCGCCGATCAGCGTCGTCATCAACGAGGCGGTCTGCGAAGGCTGCGGTGATTGCGGCGAGCAATCCCACTGCATCGCGATCGAGCCGTCCGAAACGACGCTCGGCCGCAAGCGCCGCATCAATCCGACCGCGTGCAACGTCGATCTCTCCTGCCTCAAAGGCTTCTGCCCAAGTTTCGTCACCGTCGACGGCGCGCCCCGCGCGCCCGAAGCCGATCCGCGCTGGAAGGCGGAGGAAGCCGAGCGGTTCGGCCGACTGCCGGCACCGCCGGTGACGCCGCTGACCTCGGCGTGGAGCGGCCTGTTCGCCGGCATCGGCGGCGGTGGCGTAGTCACAACCGGCGCGATCGCCGCCATGGCCGCGCATCTCGACGGCCGCGCGGTCAGCACGCTCGACTTCACCGGTCTCGCGCAGAAGAACGGCGCCGTCGTTTCACACGTACAGATCGCGCCCGACCCGTCACTGCTCGACGTCGTGCGCATTCCCCTCGCGGGTGCGGCGATGATGCTCGCGCCGGATCTCGCGGTCGCGTCGGGGCCGGACGTGCTGGGCCGCTGCGCGCCGGATGCGGCGGTGGTCGGCAACCTCGATTTGGTCGCCGGCGCCGCGTTCCGCACGGAGCCGCGGCTCGCGATCGATGCCGGACTGCATCGGCGGACGATCGAGCGCGCGACCGACAAGCATCGCTCGACCTACCTGCACGCCGCGCGCATCGCGGAGCGTTTGTTCGGCAACGCGCAGGCGATGAACACGATGCTGCTGGGCCTCGCCTGGCAGGACGGGCTCGTGCCCGTGTCGGAAGCCGCGCTGCTGCGGGCGATCGAGCTCAACGGCGCGTCGGTCGAGGTGAACCGGCGCGCATTCCTCTGGGGCCGCGCGCTCGCGCACGACCCGACGCTCGCCGCCGCCGTGCTCGCCGACGAGCCGGCACACGCGCCGCCGGCAACGCTCGACGCGTTGGTCGCCGACCGCGCCGCGCTGCTGAGGGAGTACCAGGGCCGCCGCACCGCCAATCGCTACCGTGCGCGCGTCGCTGCGATCGTTGCGCGTGAAACGGCCGCCATGGGCAAGCCGGGTGCGGTATCGCGCGCCGCGGCCGAGGGATGGTTCCGGGTGATGTATCTCAAGGACGAGGCGGAGGTCGCACGCCTCCATCTCGCAGCCGCGCACGATCCGTCGCACCACCCGACCTATCACCTTGCCCCGCCGCTCATCACTCGCATCGACCCGGCGACCGGGCGGCGGCGGAAGATCGCGATCCCTGGGCGAATCGCGCGCCCGATCTTCCACGTACTGCAGCACATGAAACACCTGCGCGGCACGCCGTTCGACCCGTTCGCGTGGCAGAAAGAACGGCGCATCGAGCGCGGCTGGGCGGATACGTATGCGACCGACCTCGACAGAGCGCTGCGTCAGCTGTCGCCGGCAACGCTGGACATCGTGCGGCAGGTCGCCGACCTTCCCGATATCGTCCGGGGCTACGGGCCGGTGCGGCTCGGCAACTGGCGGCGGATGCAGGAGGTTCGGGCGGCGCTGCTCGCCCGCCTCGATGCGCCGGCGCCGCTGGCCGTTGCCGCCGAATAACGGGAGGGAACGATGCCCGACAGCGCCCCGACACGCGGCGATCAGCTCGTCATCGAAATGGCGGCACGCTTCGCCGACGAACGGCTGATCCCCGGCGCGGCGGCTCGGGAGAAAGCCGGGCGGATCGAGCCTGAGATCATCGAGGAGTTGGGCGCGCTCGGCTTTCTCGGCGCGACCACCTCGACCGATTGGGGCGGATCGGGCCTCGATGCCGTGACTTATGCCGGGCTGCTTGAGGAAATCGCACGCGGCGACGGGTCGGTCGGCACACTGCTCAGCGTCCACAACTCACCCACCTGCGTCCTGCTGGAGCGCTTCGGCACCGACGCGCAGCGCGACCGCTGGCTCCGCCCGCTCGCGACCGGCCCCGCAGTCGGCAGCTTCGCGCTGACGGAACCGCAGGCGGGATCGGACGCCTCGCGCCTGAAGACACGCGCGGTACGGCATGGCGACACCTACGTCATCAACGGCGCCAAGCAATTCATCAGCAACGCGGCGGTGCCCGGCAGCACGGTGCTGTTCGCGGTCACCGACCCTGATGCCGGCAAGAGCGGCATCTCGGCCTTCGTGGTCGATAAATCGACGCCGGGCTACGTCGTCGCGCGGACGGAAGAAAAACTCGGACAGAAGGCGTCGGAGACGAACGTCCTATTGTTCGAGGACATGGAAGTGCCGGTTGATCAGCGGATCGGCGCCGAGGGCGAGGGCTACCGCATCGCGCTCTCCACGCTCGAAAGCGGCCGCATCGGCATCGCCGCCCTCTCGGTCGGCATGGCGTGCGCGGCGCTGGAATACGCGATCGAATACGCGCGCGAGCGTGTCGCATTCGACAAGCCGATCATCGAGCATCAGGCGGTCGGCTTCCGGCTGTTGGACGCGAAAACCAGGCTGGAGGCGAGTCGGCAGCTTGTGCTGCACGCAGCACGGCTAAAGGACGCGGGCGAGCCGGCGCTGGAGGCCGCGTGCATGGCCAAGCTGTTCGCGAGCGAGGCGGCCGAGGCGATCTGTTCTGCGGCGATCCAGACGCTTGGTGGATATGGTTACCTTTGTGACTATCCGGTCGAGCGGATCTATCGCGACGTGCGGATCTGCCAGATCTATGAGGGCACGTCGGATATTCAGAAGCTGATTTTGCAGCGGTCGCTGTAGGC
>CAYSTX010000187.1:0-7897 GCA_964434035.1 uncultured Acetobacteraceae bacterium
GCTCGACGTCTCGATCCAGGCGCAGGTCATCAATCTGCTGGAGGACCTGCAGGAAAAATTCCACCTGACCTACCTGTTCATCGCGCACGATTTGTCCGTCGTCGAGCACATCAGCAACCGGGTCGCGGTCATGTATCTCGGCCGCATCGTCGAGCTCGCATCGGCCCGCGCGCTTTATGAGAAGCCGACGCATCCCTACACCGAGGCGCTGCTGTCAGCCGTTCCGATCCCGGATCCGAAGCTGAAGCGGCGGCGGATCGTGCTGAAGGGTGACGTGCCCAACCCACTGCGGCCGCCCTCCGGATGCCATTTCCGCAGCCGCTGCCCGCTCGCCGAGCCGCGCTGTGCCGAGAGCGAGCCCGCATTGCGCGAGATCGCCCCCGGACATTTCGTCGCCTGCCACGTCCGCGGTTAGCGGATCGCGACGACGGGATTAGCCGCCCCGCGTCGGGAAACTTTACAAAGCGTAACCAGACGTGGGCGGTGAGGAGAAAAAGACTTTTTAATCAATGAGATATTTTACGGCACGGAATTTGCACCCGTCCTCCGGTGGGTATGCTCCAGCGGAGGTCCAACAACGACCGCTCACCTCGAACCCAGCGTCACGCCGGAAGTCGCGAGGACGAAGCGGCTGATTTGCGCGTACACGCTGCTTTGCCAAGCCGTTAACGGGCTTGCGACAAAGGCCGCAACAACCCTCGCCGTCGCACGAACGTAAGTCGACTTCATTTCTTCGCTGGTTACGCCCCACATCCGTGGAATCGAACGCAGGGAGAAAGCCATGACAGCAAAGTTCGCTTTCGCCGCCGTTCTGGGCGTCGGCATTATCGCGACCGCCCCCGTCTTCGCATCACCGTTCTTCTTCAGCACTGGAAGCCCGGACGGTAAGATAGCCTCCGCCAGCCGGCCTGCGTCCGGAGGTCAATTTGAAATTGAATCAGCCGATGACTTCGTGCTTGGCACCTCGACTTCGCTGACCAGCGCGACGTTCACCGGCCTGCTCCCGACTGGAAGCACTACAAGCAACGTCAAGAGCGTTGTCGTCGAGATCTATCGGGTATTCCCCAATGACTCCAACGTCGGCCGCACCAGCGGACCACCGACCTTCTCGACGTCGCAGGTGCCGACGCGGGTCAATTCACCCTCCGATGTCGCGCTCGATTCGCGCGAAAGCGGCGGCGGCCTCACTTTCACGACCGGCGTCCTCTCCAGCAGCTTCACGGCCGCTAACTCGGTGAAGCCCGGCGGCATTCATCCCATCCCCAACCAGACCACAGGTGGCAACGGGGCTGTGAGCGGCGAGGAAGTGCAGTTCAACGTGCAGTTCACGCAGCCTTTTGACCTGCCGGCGGATCACTACTTCTTCGTGCCGCAGGTGCAACTGGATTCCGGAGATTTCTTCTGGCTGTCGGCCCCTAGGCCGATTGTGCCACCCGGCACCCCGTTCGCGACCGACCTGCAAAGCTGGACCCGCGACATGGCCTTGGACCCCGACTGGCTCCGTATCGGGACTGACATCGTGGGCGGGAATCCTGCACCTACGTTCAACGCTGCGTTCTCGGTAACAGGAACCACAGGAACCGCAGTTCCTGAGCCGTCGACACCGGCTTTGCTTGGTGTCGGGGTTGTCGTACTCATGGTTCTCAGTGCGACGAGCCGAGTTCGCCGGTTGTCGTAGTCGGCCACTCGTTCCGTACGGCCGGCATCGTGCGGCGCCTCCTTACGGGGCGCCGCACGTAATTTTGCAGCGGCGTTGCTCGGCTTCGGTGACACCCGTCCGTGGCCAACGCAGCACCGCAACCAAGTTAGCCGCCCACCACCCCGACCGACAGCTCCGCTGCCCGACGGTTGATCGCGGCAAGCTCAGTCGCGACGAGATGGTCGAGCCTGGCGATCTCCGCGTCGACCCGGCTCATGATCTCGTCCGAAACCATGCTCGCCTGCACCGTCGGCGCCGTGTCGGAGACCGAGACCGTGTTGATCAGATCGACCAGCGTGTCGTTCAGCCCGGCCGGATTGCGCAGCACGTCCCGGTCGGACTGTCGATACGGATCGACCAGCACGCCCTCGATCGCCGACAATTGCCCGAGCGCCGACTGCGCTTGTTCGGCGAGGTCGTTCGCGCCACCCGAAATGCGGCCGATCAGCTGGTCGAGCTGACGCTGGAGACGCCGGATCCGGTTAACCGACTGATTGAGCTTGCCGAGCGAATCCGTAAGCGACCGCATCAGCGCGAATTGGCGCGCGTAGTCCTCCGGCGTTGTGGCGAGGCGCGGATCCTTGACAACGGCGAACGTCGCCGCCCACGTCTCCGCCCCCACACTCAGCCGGACCGAATAATCGCCTGGCACGACGGTCGGCCCGGACGGCGGATCGCCGTCTTTCGCTAGCGGCTTGTTGCGCGCAGGCGCAAGATCGGGATCGAGTGTCGGCGGCCCCGCGTATTTGAGGTCCCATGTGAAACGATTGAGGCCGGGCCGCACCGATGGCCGCTTGCCCGCCGGCAGACACGGATCGTCGCTTCGGAACGCCGCGATCTCGGCGCCGCTTGCGTCGGTGACGGTGAGCGCGATCGGACCCGTCGCCTCGTCCTTCAGCCAATAATTGATGATCGCGCCGTTCGGCGGATTCTCGCCGACGTCGAGGTACTCCCGGCCCGACGTTCCATCCGGCTTCTGATACGCCCGTATGCCGCCGCCCACGCCGGGTGCGACGGCGAACGCGGTCCCGGTCGGGCGCACGCTGCGGAGCGCGCCGAAATGCAGCTTCGTCCGCACAGTCGTCCGCGGCGGATCAAGGCGCGGCGCGTCCCCGTGTGCCGCGAGGCTGCGGAGCGGGGAGATGTCGTCGAGGATCCAGAACGACCGGCCATGCGTGCCGGCGACGAGGTCAGTGCCCTTGATCTTCAAATCATAGACCGGCGCGACCGGTAGACCGCCCGGCAAGCGCGACCAGTGCCGCCCGTCATCGACGCTGAAAAAGACGCCGGTTTCGGTGCCGACGAACAGCAGGCCCGGGCGCACCGGGTCCGCGCGCACGACGCGTGTGATCTCGTTGGCGGGGAAATCACCGTTGATCGAAATCCACTGCTTCCCGCCATCCGTGCTGCGGAACAGGTAGGGCCGGTAGTCCGCGAGTTTGTACCGTGTCGCCGCGAGATAGACCGTGTCGGCGTCGTGCGCGGAGATCTCGACGCACCCGACATAGGCGAGCGCGGGCATTCCGGGCGGCGTCACGTTCTGCCAGGTTTTGCCGTCATCGCGCGTCACGTGCACGAGGCCGTCGTCGGTGGAGGCCCAGATTTCTTCGCGCCGATGTGGCGACGGCGCGACAGAGGCGCAGGATGCATGCACCTCCGCGCCGGCCGATTCTCGGGTGATGTCGCCGCCCGAGTGACCCTGGCGCGCGACGTCGTTCAGGCTCAGATCGGGCGAAATCTCCTCCCAGCTCATGCCCTCGTCGCGGGTGCGGAAGACATGGTTCCCGGCCGCGTAGAGCACGCCGGAATCATGCGGCGAGAAGACGATCGGGAAGGTCCAGGCGAAACGATACTTCATGTCCTTCGGCGCGATGCCGGTCGATTCCTCCGGCCAGACGTTGACCAGTTGGATTTGTCCTGTGCGGGCGTCCCAGCGCTGCAACGCCCCGGCACCGCCAGGGCTCGACCCGATCGCGCCGCAATAGACGATGGCCGGGTCGTCGGGATGCACCGCAATGAACCCGCTCTCGCCGGTGCCGGGATAGGTCCAGTCACCGAGCGTGATCGCGCCCCAGACGGCGGCACTTGGCACTGAGATCGACGTGTTATCCTGCTGCGTCCCGTAGACGCGATACGGGTACTGGTTGTCGACATCGATGCGATAAAATTGCGCGGTCGGTTGATTGTAGATCGACGACCAGGTTTCGCCCCCGTTGAACGAGACGCACGCGCCGCCGTCGTTCCCCTCGATCATCCGCATCGGGTCCGCCGGATCGATCCAAAGCGCGTGGTTGTCGCCGTGCGGGGTCTGGATCTCGGCAAAGCTCACGCCACTGTCGGTCGATTTCCAGAGCTGCAGATTGGCGACATAAACCGTTTCGGCGTGGCACGGGTCGGCGAAAACGTGCGTGTAGTACCAGGGCCGGTGCATCAGATCGCGGTGCGAGGAGACCAGCGTCCAACTCGCGCCGTAATCGTCGGACCGGTAGAGCCCCGTCTTGTCCTCCACCGCCTCGACGAGCGCCCAGACGCGGCCCGCGCGCGCCGGCGACACGGCCACGCCGATCTTGCCGATCGGTCCCGAGGGAAGGCCGGGATTGCACGACAGCTCCTCCCATGTGTCGCCGCCGTCGACGGAGCGGAAGAGACCGCAGCCGGGCCCGCCGCTCGAGATGTTCCAAAAGCTGCGGCGCGTCTGCCACAGGGCCGCGAACAGGATCCGCGGGTTGTTCGGGTCCATCGAAAGGTCGACGGCGCCCGTGTCCTCGTTGCGATAGAGCACGCGGTCCCAGGTCCGCCCGCCGTCGCACGAGCGGAACACGCCGCGTTCCTCATTCGGCCCGAACACGTCGCCAAGGGCGGCGACATAGACGCGATCCGGGTCGTGCGGGTCGACGCAGATGTGGCCGATATGCTTCGTCTCGGCCAGCCCCGCGTGGCTCCAGCTGCGTCCGGCATCGGTCGAGCGATAGATTCCGTCGCCGTAGGACACGTCGAGCCGGATCGAGGTTTCGCCGGTGCCGGCATAAATGACGTTCGGCTCAGATGGGGCGACCGCGAGCGCGCCGATCGAGCCGGACCCGAGCGCGTGGTCGGACACGCAGCGCCAGTAGGTCCCGCCATCGGTCGTCTTCCAGATGCCGCCGGCGCAGGCGCCGAAGTAAAATACCCCCTTCGCTGACGGATCGCCCGCGACCGCGACGACCCGGCCACCACGGCTCGGGCCGATGCACCGCCATTTCAATGCGGCGAGCGTGAGAGAAGCATCAACCTCAGATCGAACGTCCATGGTGCGTGTTTCCCGAACTGCGACCGGGGGAGCGTATGGGAAGACGGCGCGTTATCCAAACGGGGGCGTTACGGACGCCGGACTCGCGCAGCTGGGATCGGCGGCGCGGCCATACGGATGGATCCGGGTGGCCCCGATTGCGTCACAGAGAAACCGGGCGCGCTCCGGCGTTGCCCGGCATGAATTGGTGGCGAAAGGAGGCGCCATGCCTAGGCATGCAAAAAAGGCCCCGAAGGACCGGCTCTGGTCAGGGCGTGTTGACACGGTTTCGACGTTTCCGCCCGAAGGATTGTTCAACGAGAGTGCTGAAACGATCGCGGACACGATGGCGCGGCCGGAGGTCTCACCCGGCGGGCTCGGCGGCGCCATCCGTATGGTGACGTTCTTCGCCAACCGGGCCGGGCACAACCTGACCGAGGAGCGGCGCGAGGAGCTCAACCGCGCCAAGCGTCTGCTGCACGAGCGCAAGGAAGCCGCCCCGGCAAAGCCGCCCAAGACGCGTGAGCCTGGGCGGTACCGGCACAAGACTCTCGGCCCGGTCACGGTCGAACGGCATGGCCGGGGGTGGGCAATGCGACGTGGCGAAGACGAGAAGCCGATCGCCCTTGGGCCGGATGGTTGGCAATACCTGACGCCGGAGTGATCGGGTCAGGCTGGCAGGCGGACGACGGGACCGCTAAGCGGCACGCCGACGGGGAAGTGCCGCGCCAACCCAAGCGCCGTTAGGAAATGGCGTCGAGCCGTCAGCCGTGTCGGCGACTTGCGCGCTTCGGCGCCCGGCGCGGGAAGCGCCGACGATCGCACCAAACGGGCGGGATTGGCCGAGGGTGTACGAAACCCAAGCCGCGTCACCGGACGTATCATCATCCTCGGCCCCGGCTCGGCCTGCGCCAAGCCAGCCACCGGACCACGACACCCGCTCTGATGGCGGCAGGTGCGCCCAAAAGGGCGTCGCGGCGGCATTCAGCTGCGCGCCGATGGCGGCATCACCGTCCGGCGAAAACGCCCAATCGAGCGCCGCGCGCAGATTGTCGATTACGCCCCGGTGGTCGGCCAGCTGGTCGGCGGTGGGCGACGCTTTCCACGCGCTCGCCGCTTGTGCGAAATGATCGCGGACGTATTCCGCATGGCGGCGAGCCAATTGCTCGCGTTCGTCACCATCGGCGAGTTTTTCGAGCGCGTAGGCCCGCGTCGTATCAAGCATCCAGAACCGCGCGGTGGCGCCGTCGACCTTCGCCGCGACAAGGGACTTCGCGATCAGGCTGGAAAGCCCGTCAATAACGTCGCGCGCCGTAAGGTCGGAGTCGGCCACGACCGCGCTGGCGGCCTCGAGGCTGAAGTCACCCCCGAAGACAGCCAGGCGGCGCAGAACCACACGCTCGGTCTCCGTCAGCAGCCGGTGGCTCCAGTCCAGCGTCGCCCGCAAAGTCTGGTGCCGCGGCAAGGCCGTCCGCCGTCCGCCGGTTAGAAGCTGGAACCGATCGCTGAGACGCGCGGCAAGCTCCTCGATACCGAGCGCGACCGTGCGCGCCGCGGCCAGTTCGATTGCCAGCGGAATACCGTCCAGCTGCCGGCAAATCGCCGCCGTCAGCCATGCGACATGCTGATCCTTGGCGAGCTGTGCCCCGCCCGCGCGTGACCGGGCGGTGAACAGACGCACCGCGCTAAACTCCTCCGGGTCGGCGTCGTCCGCGGTGGGCACGGCGAGCGGCGGCACCGGGTAGATCTGCTCCCCCTCCGCGCGCAGCGGCTCGCGGCTGGTGGCGATGATGCGCACCGATGCTCCGGCGCGCAGGATCGTCTCGGCAACCGAAGCGGCGGCCGAGATGACGTGCTCGCACGTGTCCAGCACGAGCAAAAGCCGCCGACCGGAGAGTGCTTGCGCCAAGCGCTCCGCTGACACTTCGCCGGCACCGAGCTCGAGCCCGATCGCGGCGGCGATCGTCGCAGGAACGAGGCCGGGATCGGCGAGCGGGGAGAACTCGGCCACCCACACGCCGTCGGTGAAACGCGCCCGCAGATCGCGCGCCGCCGCGAGAGCGAGCCGCGTTTTGCCGATGCCGCCGGGGCCGGTCAGCGTAATCAGCCGATGCTCGGCGGCGTGATCCAGGACTTGCCGCAGATTGTCGTCCCGACCGATCAGCTCCGATACCGGCTCGCGCAGGTTGGTCGGTGGCAGAGCCATCTCCGGCCGCACGGGTAGCGGGCCGTTGGCGTGCCCGTTCGCCGGGGCCGACATTACTCGGACGTCACCGGCGAACTGGTAGCCGCGTCCGGAGACCGTGCGGATCAAGCCCCGCTCCGGCCCGAGCGCGGCCCGCAGCGCCGAGATATGGGTCTGAAGATTGTTTTCCTCGACGATCCGATCCGCCCAGACACGCGCCATCAGCGCATCCTTGCTGAGAACGGCGCCGCAATCCTCGATCAAGGCCATCAGCACGTCGAAGGCACGCCCACCGAGCTTAATCGGCTGGCCGTCGGCAAGCAGCTCGCGGCGATGGGGCCAAACCTCGAACCGACCGAACGCGAGGCTTACGGGCGCCTCGGAGGCGGGTTCCCCATGCGCGGTTAAAGAACGGATTCCAGCAGACATCGCCTGTCTCCGATCATTCTTCATGTCGGGTCGATGCTGCGCGACACAGCAACGCCATCAGCGCAAACTTACGCCTGCGGCTCGGTCCGCCCTATTGGGCATGCGTGTGGCTGCTATGTCTTAGGTGGTGACCGTTATCATACCTTGGTTTAGCGGCGTGCGCCGAAACGGTCTTATCGGCGGCTACGAGTGCGCCGGGTGAGCGGGTAGCGTGAAGTTAAAGATCGCCCCACGCGGCCGGTTTGCCGCCGCCCATAACCGCCCGCCATGCGCTTCAATGATCGAGCGGCAAATCGACAGCCCCAGCCCCAGGCCG
>CAYSTX010000188.1:0-7894 GCA_964434035.1 uncultured Acetobacteraceae bacterium
GCACGCTGTGCAACAAGATGGCGCCGGCGCTGCGCAAGGTGTACGACCAGATGCCGGAGCCGCGCTGGGTCATCAGCATGGGGTCTTGCGCCAACGGCGGCGGGTATTACCACTACAGCTACTCGGTGGTGCGCGGCTGCGATCGCGTCGTGCCGGTTGATGTTTACGTGCCCGGCTGTCCGCCGACCGCCGAGGCGTTGGTTTACGGTATCATGCAGCTCCAGAAGAAGATCCGCCGCACCGGGACTATCCTGCGTGGCTGAAACCGTTTCATCCGTCGCCGATCACATCGCGACGCTGCCGGGCGTGACCCGCGTATGGCATGAACTCGGGCAACTGGTGGTCGACGCCGACCGGGACCAGATCGTGGCGCTGATGACGGCGCTCCGCGACGATCCGGCGTGCCGGTTCGAACAGATGATGGAGCTCGCGGGCGTCGACTGGCCGGAGCGTGAGCGCCGCTTCGAAGTTGTCTATAACCTGCTGTCCATCTCCCTCAATCAGCGCGTCCGCGTCGTCGTCACCACCGACGAGGCGACACCGGTGCCGTCGGTGCACGGCGTCTGGCCGGTCGCGACGTGGTGGGAGCGTGAGGCGTTCGACCTGTTCGGCATCGTTTTTTCCGGCCAGCCCGATCTGCGCCGCATCCTCACCGATTACGGGTTCGAGGGGCATCCGCTGCGGAAGGATTTTCCGCTCACCGGTTATGTCGAGCTCCGCTACGACGAGGAGCGCAAAGCGGTCGTCTATGAGCCGGTGAAGTTGACGCAGGATTTCCGGGATTTCGATTTCGTCTCCCCGTGGGAAGCGATGACGACGCTGCCGGGCGACGAGAAAGTACATACCGACCGCGAGCGCGCCGCGTCGGATCCTTCAGGAGGCTGAGGTCGCATGACCGATACCGTCGCGCATGAGCGGCCAACCGATCGCCGCAGCATCGAGATCGATAGCCACGCGATCAATTTCGGGCCGCAGCATCCGGCGGCGCACGGCGTTCTCCGCCTCGTGCTCGAGATGGACGGCGAGGTGGTCGAGCGAGCCGATCCGCATATCGGTCTGCTGCATCGCGGCACCGAGAAGCTGATCGAATACAAGTCGTACATCCAGGCGGTGCCGTATTTCGACCGGCTCGATTACGTCTCGCCGATGTGCATGGAGCACGCGTACGCGCTGGCGGTGGAGCATCTGGCCGGCATCACCGTGCCCGAGCGCGGGCAGTGGATCCGTGTGCTGTTCGCCGAGATCACCCGCGTCCTGAACCATCTGCTGAACGTGACGACCTACGCGCTTGACGTCGGTGCGGTCACGCCGAGCCTCTGGGGGTTCGAGGAGCGTGAGAAGCTGATGGAGTTCTACGAGGCCGCATCGGGCGCGCGGCTTCACTCCAATTATTTCCGTCCGGGCGGCGTCGCGAAGGATCTGCCAGCGGGGCTCGAGGCGCGGATCGGGGAGTGGGCGGAGACGTTCCCGCGCTTCATCGACGATCTCGAAACGCTGCTCACCAGCAACCGCATCTGGAAGCAGCGCACGGTCGATATCGGCGTGATGGACGCCGAGGCGGCGCTCGCCTGGGGCTTCTCCGGCCCGTGCCTGCGCGCCTCCGGCGTGGCGTGGGATCTGCGGCGGTCGCAGCCGTACGACAAATACGCCGAGGTCGATTTTCAGGTGCCGGTTGGCCGGAACGGCGATTGTTACAACCGCTACCTTGTCCGCATCGCGGAGATGCGCGAGAGCGTGAGCATCATCAAGCAGTGCCTCGCCAAGATGAAGCCCGGCCCGGTGAAGGTGCAGGACCGCAAGTTCACGCCGCCGCGGCGGAGCGAGATGAAGCGCTCCATGGAAGCGCTCATCCACCACTTCAAATACTTCACCGAAGGCTTCCACGTGCCGGCCGGCGCGACCTACATTCCGACCGAGAGCCCAAAGGGCGAGTTCGGCGTCTATCTGGTTGCGGACGGCACGAACCGGCCGTATCGCTGCAAGATCCGTTCGACGGGGTTCGCGTTTCTTCAGGCGATGGACGTGATGGCGCGGCGGCACATGCTGGCCGACGCGGTGGCGATCATCGGCTCGCTTGACGTCGTGTTCGGGGAGATCGACCGATGACCGACGTCACGACCCTGCCGCCAGCGGACATGACCGAGCCTGCATCCTTCGCGTTCGATGCCGAGAGCGAGGCGGCGATTGCCGAAGTCGTGCAGAAATATCCGCCCGGACGGCAGGCGAGCGCCGTGCTGCCGGTGCTCTATATCGCGCAGAACCAGATGCGCCGCGCGACCGGCAGCGGCTGGGTGCCGCGCGTCGCGATGGATGCGGTCGCGCACCGGCTTGGCATGGCGCCAATCCGCGTCTATGAGGTCGCGACGTTCTACTTCATGTTCAACACGCGCCCGATCGGACGCTTTCACCTGCAGGTCTGCACGACGACGCCGTGCTGGCTGCGCGGGTCGGACGAAGTCGTTGCGGCCTGCAAGAAAGCGACGGGCATCACGGCGTTTGGTGAGACGAGCGCCGACGGGCTGTTCACGATGACGGAGGTCGAATGCCTCGGCGCCTGCGTCAACGCGCCGATCCTGCAGGTCGATGACGACTACTACGAGGATCTGGACGCGGCGCGCACGACGGAGCTGCTCGCAGCGCTCGCGCGCGGGGAGCGGCCGACACCGGGTTCGACGATCGGCCGGCAGGGCGCGGCGCCCGAGGGCGGACCGCTGACGCTGCTCGCCGACCCGACCGTGCGACCTGCCGCGACGCCGGCCGCGGCACCGGCGGATGCCGCGCCCAAGAAGGAATCGTGAGACGATGCTGAGCGATCGCGACCGCATTTTCACGAACCTCTACGGCCGCCACGATTGGGGCCTCGACGGCGCGCGCGCGCGCGGCGACTGGGACGGCACGGCGGCGAACATCGCGCGGGGGCGCGACGCGATCATCGATGAGATGAAGGCGTCCGGCCTGCGCGGGCGCGGCGGTGCTGGGTTCCCGACCGGCATGAAATGGTCGTTCATGCCGAAACAATCGGACGGCCGCCCGGCCTACCTCGTCGTCAATGCCGACGAGAGCGAGCCCGGCACCTGCAAAGACCGCGACATCATGCGGTACGACCCGCATAAGCTGATCGAGGGCTGCCTGATCGCGTCCTTCGCGATGGGCGCTCACGCCTGTTACATCTATATTCGCGGCGAATACTACAACGAAGCGCGCCACATGCAGGTGGCGATCGATCAGGCGTACGCGGCGGGGCTGATCGGCAAGAACGCGGCCGGCTCCGGTTGGGATTTCGACCTTTACCTGCATCGCGGCGCGGGCGCGTATATTTGCGGCGAGGAAACCGCGCTGCTCGAAAGCCTCGAAGGCAAGAAGGGCATGCCGCGCATGAAGCCGCCGTTTCCGGCGGCCGTCGGCCTTTATGGCTGCCCGACGACGGTCAACAACGTCGAGACGATCGCAGTTGCGCCAACGATCCTCCGGCGCGGCGGCGCGTGGTTCTCCTCGCTCGGCCGGCCGAAGAATTCGGGCACGAAGATCTTCTGCATCTCCGGCCACGTGAACAAGCCGTGTAATGTCGAGGAGGAGCTGGGCATCCCGCTCCGCGAGCTGATCGAAACGTATGCCGGTGGCGTGCGCGGCGGGTGGGACAATCTGCTCGCGGTCATTCCCGGCGGCTCGTCAGTGCCGGTGCTGCCGAAATCGATCTGCGACACGGTGCTGATGGATTTCGACAGCCTGCGCGACGTGAAAAGCGGCCTCGGCACCGCCGCCGTGATGGTGATGGACAAGTCGACCGACATCATCCGCGCAATCGCGCGCCTGTCGCAGTTCTACAAGCACGAAAGCTGCGGCCAGTGCACGCCGTGCCGCGAGGGCACCGGCTGGATGATGCGGGTCATGTACCGGATGGTCGAGGGCCGCGCCGATCCGAGCGAGATCGACACGCTCGATCAGGTGACGCGGCAGGTCGAGGGGCACACGATCTGCGCGCTCGGTGACGCCGCCGCTTGGCCGATCCAGGGCCTGATCCGGCATTTCCGCCCGGTGATCGAGGAGCGGATCGCCGCCTATCGTGCGGGCCAAGCGGCGCCGCTGCCGCTGGCCGCGGAATAGGCGATCGTTGCCGTGGAAATCACCGAGGTCAACGAGCCGATCGTGGCGCGCAAGGCGGGCCTCAGCGGCGCACGGTTCACCGACATCAACCTCTCTGGCGCGCGGATCGAGGACGTAAGCCTCGCCGGCGGCTCGATCATGGATAGCGACCTGTCGGGCCTCGTCATCAGCGGCTGCAAACTCACTGGCATGCGGATCGACGGGATCGCAATCGAGGATCTGCTGGCCGCCTATCGAAGGAAAGCGTGATGGCGAAAGTCACCGTTGACGGGACCGAGGTCGAGGTTCCGAACGGCTCGACCGTGCTGCAGGCGTGCGAGCTGGCAGGGCGCGAGATACCCCGCTTCTGCTACCACGAGCGCCTGTCGATCGCGGGCAATTGCCGGATGTGCCTCGTCGAGCTGGAAAAGGCGCCGAAGCCGATTGCGTCCTGCGCCTATCCGGTCGCCGACGGCATGGTGGTGAAAACCGACACGCCGATGGTGCGGAACGCACGGCGCGGGGTGATGGAGTTCTTGCTCATCAACCACCCGCTCGACTGCCCGATCTGCGACCAGGGCGGCGAGTGTGACCTGCAGGATCAGGCCGTGGGCTACGGCATGGACCACTCGCGCTATGCCGAGAACAAGCGCGCGGTGCCGGACAAGTATCTCGGCCCGCTCGTCAAGACGGTTATGAACCGCTGCATCCACTGCACGCGCTGCATCCGCTTCGTAACCGAGGTCGCGGGCGTGCCCGATCTGGGTGCCACCGGGCGCGGCGAGAATATGGAAGTGACCACCTACGTCGAGAAGGCGCTGGGTTCGGAGCTGTCCGGCAACATCATCGACCTTTGCCCGGTTGGCGCGCTGACCAGCAAGCCGTACGCGTTCATTGCCCGGCCGTGGGAACTGACGCGGGTCGACAGCATCGACGCGCTGGACGCGGTTGGCACGAATATCCGCGTCGACTCGCGCGGCCCCGAAGTGCTGCGGATCGTGCCGCGTCTCAATGAGGACGTGAACGAGGAGTGGATGGCCGACAAGTCGCGCTTCGCCCTCGACGGGCTGAAGCGGCGGCGGCTCGACCGGCCATGGGTGCGGCGTGACCGCAGGCTGGTCGCGGCGACGTGGCCCGAGGCGTTCGCGGCGATCGCGGCACGGCTGAAGGGCGTCGCGGGTTCGCGCGTCGGCGCGGTTGTCGGCGACCTGGCTGACTGCGAGAGCATTGTCGTGCTGCGTGATCTGATGACGGCACTCGGCTCGGCCAATCTCGATTGCCGGCAGGATGGCGCGGCGCTCGATGCGTCGGACCGCGCGAACTATCTGTTCAACACAACGATCGCCGGGATCGAGCAGGCGGACGCCGCGATCATCATCGGCGCCAACCCGCGCCGCGAGGCGCCCGTGCTGAACGCGCGCATCCGCAAGGCGTGGCTCGCGAACAACATGCCGATCGGGCTGATCGGACCAAACGCGGATCTCACCTACGACGTGCGCCATCTCGGCGACGGGCCGGATGCGATCGGCCGGATCGGGGAGATCGACGCGCCGTTCCACGACGCGTTGAAGGCCGCGAAACACCCGATGGTCATCATCGGGCAGGGCGCGCTCGCGCGTCCGGATGGCGCGGCGGTGCTGGCCGCGTCGTGGCGGCTCGCGCGCGAGATTGGCGCGATCGGCGGCGACTGGGCCGGCTGGAACGTGCTGCATACGGCGGCGGCACGCGTGGGCGCGCTCGATCTCGGCTTCGTGCCGGGGCCGGGCGGGCTTGATCTGCGCGGGATGCTTGGCGGCGGGGTCGATGTGCTGTGGCTGCTCGGCGCCGACGAGTTCGATTTGGCGGCGATCGATCCCGGTACGTTCGTGGTCTATCAGGGCCATCACGGCGACCACGGTGCGGCGCGGGCGGATGTGATCCTGCCCGGCGCGGCCTACACCGAGAAAAGCGGAACCTACGTCAACACCGAGGGAAGGGTACAGCGCGGCGCGCAATCCGTCTTCCCGCCCGGTGAGGCGCGGGAGGATTGGAAGATCCTGCGCGCCTTTGCGGGCATGCTCGGCCACCGCCTGCCCTATGACGATGTCGCCGCCGTGCGTCGGCGGATGGCCGAGGTGAACCCCGTGTTCGAGGCGCTCGGCCTCATCCGGTTGCCGATCGCGCCGGACGCGCCGGCCCCGCTCGCCGGCGATCCGGGTGCCGTGTCAGCCGCGCCGTTCGCCTCGCCCATCGAGAATTACTACCAGACCGATCCAATCAGCCGGGCAAGTCCGACAATGGCGGCGTGCACCGAGGCGATGGCGGCAAGTGCGTCCCCGCTCGTCGCGGCGGCGGAGTGAGCGGGGCAATGAGCTGGTTCACCACAACGACGGCCGGCGCGGTCGTTCTCACCGCAATCGAGTCGCTGGCGCTGGTCGTCGCCGTGCTCGTCGGCATGGCCTATCTGACGTATGCCGAGCGCAAGGTCCTCGCCGCGATCCAGATCCGGCGCGGCCCGAACGTGGTCGGGCCGTTCGGGCTGTGGCAGCCCTTCGCCGACGCGATCAAGATGTTGACGAAGGAGACGATCATCCCGTCCGGGGCGAACCGTTTCCTGTTCCTGCTCGCACCGATGCTGACCTTCTCGCTCGCGGTCATCGCCTGGGCGGTGATCCCGATCAACGATGGCTGGGCGCTCGCCAACATCAATGTCGGCGTCCTCTATCTGTTCGCGATCAGCTCGATGGGCGTCTACGGGATCATCATCGCCGGTTGGTCGAGCAACTCGAAATACGCCTTCCTTGGGGCACTCCGCTCGGCGGCGCAGATGGTCAGCTATGAGGTCTCGATGGGCTTTGTCATCGTGACCGTGCTGCTGTGCGTCGGCAGCCTCAATCTCAACGACATCGTCAATGCGCAGCGGACCGTATGGTTCTGCATCCCGCTGTTTCCGATGTTCATCATCTTCTTCGTCTCGACGCTCGCCGAAACGAACCGCTCGCCGTTCGACCTGCCGGAAGGCGAAAGCGAGATCGTGGCCGGGTTCTTCGTCGAATACAGTGCGATGGCGTTCGCGCTGTTCTTCCTCGGCGAGTACACGAATATGATCCTGATGAGCGCGATGACCAGCATCCTGTTCCTGGGTGGCTGGCTGCCGCCGGTCGGGCTCGCCCCGTTCACCTGGGTGCCGGGGCCGATCTGGTTCGCGCTGAAGATCGCGTTCTGCCTGTTCGTCTTCATCTGGGTCCGCGGCACGTTCCCGCGCTACCGCTACGACCAGCTCATGCGGCTCGGCTGGAAGGTGTTCCTGCCGTTCTCGCTCGCCTGGCTCGTGCTGACGGCGGCGGTGATGATGGCGTTCGGGTGGTTCCCGAATGCGTAAGGTTACGGCCGTGCTTGATCGGATGAGCGCCGGGGCGTATGCCGCCGCCCAGCAGGAGGCCTGATCAGATGGCGTTGCTAGACCGCGCGGCGCGCAGCATGCTTCTGACCGAGCTCGCCTCGGGCATGGCGCTGACGCTGCGCTATATCTTCAAGCCGAAGGCGACGCTCAATTACCCGTACGAAAAGGGTCCGCTCAGCCCGCGCTTCAAGGGCGAGCATGCTCTGCGGCGCTACCCGAACGGTGAGGAGCGGTGCATCGCCTGCAAGCTGTGCGAGGCGGTATGCCCGGCCCAGGCGATCACGATCGAGGCCGAACCGCGCGAGGACGGCTCACGCCGGACGACGCGCTATGACATCGACATGACGAAATGCATCTACTGCGGCCTCTGCGAGGAGAGCTGCCCGGTCGATGCGATCGTCGAGGGTCCGAACTACGAGTTCGCGACCG
>CAYSTX010000189.1:0-7856 GCA_964434035.1 uncultured Acetobacteraceae bacterium
GACGCGGAGTAGTAAGGCACCGCAACCGGGGGATGATACGCCGGATAATAAGGCACCGGCGCATGGTACCCATAGTATCCGGTTGCATATCCGGGCGGATGATACGCGCTTGCGCCGTATGGAGTGGTGTGCACGGCGCCTGCGCCGGCGGCACCGTAGGTCGTGCCGCCATAGACGTTGGTATGCTCGGTGCCGCCGCCCCACGCATGCGCCGTGCTGCCGCCATAGGCGTTCGTGTGCTCGGTGCCTACGCCGTACTGATGCGAGGTACTGCCGCCGAACGCGTTGCTATGGCTCGTCGCACCGAAGCTATGCGTCGTGCTGCCGCCATATCGGTTGGCGCTGTGCCAGGAAGCGGCGGGACTTGTCCATGCGATTGACGTCAGGACCGCGAGCAGAACGGGGATGGCCTTGTCCATCGGATTGCGCCTCGGCGTTACGGCTTTGCGGGTGATTTCGCCGGCTCCGGCTTGTTGGGCTTCGTCATTGTGAGTGGCTTGACGCCTTGCGGCAGTTTCGCCTCGGGACGCGCGAACTCGATGCGCGGCGCGGTGGCGGCTTTGGTGGAGACGAAGGTTGCGTCCGTAACCGGCGGATCGAGCTGCCAGTTCGACAGGTCCATTTCATGGCGTAGCCGCAGCGGATCGGCGCTGTAGATCGCGCGCACGCGTCGCGGAAGCTTATCGTCGGCGCCGATCCATGCCTGCACGAAGACGTCGTCATCGGCCCAGGCTAGCATTTCGGTTTTAGTGCCGCTGACAACATCGGAAGAACCGATGTAGAAGGCGAGCTTACCCGTACTGCCCAACGCGGCATAGGGATCGTCGACGAGCAGATCCGTAAACGGGTAATAGATTGCCGCCGTCTGGAACGCCTTCTTCAGCGCCTCGTCGATCGTCGGCGGCGCATCGGCGACGGCGACCAGGTTTTCCTTCGGCGCGTACGCCATCATCGTCTTGCCGTCGTAGTAGAACTCCGACGCGGGGCCATCGCCCGGCATGATGATCTTAAGCCGGTCGGGACGCCGCATCGTGACATCGTAGCGTGTCGTGTAGAGGATCGGCGGGCCAAGCTGGCTCGGGAACTCGTACCCGACAATCGCCGTGAACGACATCGACTTGGCGGCGGCGACACGGTCGCTCATCGCCTTGAGCAGGGCCATCGCGCGCGGCTCGAGAATCAGTTTGGTTGGGGCCTCCGGCGGCTTGGGGGCCGGCTTGGCGCGTCCCGAGTTCTGTGGCGTCTGAGCGCCGGCGCTGGCGGCGGTCAGCAGACACAGCGTCAGCGTCGCGGCGACGGTGAGCCCGAACCGGCGACACAGGCGGGTCACGGGATCATCCCGCATTCGAACATCTTATTGACGACGGGTCCGGCAATTTTGTTGAAGAATGCTTCGCGCATCGCCGGGTCGTTCCGAAGAAAACCAACCGCACGCTGCTGTTCCGGGGATTTAGGCCGGCCCCGCTGCTGCCAGAGCTGTTCGCAGGTCGATGACTGGTATTTCTCGATCACCTTGTTGGCGACCTTGTCCATGATCGGATACTGGGCGAAGGCCGCGCCCGCTAGCGTCAAGGGCACGAGACCGGCGGCGAGCCAGTACCGCAATTTCATGGATACCACCTTCCGCAGATGCGTTGCCGAGGCAAGCGCGCATCACCCTGCTCGCCACCGATCCTCGGCGGCGAGATGCTGATGTTTAGCGGCGTCCATCATGGTCGGCCTATGCAGATTCGGCCGTCCGCGGAGCAGGGGACGACTAGTCCGCCGGAACGGGGCGTTGCGGCGTGAGGGTCTCGCCGGTCAGAAGCTCTGCAACGTCGTGCACCGTGCTGGCGCGGCCGCCGAGCGTCGTCATGAAAAACCGGCAGAAGCCGTCGAGCCGTTCCAGGAATTCGACCCGCTCGACCTCGTTTCGCACATAGGGCGTCGCCCCGGGCAGCAGCGACGAGCTGTGATACGTCAGCATGAAGAGCCGCTGCCCGGTCTCGAGCGCGGCCGTCACGTGCCGCCGCATGTCATTTAGCGAATGACCCTCGGGCGACAGCCGCAGGCGCTCGAGCAGCCCGAGCCGGGCCGCAAACGCACCGAGGCGGAAGCGTTTGCCGAGCGGTCCGTCGATCGTCGGATATAGGTGCGGACCCGATGACGCCAGCGCGCCAGCGAAGCCGACCGACAGCGGCAGGCCGATCAGGCTTGGCGAGAGGCGAAACGGCTCGTCTGGGAAGTCGCGGAAGTCGGGGCCGTGCCGGCCAGAGAAGTCCGTCCGCGGCACCACGCTAATGTCGATCCGGTAGCCAAGCTCTTCCAGAATTTGAGCGGTCGCGGGGCCGACTCCGTAGCGGCCGGCTTTGTAGATGATCGGCCGCCGCCCGAACTCCTCTTCGATGCAGTCGGTCAGCCGTTGGAGTTTCGCCCGCTCCAGCGCGGGCGGCAGATTCCCCGGGTAGGAGCGGGATTCGTCCACCGGGCCGTTCTGCGGCGGGTTCACCCACGGGTGCAGATGCGCGCCGATGTCGCAGCGCCCGGCCTGCAGCAGCGGGCGGATCAGCGCGCGGGCGCCGGGGCAGCGCGCGGCCGGGTAATCGAGCACATAGGTCGGGACAATCCCGTTCCGCTCCAGCACGTCCTGCGCCGGTGCCTGGCGGCCGACATTGGCGACGCAGGACCCATTGCCGAAATCGTTCGCATTGTCGAAGTCGAACTCCTCCTCGGTGTCCACAACGACCGTCAGGGTCGGGGGCCAGTCGGCCGGGACGGGAAGATGCGTTCGGCGTTCAAACGACGGGCGGGTCGACGAAAGGTCGTTCAACGGGCGGGCCTCACGGATTGCACGAACTTTGCCATAATGTTGTTACATATGTCCGACGAAATAAGCCAGCAATTGCGCTCTTCTTCCCACCCGGACACCGCGATCCGAGCGCGCGTGGTGGGCGTTCTGCTCGCCGGCGGTCGCGGCATACGTATGCGTGGCGGCGTGGACAAGCCATTGCGGATGCTCGCCGGCCGTGCGTTGCTTGACCACGCGGCAACGCGAACGGCGCCGCAGGTCGGCGCGCTGATCATCAACGCCAACGGCGACGCGGGGCGCTTCGCCGGATTCGGCCTTCCCGTGGTTGCCGACACACTGCCCGACTTTCCGGGGCCGCTCGCCGGGCTGCTCGCCGGTATGCGATGGGCCGCCGCGAACCAACCGGAGGCGGCCGACGTCCTCAGTGTGCCCGCCGACACGCCGTTTCTCCCGACCGATCTGGTGAGCCGGCTGCGTGCGGCGCGCGGCTCCGCGCCGATCGCGCTTGCCGCATCCGACGGACGGACGCATCCGGCGATCGGGTTGTGGCCGATCGCGTTGGCCGACGATCTGGACGGGTGGGTGCGGGCAGGGGGGCGGCGCGTGCTCGACTGGGCGGCGCGGCATGGCTACGGCGTGTCAGAGCACTCGACGACGCCCTTCGACCCGTTCTTCAACGTCAACACGCCGGAAGACCTCGCGCGGGCCGAGACGATGGTTGGTCCGCGCGAGGGGTGATCAGGCGGCGCGGGTCGCGTCCTGCAGCACCGGCACGCGGCTGCGGATCAGCTTCTCGATGTCCTTGAGAAACGCCCGCTCGGCCGCGTCGCAGAAGCTGATTGCAACGCCGGCCGCACCGGCGCGGGCCGTGCGGCCGATGCGGTGGACGTAGCTCTCCGGCACGTTCGGCAAGTCGAAGTTGATCACGTGCGTGACGCCATCGACGTCGATGCCGCGCGCCGCGATGTCGGTCGCGACCAGAACCGGCGTCTGCCCGGAGCGGAAGCTGGCGAGCGCCCGCTCGCGCTGCCCCTGGCTCTTATTCCCGTGGATCGCCGCGGCCGGCAGTCCGGCCTGCTCCAGGTGCTTCACCACGCGATCGGCGCCGTGCTTGGTGCGCGTAAAGACGAGCGTACGGCCCATCTCGCCGATCGTGCCTGCGCCGCCGTTCCGGCCCCGACGCAGCAGTTCCTCCAGCAGGAACCGCTTACGCGCCGTGTCGATGAACACGACGTGCTGATCGACCCGCTCGGCGGTCGTCGCGACCGGGGTGACCGAGACGTGCACGGGGTCACGCAGCAGAGCGCCGGCGAGCGCGCCGATTTCCTTCGGCATGGTCGCGGAGAAGAACAGCGTCTGCCGCTTTACCGGCAATAGCGCGGCGATCTTCCGGATCGGCACGATGAAGCCGAGGTCGAGCATGTGATCGGCCTCGTCCAGCACCAGCACCTCCGTCTGATCGAGCCGCACGGCGCGGTCGCCGAGATGGTCGATCAGTCGGCCGGGGGTTGCGACGAGCACGTCCACGCCGCCCGCCATTGCCTGCGCCTGCCGGCCCTTCGGCACGCCGCCGAACATCAGGGCGACCTTGAGGCCCGTCTGTCGGCCATAGGCGCGGAAGCTCTCGGCGATCTGCCCGGCCAACTCGCGCGTCGGCGCCAACACCAGCACGCGAGCGGCGCGCGGGGCCGCCGGGCGGCGGTCGGCCATCAGCCGGTGCAGGATCGGCAGCGCGAAGGCGGCCGTCTTGCCGGTGCCGGTCTGGGCGATGCCCTGCAGGTCACGGCCGGCCAGCACATGCGGGATCGACTGGGCCTGGATCGGCGTCGGTGTCGTGTAGCCTTCGGCTGCAAGCGCGCGTAGCAACGGGTCGGCAAGGCCGAGGCTTGAGAAATCGGTCATGGGTATCGTGTCTTTCAAACGGCACGGGCGCCGGAAACACCGAAAACGCGGGTCGTGCTGATCGCGATCGGCAGGACCGCGAACCGGCGCAAAGTGTCAGAAGGCAAAGGGGCTACCTGGGCGTCGCGGCCACCTGAACCGGGTTCTATCCGGGAACGGGAGCCGTGGCAGCGCACAAGGCCACATCGAAATGGCGCGCCGCAGCATATGGACGGCGGGGCCGCGCTGGTCAACCATGATCTCGTAAATCAACTAGGGCGGGATGCCATGACAACACGGGACCAGGCGGTGGCGGCGGCGGTGGCCGCATTTGATGACGGGCGGCTGCGCGCGCGGCTCACCGACCTCGTCGCTATCCCCAGCACGTCGCAGGACCCGGCGCACGCCGCCGACTTGCGCCGTTACCTCAAGGACGGGCTCGGGCCGTGGCTGCGCGACCTTGGCTTCGCCGTCACGGTGCATGACAACCCGGACCCGTCGCTCGGCCCGATCCTGGTCGGCGTCCGGATGGAGGCGCAGGGCCTGCCGACCGTGCTGACGTATGGACACGGCGACACGGTGCGCGGGCTCGATGAGCAGTGGCACGCGGGGCGGAAGCCGTGGACTGTGTCGGAGGAAAACGACCGCTGGTACGGACGCGGCACGGCCGATAACAAGGGGCAGCACGCGATCAATCTAACCGCACTCGAGGCCGTGCTGCGTACGCGCGGCGGGCGGCTCGGGTTCAACCTCAAGCTTGTCATCGAGACGGCTGAGGAGCGGGGGTCGGGCGGCCTCAGCGCTTTCGTCGCCGCGAACAAGGACCTGCTCGCCGCCGACGTGCTGATCGGCAGCGACGGCCCGCGGGTGACGCCTGAGACGCCGACGGTCGCGACCGGCACGCGCGGCACGTTTCACTTCGATCTCGTCTGCGACCTCCGGCCCGGCGGCGTGCATAGCGGCCACTGGGGCGGGCTGACGCGCGATCCGGCGGTGCTCGTGGCGCACGCGATCGCCAGCATCATCGACGTGAACGGCCGCATCGCGATCCGCGAGTGGCTGCCACCGGGCGGCGTCGCCGAGGGTGTGCGCGGCGTGCTCGCCGGCTGCCCGGTCGATTCCGGCGGGGAGGGGGCGACGATTGACGCGGGCTGGGGCGAACCCGGTCTTACGCCCGCCGAGAAGATTTTCGCGAGTACGGGCTTCATCGTGCTCTCGATGCTGAGCGGGCGGCCGGAGAACCCGGTCAACGCCGTCGCACCGAGTGCGCGGGCGCATTGCCAAATCCGCTACACGGTGGACGTCGATCCGGCCCGCTTCATGCCGGCGCTGCGGGCGCATCTCGACGCGCACGGGCTGCAGGCGGTCGCGATCGAGCACGCCTGGTCCCGCATGGCGGCGAGCCGGACGGACCCGTCGCATCCCTGGGTCCGCTGGACCGCCGACAGCCTGACCCGCACGCTCGGCCGGAAGGCGCAGGTCATTCCGAACGCAGCCGGAGGCCTGCCGGGCGACGTCTTCGTCGATCATCTCGGCGTGCCGCTGGTCTGGGTGCCGCACAGCTACAACGGTTGCGGCCAGCACGGGCCGGACGAGCATCTGCTGACGGCGACCGTGCGTGAGGGACTGGCCGCCTTCGCGGGCATCTGGTGGGATTTGGGGGAGCAGGCGGCCGTGGTGGGTGCGACAGGGATTGAACCTGTGACCCCCGCCGTGTGAAGGCGATGCTCTCCCGCTGAGCTACGCACCCCACGACCGAGCCGCATGGGTTACTTGGTCGCGGCCGCGCCGGCAAGAGTGTGTGCTGGACGCGGCCGCGAATCTAGGTTGCCGACTCAATCACGCTAGCCAGAGATAAGTACTTGCGATGAGGGCGATGGCTGAGAGGAACTTTCTGGCCAATCGGTCTTAGCGCGTTGCGATGCACCGCCAGCTCTTAAGGATGAAGAACATGCCTTCGATGACGTTGCGCCGGCGATAGGCGGTGCGGTCGAGCTTGTATCGCTGTCGTCGCGAGGCGGTCGAGGGGATGACCCGCTCGGATGTCATCCGCACATTGCGGACGTTCTCACTTCTCGTGAGGGCCACGCATCAGTTTTAATGCCGCCTCGATACGCCTCCAGGTTCTGGCCTGTTCGTCTTCGCCGCGCTCTTCCAAGCGGCAAGCTCGTTGGGCAGCCTCGGTGATGGCCATCCCACCATGTGCGTCCAGCAGTTGTCGCGCGTAAGCGTGGATGTCGCTCTCGTTCATCATGCTCCTTCTCCTGCTATCACAAGCTCCGCCGCTTGAGTAAAGCGTCCCGGGAAACCCATGCCTCGCACTCAGGCGTCATAGTAGAGGAAGAACTCGTAGGGATGCGGCCGCAGCCGCAACTCGTCCACCTCGCGCCTCCGTTTGTAGGTGATGTAGGTTTCGAGAACGTCCGTGGTGAAGACCTCGCTTTTCAGGAGGAACTCTTGGTCCTGCTCGAGCGCATTCAGCGCTTCTTCAAGAGAGCCTGGAGTGGAGGGCACGTTCTTCAGTTCCTCCGGCGGTAGATCGTAGAGATTCTTATCAACCGGGTCGCCAGGGCTCATGCGGTTCTGGATGCCGTCGAGCCCGGCCATCAGCATCGCCGCGAACGCCAGATAGGGATTGCAGGCCGGATCCGGACACCGGAATTCTACACGCTTGGACTTTGGGTCGGCTGAGTACATCGGAATACGGCAAGCGGCCGAACGATTCCGAGCCGAATAGCCAAGATTCACCGGCGCCTCGAACCCCGGTACCAAGCGCCGATAGGAATTCACCGTTGGTGCGCAGATTGCGAGGAGCGCGGGTGCGTGCTTCAGAAGCCCCCCGATATAGTAGCGCATTAGCTCGCTTGAGCCCGCGTAGCCGTCGCCGGCGAAAATCGGGACCTCCTGCCTCCAGATGCTTTGGTGCACATGCATCCCAGAGCCGTTGTCTCCCAACAGCGGTTTCGGCATGAATGTGGCGGTCATCCCGCGTTGGCGCGCCACGTTCTTCACAACATATTTGTAAATCATCACGCGGTCGGCCATCGCGGTAAGCGGTGCGAAGCGCATGTCGATCTCACCCTGACCGCCGGTCGCAACCTCGTGGTGATGAGCCTCGACCGCGATGCCTATATTCTCGAGGTGCAGCACGATGTTGGTTCGCGCATCCTGAAGGGCATCGGCCGGG
>CAYSTX010000190.1:0-7855 GCA_964434035.1 uncultured Acetobacteraceae bacterium
CGCCTCCAGTGCCGGACGTCACCGCGATGCCGCCGCCTCCAGCGGCCGCGGCGGCCGAGCCGGTCAAAACGCCGCCGCCATCGCCGCCAAAGGTGCCCGCGCGGGTGCAACCGCATCGACCAACCCATCCGCACATCACGCCGACGCCGCCGAAGACCGCTGCGGGATCGTCGCCAGCTTCGGCGTCTCCCGCCGCGCCGACTTCCGTTCCCGCGCCCACCACCGAAGCCGTTGCGCCGCCGGCAGAGCGACAGGCTGAGGATCAGCTGCGGAGCCACATCCATGACGCGGTGCAGGCGGCACTGCACTATCCGGCCGCCGCGCGCATGATGGGGTTGACCGGCAAGGCGGGCGTTGCGTTCGCGTATCGCGACGGCGCGGTGGTCGGCGCGGTACAGGTGGAGCGATCCGCCGGCATGGCGATGCTGGACGACGCGGCGATCGCTGCGGTTCGAAGTGCGCATTACCCGAAGCCGCCGCCCGCGCTCGCGAACCGCGTGCTGCCGCTATTGATCTGGGTCGAGTTCCACGCCGGTTGAACGCGGCCTATCCAACCTAATTCCGGTTTCGATCCAGCGACGTCACATGCAAGTCACACGCAAGGCCGTCCATTCCGGCTAGCCACGCCGCCATCCTGTTTGAGTGTTGGGAATGGTCGGATCTGCATCTCTGCTGCCTCGCGTCGTCGTGTCACGTCTTACATGCCGCAGTGCGGCTCTGCTGCTCGCCGGCGTCTGCCTTGGCGCGGCTGGTCCCGATTCGGACCGGACCGATCTTGGCGTCGTCAACGCGACCGGCGGCGGTGCGCTGAGCACGGGAGAGGATCGGTACGCGCCGCCGCCGCCGGGTTCGGCCGCCGATGTCGCGCCGAGCCGCGCTCCGCTTGAGGCGTCTCAACCGACGTCGGTCGTCGGGAAGACCTTCATCAAGCAAAATCTGGTCCCGACCGACAACTATGATCGCATCGTCCAGTTCACACCGAGCGTGCAGAACGTCGAGCCGGTCGGCGCGGGGCTACAGCAGAACTATCAGGAGACGATCCGCGGGTTTCAGTACACGCAGTTCAACACGACGTTCGATGGGATCGTCCTGCCGGGACTTCCGACCAACTTCGCGCCGCAGTCGGAGAGCTATTTCCTCGCGCACGATATCGGCTCGGTCGTCGTCGATCGCGGGCCGGGAACCGCGTCGACGCTCGGCTATGCGACCTTTGGCGGCACGGTTGCGATCAATTCGACATCGCCGTCGAACACTGTCCGCATCAACCCCTACAGTACGTTCGGCTCGTGGGGGACGCATCTGTTCGGTTTGCAGGTCGACAGCGGCGCCATCGCGTCGGCGAATGGCGCGCGCGGCTTCATCGATGTCGAGCGCGAGGAGGGGCGTGGCGCGCTGAGCGGAACGTCAACCTCTCGCCAAAACTACTTCGCCAAGATCGAGCAGCCCGTCGGCGACAACACGGTCCTCACCTTCGTCAGCCTTTACGATCACAACTATGTCCACACACCGTACGGTGCGACACTGGCGCAGATCCAGCAGTTCGGCCCAAAATATGCGCTGAACAACAACCCGAAATCGCAGGCGAACGCCGGCTATAACTACGACGACTACAACACGGACTTCTCCTATCTCGGGATCAAGTCCGACCTCGGCGACGGCTGGGGGATCGACGATAAGGTCTACACCAACGGCTACTATCAGAGCGGGCTTGTCGGCAAGGACCCGAACGGCACGACGCCGAACCTCACCAGCTCGGCGAAGAATCGCTTTTTCAGCAACGGGGTGCCGATCACGCTCAACAACAACGTGCCGGGCTTTCGCAAGCACAACGATTTCCGCGACTATGGCAACATCCTGCGGGTGACCAAGGACACGGAGCTCGGGCAGCTCCGGTTTGGCATGTGGTTCGATTACATCAGCGCGTCGAACTCGCGCTTACAGGTCGTGCTCGATCAGGGGAACATCCCGTATTCGGTTGGATCCCCGACCGCCACGCCGTATGCCCGCAACTACACGACGGAATTGCGCACCGAGCAGCCGTATGTGGAGTTTGCGTTCACGCCGCTGCCCGGTCTCATCATCACGCCGGGGATCAAGTTTACCGCGACGACGCGTACCCTCGACGCCTCCGTGAACAGTGGGACGAGGCTTCCGGCGCAATTCGAGCGGACGTATTCCGCGGCGCAGCCGGCGATCGACGCGCATTATACGATCAACCCTAACTGGGTGGTCTATGCGCAGGCGGCGCGCGGCTTCCTGGCGCCCCCGCTCAACGTCCTCAACACGACAAAGCCGGCCAATCTGCAGCCGGAGTCAACGTGGAATTATCAGGTCGGCACGGCCTACCAATCCGACCGCTTCACGCTGGGCGCCGATGCGTACTACATCGACTTCACGGACCGGATCGGCAGTCGGTCGCTCGCCGGCGGCGACGCGGCGTTTTTCAATGCAGGCGGGGCGATTTACAAAGGGCTCGAGTTTGAGGGCACCGTGAAGGTCGCTTACGGCGCATCTCTGTACGGAAACTACTCGATCAACGACGCCCGCGAGACGAACAACGGCGGCCCGTTAGCGGTCACCCCGCGCTACACGAGCGCTGTCGGCGTCATCTACCAGCGGCCGAACGTCTTCCGTGACGCGGACCTGCTCTACGGGTCGATCATCGGCAAGTTCATCGGACCTCAGTACCTCCAGGACACGCCGGCGACCTTTCCGATCAAGGCCTATTCGTTCGCCGATTTCGCGATCGGCTACACGCTGCCGATCTGGAACAAGCGCACGCTCGATTTTCGTATCAACGTCAACAATATATTCGACGACCGTAGCCTGATCGGCCTCGCGAGCGTGGCCGGCGACGGCGTGACGCCGCTTTACTGGACCAATGCCGGGCGCAGCATTTTCTTCTCGGTCTCAGCCTCGTTGTAGGGCGTGCGATTACTGTTCGCAGGCGAGCGGCGTTCCGTCGTGGCGGAGCAGGGCGGAGAGACGGTCGCGTGCCGCCATCTCCTCTCGCCGTAGGCCAATCCGCCTGGCAAGGGCAACCGCCTCCCGAAGTTCGCTGGCCGCCCTCTCCGGATCGCCGGCCAGCGTCATGACGCGCGCGAGCGCCATCTTCGTCTGCACGACGATCTGGCGGAAGCCGCGCGCGGTCGCTTCGCGGAGCGTGCGCATCGCCAGATCCTCCGCGGCCGGAAGATCGGGGTCCGGCGCTTCGGCGAGCGCGCGGACCAATGGCGGGCCGCAGAGCAGACGCCTCCCGATATGCCGGTTGCGGTCGGCAAACTCGCACGCTGATTCCAGCAGCTGTCGTGCTTCGACGTAGCGGCCAGTCTCCACGTAGGCTTCTCCGAGGACGCACCCGATCAGCGCGATATGCCATTCGATCTTATTCGCTCGTGCGATGCTGAGTGTCGATTCCAGCAGATCGATCGCCGTCGCAATCTGCTCAGTCGCCAGCAACAATGCGGCGTGATAGCCGTTGATCAGTACCTGATCGAACGCGTGGCCGTACTGCTCGGTGACCGCGTGTGCTTCACGGATCGCCACAAAGGCTGCCTCAGTGTCGCCCAGATCCATTTGGACACGCGCCAGATATGCGAAGAAGGCGGCCGCCGGTAAGATAAAAGTGGCCGGGCTGCGTCGCTGGCCGCTGTCGCTCCGCGCGTACGCAATGTTGGAAACGAGAACGTCCCGCGCATCTTCGAGGTCGCCCGAATACCACTGCGCTTGCGCGAGGGTGAAAGCCGCGCTGACGACGCCGACACTGTCTTCGTTGGCAATCATGATATCCAGCGCGGTTCGGCTAAGCTCGATCGCGCCGGGCAGGTCTCCCCAATGGGACAGCATGGCGCTGCGGCTGATGTAGACGCGGGCGAGATTGAGCCGATCACCGGCCTGCTCCGCCAGCGCATGGGCCTCCTTCAGGTATTCCTGCATATGTTCCTGCATGCCGGAGGAGTCGTTCAGCCGCGTGAACAGAGCCCGCAGGCTGAGACGGGCATCGATGCCCATCGTCACCGTCTCAACGCTCGGCGGCAGACGGCCCAGGGCGGCGATTGCCGTCTCAAGATAAGCTTTCGCTTCCGTCGGAGCGGAACGGCGGTTCGCACGCTCCCCGGCGGCCAGGGAGTAGCGCGCCGCCTCTTGCCAAGCCTCGGCATGGACCGCGTGATGGGCGAGGTGGTCGACCGTCGTGTCGCGGTGGTGCGTCTCCAGCGCCCGCAGGACGCGTTCATGCAGCACGCGTCGGTCGCTGCGGAGGAGCGTATCGTACGCAACGACCTGCGTCAGTGCGTGCGAGAAGCTATGGACCATGCCGCCGCTGACGCCGTCCTCCACCAGGAACCGGGCGAGACACAGCCCGTCGATCTCACGCGTCAATGCCGCCTCGTTCATGTCGGCGACGGCGGCGAGCAGCGACGACGGAACGTCGCGGCCGATCACGGCGGCGATTTGCAGGATGCGTCGCTGCAGCGGCGATAGCCGGTCGATGCGGGCGGCCAGGATGGATTGCACCGACGCGGGAATGACGATGTTCGCCAGGCTCGGCACGCCGTAGGCGAGAGCGCCGGACTCATGCAGCGACCGGGCGAATTCTTCCAGGAAGAAGGGCGTGCCGTTGGTGCGTTCGATGATGTGCGAGCGAAGCGGCGCCAGTTCGTCGCCGCTACCGATCAGCTCCTGTAGTAGATCGTCGGCCTGTTTAGGCGTCAGATGCTTGAGCTCGATCTCCCTCGCGTTGACCGCTCCCGGGCCGGCATCGTGCCCATTCGGCCCGTGCCAGCCCGGGCGGCGTTCAGGGCGCGTGGTCATCAGCAGCACGAGGCGCGAGGCGCCGAGCCCGTGAAGAAGTTCGTTCAATAGTTGCGTGCTCGACATATCGAGCCAGTGATAGTCCTCGATGAGCAGAACGAGGGGATGCAGGTCCGCGTAGCGCAGCAAGAGCGGGCGCAGCGCGTGAATGAGCCGGCGACGCCGTTCGGCGGGAAGGATGGTATCGAAGCCGACCTCATCCACGTCTCGGTCCAAATGGACGAGAAGCGGTGTCAAATCCACTTCGATGTCGGGCCCGAGTGAGGCAATGGCCGACGGCAGCCGCGCGGCGATATCGGCGGCGCTGTCTTCCTGCGAGCAGCCGACGAACTCGCGCAGCAGGGCGGTGACGAGGAAGTACGGAACCGCCACCGACTGCGCGGTGGTTTCCACGCGAATCACGTGCCATGTGCCGTGTGGCAGGGTTCCGAGAAACTCATGCAGCAGGCGCGATTTGCCCATACCGGCATCGGCAACCAGTGCGACCGCCTGCGCGTGGCGTTTCTGCGCGCTTGCAAAGGCATGGGACAGCTGGACGAGCTCGTCCTCACGTCCGACGAACGTGGACAGCGCTCGCACACCGGACCGCAGGATCCACGACGGCCGATCGATCGCGCTCAGCAGGCGGAAAACCTCTAACGGCTCCGCCAATCCTCGGAGTACCATCCGGCCGACGGTTTCGAGCGTGGCGATGCCGCTGACCAAGCGGGCGGTTTGGTTCGCGAGCAGCACAGTGCCGGGCTCGGCCCGCTGTTCCAGCCGCGCCGCGATATGGGCCGTGACACCCGCGACGTCGTAATCTTCGTCGTCACGCCCGGTCCGGCGCAGGATGACCGGGCCGCTGCACATGCCGATCCGCAGCGGCAGCGCGGCGTCACCCATCCGGCCGACCGCCTCGAGCGCGGCGAGGGCGCCGAAGCAGGCCCGCGCCGCGTGGTCCTCGGTCGCGATCGGCGCGCCAAACAGGACCATGACGCCGTCGCCCATCTGTCGGTTCACCACGCCGCCGAACCGACTCATCGACTCAACGATGACATCGATCACGGCGCCGAGGATTTGGCTCGCGTCCTCCGCGTCCATCTGCGAGATCAGCTCGGTCGAGCCGCAGATGTCGGCGAATACGATCGTAACCTGTTTCTGCTGCGGGCCCGAGACATCCGGCCCGACCGCCGGGACTGGTTTACTGCCCTGTGTCTCGAATGCGCTGCCGCAACTGGTGCAGAATCGCGCGGTTGGCCGGTTCGCGACGGAACACGAACGGCAAATCTTCTCCAGCTGCGCCCCGCAATGGTCGCAGTATCGACCCGCGAGCGTGCTTTCGCGGCAGTTTGGGCAGGTTATCTGCATCTTCCGTCGGGTCGGATCCACACCATCAGGCGGGATTGTAGATCACATGGGGACAGACGCGGCAGGCTTCTGGCCCGGACTGTCGCCACCAGACGCAATCGGGACGGATGCCGCAGCCGGGAAGCTTGGCCTCCATCGCGCTGGCGACACCGCGGCGGTCGACTTCATCGCGCATGCGGGCGATCAATCCGCACTGTTGGTTCTCCCAGTTCGCGCATTTCGACGCCATGCATGGTCCGGACAGGCGGAACACGCTCTCCGGCCGCTTCCCGATCGCTTCCCGCATGGCGTCTGTCAGCGCGATCGGCGTCGTGATCGGCGCCACGACGCCATCCGGACCGATGAAACCGATGATCCGCGCGTCCTGCGAGTCACCCGTCGTGCTGGGGCATAGAGGCGGCTGATTGGTCATCTGCAACCGAACCTAAATCCTTCCGCATCGGGACCAAACCGGTCACGATGCGGAACGAAATGCATGCCATAGTCAGCGCGCGTTATCATATGGCGCCGCGCCATATCCGTAAAATCAGGGCTTAGGCGGCGGCTTCGGCGGCTCTGGCTTTGGCTTGATCGGATCCGCTCCGTTATTCTGAGACATACTGACCGTGACTACTTTGTAGCTTGCCGAAAGCAGCGCCAGATACCCCACGACAGCGGACTCAACGGCGTGCAGGAGCCCTCGCTGCTCGTCGCCTGACATCTCGATGCCGTTTAGGTCGATGCAAAGATGACCTCCAGTAAAGCGTAACGCGCCCATGGGACCTCCTGATTGCAGTGTTGGCTTATGAACAAAGTGGCTGGTAGCCCACTATTACAGAAATCAGCAAAAGACTTGTCAATGATAATTCGGCCACGTCCCAAATCTTAGGCGGCCGAAATAGCTCCCGGCGCAGAACGGCGGCGAGGGCGACGGCATCTGAGCCGACGCATACGAGACTCATTCACACGATCCCGGCCGAACAGACAGCGGAACCTCGACCGCGCCGGCCGACTGGAACAGCAAGCTGCGATGCCGTTTCTGCATAGGCACAGCGGGATCAGCTCTGAAGAGTATTATCGGTGGATCGCGCCGCTTTCGTATCGACCGATGTATAGCGCGAGAACATAGCCCAGGCCACGACGCAATCAATGGCGCCTTCGCGGTTGCTTACAGCAAACGGGAAGGCAATGCACACGGTTCGCAATGAAATGGGAAGGTCCAGATGAAAAAATTGATTGAACCGCCCCCGCACCGGCGGCGCCGCATGACACTCGCGTCCCGCATTCTCGGCTCCACCAGCGCGATCGCGATCGGGATGTCGCTAATGACGGCGGCACCGATGTCCCGCCCCGCGGACGCCCAGGCCCCGGCGCAAGCCCCCGCGCTGAAGCCGAACATCATCGTCATCATGGGCGACGACGTAGGCTGGGAGAACATCGGCGCGTACCACCAGGGACTGATGTACAATACGACGCCGAACCTGGACCGGCTGGCGTCCGAAGGCATGCGCTTCACGGACTACTACGCCGAACCGAGTTGCACCGCCGGCCGCGCCAATTTCATAACTGGCGAACTGCCGATCCGGACCGGTCTGACGACGGTCGGCCAGGCTGGCTCCAAACTCGGCATGCCGGACGAGGCGCCGACCATCGCGACCGCGCTGAAGGCCCTGGGCTACGAGACCGGTGAGTTCGGCAAGAACCATCTGGGCGACAT
>CAYSTX010000191.1:0-7798 GCA_964434035.1 uncultured Acetobacteraceae bacterium
GCTGCTGTTTGATGAATGGCCGAAGGCGTTCGGTCATGTCGACCCAGAAATCATGCGGCGGCAGCGCGCCTTCCCGGTCGGTCACTTCGTCGGCCAGCGGCGCGAGTAGGGCGTGCAGCGACCGATCGCACGCGAGGACGATGCGCGCGCCGGGCCCGGCCAGACGCGGCAGGTAGCGCGCGAGCATGATGGCGTCGCCCAAGCCCTGCTCCGCCAGGACGAGCAGCGTCCGCCCCGCCAGCGTCTCGCCCGTCCATTGCGGTGTCGCCATGGGGCGAAAGCAGCGGCCGAACTGGTCGTGGCGCTTCCGCCACTCGTATTTCGCCCAGCCATGCTCCCAGTCGCCGGCGAGCAGCAGCGCGATCCCTTGGTTCCAGTGAGCGCGGGCGAAATCCGGCCGTACGGCGATGGCGCGCTCACACGCCGCGCTGGCCGCATCGAGCCGGCCTTGCATGGTCAGCAGATGCCCGAGGCTGGCCGACGCCTCGACGAGCGCCGGGTCGTGGTCGAGCGCCGTGCGGATGCACGCCTCCGCCTCATCCAGCCGGTCGAGGTCGATCAGCGTGTTGCCGAGATTAAGGTGCGAAGCCGCGTGGTCGGGTGCGAGCCGCACCGCTTGGCGCAGCGCGCCCTCGGCCTCCGCCGGGCGGCCGAGGGCGGAGAGGGCCGTGCCGAGCAGAAGTGCCGCCTCCGCGTGCGCTGCTTCTGCCTGCGGTGTATCGGACGCGAGCACCTGCGCCGCCGCCGCGGCGGCCTCCTCGGGCAGCTCCGCCGCGATCGCGGCCCGGGCGAGATTGATGCGGACGCCATCGTGCATCGGCAGCGAAGTCGCTGCCCGCCGCAATGGCGGGAGAGCACAAGCCGCGTCGCCGTCGCGGAGGTAGGAGAGGCCGGTCAGGTACGCCGCCTGCGGATCGTCCCCCAGCGCCGCGAACACGGTGCGCGCGGCTTCCGAATGTCCGGCCTGTTGCAGTCTGATCCCGTCGAGAAGCGCCGTGGTTTGCATCGGCACAGGATGGCCGATGCAAGTTGATGCAGCGTGAAACCGCTAGGCGGCGACCGGCGTCATCGCGGCAGCGCGATACGCGGCGACGATCTCGGCCGCCGGGCCGTCGCCCATGATCCGCCCCTGATCGAGCCACATCACCCGGTTGCACCAGTCGAGGATCGCCTCCTCGCTGTGCGTCGACAGCACGAGGATGTCCGCGCCCCGCACCATGTCCTCAAGCCGCACGCGTGCACGCTCGATGAACGAGGCGTCGCCGGCCAAAAACCACTCGTCCATGAGCAGGATCTGCGGCCGGATCGCAGTCGCGAGCGCGAAGCCGAGGCGGACGACCATGCCGGCGCTGTAGATCCGCACCGGCATCTCGATGAAATCGCCAAGCTCGGCGAAGCTCTGCACATCGTCTTCGAGCCGTTTCACCTGCGGGCGCGACATCCCCACGTAGCGGCCGCGCAACCGGATGTTTTCCCGCCCCGTCAGCTCGGGATTCATGCCGAGATTGGGGTCGAGCAGCGCGTGCAGGCTGCCGCAGACGCGCACGCGGCCAACCACCGGCTCATAGATGCCGGCAAGCGTGCGGAGCAGCGTCGTCTTGCCCGCGCCGTTGCCGCCGATCAGCCCCAGCCGGTCGCCGCGCGCGAGCGTAAACGACACGTCGCGCAGCGCCTGCACGACGACGCGTTTTGACGTGTCCTGCCCAAGCCGCGACGACGCGGCGGCGAGCACCGTTTTTTTCAGACTACGGGTGCTGCCGTGATAGAGCGGAAAGAGGACCGAGACGCCCTCGATTTCGACATGCGCGTCCATCCGATCAGACCCAGAACGAGAGGCGGCCGCGGACACGGACGAACAGGATCCACGCGAGGCCGCACAGCATGGCGCTGTAGACAAGGGCGCTGACCCAGACGAGTGCCGACGGCAGCGCACCGAGCAGCGGCGCGCGCACGATCTCTAGCAGCGAGAAGAACGGGTTGAGCGGGAGCCAGACCGCGTGCCCGCCAAGCTGTTCCGGCTTCCAGATCACCGGCGTCACGTAGAACGCGATCTGCATGACGCTGCCGACGATCGGCGGGATGTCGCGGAACCGCGCACAGAACGCCCCGAGCAGGAGGGACGCCGCCACGCTGTCGATCAGCCACACCAGGATGGCCGGCAGGGCGGCGACCGCAACGGACCCCGGCCACTCGTTCATGATCGCGTACACGGCGATGATGACTACGATGTTGTGGGCAAGAACGAGAATGTTCCGCACAACCGTACGGATGGCGTAGAGCGAAAAAGGCAGGCGAACCGACCGAATCGACGCTTCGTTCTGCATGAACGTGACGCAGCCGTCCTGCGTGACCTGCCCGATGAAACCCCACAGCACGATCGAGAGCGCGAGGAACGGCAGGTAGGCCCGCAAATCCATGTGGAACAGCGTGGCGTATAGAAAGCCAAGCGCGCCGATCATCACGCCCGTCGATAGCGTCAGCCAGAACGGGCCGAGCACCGAGCCGCGATAGCGCAGCTGAATGTCGAGCCAGCCGAGCGTCCAGCCGAGCCGCCAGAGCCGCGCCGCCTCGACGATATCGGCAATCGCGAGACGCTGGCGCGTCTGAAATGACGTGTCCGCCGTGAGCAGCAGGTCCCGGCCCGGCATCATCGCCGCGCCGCGCCGGGCGTGATCTTGGGCTGAAGTTTCGGGGGCGGTGTCTGAGAGGGTGCTGGCCGGGCCGTCCATGGCTGCGCGCAGTACAGGATCGGCCCGATCCCGGCAACCGTTCACGAGATCTTGACCAAACGACTCGAAGACTGCACGGTCAGTGCCACTCCTGGTTGGCGTTCCAGCTCGCCCGACTCGGATGGCCGGTGTGTAAGGTTCGACACTGCAACTGCCTAACCGTTGCGTCGGGGCGCTCGCCGAACACGGGTCGCTTGAAAGAGCGGTCCAAGTCGACTAGGGGTTATCGGGCGTTCTTCATCTTTCGTGTGAGCGGCGATGGGGCCGGCTCGCTTATGGCGGCCTCGTGCCGCGTCATGACGAGAAGGTCCTAACGTTGATGTCACTCACCCAAGCCATCGGACGACGGGATTCCATTTTCGCACGGTGCGCGTCAAGGTTGACCCGATGGGGCCTTCTCGCTGTGGCCGGGCTGCTTGCGGCCTGTTCGGCCCACCCGCGTGAGCAGGCGGCGGACGTCGACCAGTCGAAGGAAGCCCAGGTCTATATCGCCCGCGCCCGTGGCGACTATACGCCGCCGGGACCGCCGGAGGATCCGTGGGGGCCGTATATCCACGAGTCGGCGCAGCGGTTCGACGTGCCGGAGACGTGGATTCGCGAGGTGATGCAGGTCGAGAGCGGCGGCGACCTTTATCGGAACGGTCAGCTCATCACCTCCTGGGCTGGTGCCATGGGTCTGATGCAGGTGATGCCGGAGACGTATGACGACCTCCGCATCCGCTACGACCTGTCGGACGACGCCTTCGATCCGCACAACAACATCCTCGCCGGCACCGCCTATATGCGTGAGATGTATGATATTTACGGCTCGCCCGGGTTCCTCGCCGCCTACAACGCCGGGCCGAAGCGTCTCGACGACTACCTCGCCAATGAGCGGCCGCTTCCGGATGAGACGCGGCGCTATGTCTCGATGATCGCGCCCAATATCGCCGGCGTGTATCCGCAGACCCGTTCGCCGGCCGAGGATTACGCGATGAACGACCTGCCGGCCGACATTCCGCCCGGCCTTCGCTATGGCGGCGGGGTCTTGCTCGCGCGGGCCCACCCATCGCATGGCCTCGTCCGCACCGCGCGCGCGGATCGCAAGGGCCGTGGCGTAACGGGCGCCGAAGTCCGGCTCGCGACCGCGACGTCTTCGGCCCCTTCCGGCCATCGGCACGGGTTTCATCTAATCGGCACCGCCATGGCCGAGCCGATCCCCGTCCATCGCGGCGGCAAGTGGTTCGTGCCGGCCGGCGGCAAGAAGCAGAAGATCGTGACCGAGCGCGCGTCGCATCAGCCGGCCGCGGGCTGCGGTAAGCCGATGAAGGGCCGCGCCTGCCAAAGCGTGGCGTCGGCCGGCCACTAACCCGGCCTGGCGCGAGGGGGAGCGCCGCGCCATCTTGCCGTGGGGTTCCGTCGCCGCCACGATGCGGGCGGGATGGAAGCGAAACCGGCGGCAATGACCGCGTTCACAAGCCTCGATCGGCTGATGGCGCCGAACACGGTCGCCGTAATCGGAGCGTCGTCCGACCCGGGGCGCATCGGCGGCAGGCCGATCGCCTTCATGCGGTCGCAGGGCTTTACCGGCGAGATCCATCCGGTCAATCCGAACCGGGCCGAAATCCAGGGTCTCACTGCCTATCCGTCGGTCGCGGCGCTGCCCGTCGTGCCGGACGTCGCCATCATCGCCGTGCCGGCCGATCAGGTGACCGACGCAGTCGCGGATTTGGGCGCGCGCGGCGTCGGCGGTGCGGTGGTGTTTTCGGCGGGCTTCGCCGAGACCGGACCGGCAGGTGCGGCCGAACAATCGCGGCTGATCGGCATCGCCCGCGCGCATGGCATGCGCGTTCTCGGCCCCAATTGCCTCGGCGTGTTCGACGCGGCGCGCGGCTACTACGCGACGTTCAGCTCATCGTTCGACAGCGGCTGGCCGATCCACGGCCGCATCGGCATTGCGAGTCAGTCCGGCGCCTATGGCACGCATGTCTTCGCCGCCGCCCGCAATCGCGGCATCGGCGCCTCCCTCTGCGTCACCACCGGTAACGAGGCAGACGTCACCATCGCCGACGCGATCGGCTGGATGGCCGGCCATGACGGGATCGACGTCATCACCGTGTACGCCGAGGGGATCAACGACGGCCGCACCTTTATCGACGCACTCGCGGCGGCGCGGGCCGCGCGGAAGCCCGTCGTGATGATGAAGGTCGGCCGCTCAGCGCTCGGCGTCACCGCCGCTCAGTCGCACACGGCGTCGATCGCCGGCGATGATCGCGTGCTGTCCTCCGTGCTGGCCGAGTTCGGTGTCATCCGCGCCCGCACGACCGAAGAGCTTCTCGACATCGCCCACACGGCGACGCGCCGCATCTATCCGGCCGGCAATACCCTCGGCGTGCTGACGGTCAGCGGCGGCGCGGGCGTGCTGATGAGCGATGCGGCGGAGGCGGATGGGGTCGCGATGCCGCCGATGCCGGACGACGCGCAGGCGCGGCTCCGCGCGCTCGTGTCATTCTCCGCACCCGGCAACCCGGTCGATTGCACCGCGCAGGCGATCAACGACACGAGTCTGATCGGCCGGTTTTTGACCGAGATGGTTTCAGCGGGCGGGTATTCGTCCGTGCTCGCGTACCTCGCGCATGTCGGCGCGGCGCGTGTTGCACCCGCGCTGCGGGCGCAACTGCGTGAGGTGCGCGATCGTTTCCCGGACCGGCTCTACGTGCTTTCGGTGATCGCCCCACCGGAGATGGTCGCCGAGTATGAGCGGGACGGCTGGACCTGCCACGAGGACCCGAACCGCGCGGTCACCGCGATCGCGGCCATGGGCCGGCTCGGCGACGCCTTCGCCGAAGCTGACCGCCCTTCCGCGCCGCCGCCGGTGGCGCCGCAAGTCACGCTTCCGCAAGCGACGCCGACTGAGGCGGAGGCGAAGCGACTGCTGGCCGACGCCGGCATCCTGGTGCCGCCCGAGCGCGTGTGCGCGACCGCCACCGAGGCGGCCGAGGCCGCCCGCGCGATCGGCTTTCCGGTCGTGCTGAAGATCGTTTCGCCAGACATTATCCATAAGACCGAAATCGGCGGCGTCCTTCTCGGCCTGTCCGACGCTGACGCAGTCAGTGCCGGCTTCGCGACCCTGATGGCCCGCGCGGCCGAACGCGCGCCCGGTGCGCGGATCGCGGGCGTGCTGGTCGCGCGGCAGATGGTGGGCGGCGTCGAATGTATCCTCGGCATTCATCGCGATCCGGTGTTCGGGCCGGTCGCGATAGTCGGGCTTGGCGGCGTGTTCGTGGACGTGCTCGACGACGTTGCGGTGCGGCGCTGCCCGTTCGGGACGGATGTCGCCGAGACGATGATCCGCTCGCTGCGCGGTGCCTCGATCTTGCTCGGCGCGCGCGGCCGTCCGCCGGCCGACATCGCCGCGCTGGCCGCGATGCTCGCGCGTCTGTCGACGTTCGCGGTCGCCGCTGGTCCGCGACTGTTGTCGCTTGACCTGAACCCCGTGCTGGTGCTCCCCGCCGGGCAGGGCGCGTGGGCGCTGGATGCGGTGATCGAGGTTAAGGGAACGGAATGATCGACAAGATTGTCGCCAGCATGGCGGCGGCGATGGACGGCATCGCCGACGGTTCGACGGTGCTGGTCGGCGGCTTCGGCTCTGTGGGCCAGCCATCCGCGCTGATCGACGGGCTGATCGAGCAGGGCGCGCGCGATCTCACCATTGTCGCGAACAACGCGGGCGTCGGCCGCGTCGGGCTCGCGCGGCTGATGGAGCTTGGGCGGGTGCGGAAGGTGATCTGCTCGTTCCCGCGCAGCTCCGACCCGGTCGTGTTCGAGGAGCTGTACCGCGCCGGGCGGATCGAGCTTGAGATCGTCCCGCAGGGCACGCTCGCCGAACGGATGCGCGCGGCCGGCGCGGGCGTTCCCGCCTTCTACACCGCGACCGGGGTCGGCACACTTCTCGCCGAGGGCAAGGAGGTGCGCGAGATTGGCGGCCATGATTACATGCTCGAACACGCGCTCCATGGCGACGTCGCGCTGGTCGAGGCGTGGGAGGCGGATCGTTGGGGAAACCTCACGTACCGCGCGTCGGGGCGAAACTTTAACCCGGTGATGGCGACGGCGGCGGCGCTGACAATCGTGCAGGCGCAGCACATCGTGCCGCTCGGCTCGCTCGACCCCGAGAAGGTCGCGACGCCCGGCCTTTACGTGGACCGGGTTCTGCACGTCCCGTATGGTGACCCGGGGGAGTTCTGAGCCAATGGACACACAGGCCGTTCGCAACATCGGCTGGGACCGCGACGCAATGGCGGCGCGCCTCGCCGACGACATCCCCGAGGGCTGGTGCGTCAATCTTGGCATCGGCATGCCGACCCGCGTCGCGGACTTCGTGCCGCTGTCGCGCGAAGTGATCTTTCAGTCCGAGAACGGCGTCATCGGCATGGGTCCGGCACCCGCGCCCGGCGAGGAAGACCCGTGGCTGATTAACGCGAGCAAGCAGCGCGTCACACTGCGGATGGGCGGCGCCTATGTGCACCACGCCGACAGCTTCGCGATGATCCGTGGTGGCCATATTGATCTGTGTGTTCTCGGCGGGTTTCAGGTGGCGGTGAACGGCGATCTCGCCAACTGGGCGCGGAGCGATAAGGACACAGCGCCGGCAGTCGGAGGTGCCATGGATCTTGGCGCGGGGGCGAAGCGTCTCTGGGTGCTGATGGATCACACTGACAAGCAGGGACGCAGCAAGCTCGTTTCGCGCTGCACGTATCCGCTGACGGCGCTCGGCACCGTCGGGCGCGTCTACACCGACCTCGCCGTGCTTGATGTCGACGACGGCGCTTTCGTCGTACGGTCGCTCGCCCCGGGCGTCAGCCTCGAGGATCTTCGCGCCCGCACCGACGCGCCACTCCGCGACGGAACAGCAATCGCCGCATGAGCACGGCCGCCGCTGATACGGCCGTTTCCGAGCATGACGAGATCGTGCGGATGCTGCGTGACAGCGCCGTCGCAATCACGCCGCCGAACGACGACCTCCGCCGCATCCGGGCGCTTCGCTACACCGAGCCGGGCTTCGATCCCGACACGTGGCGGCAGATGGC
>CAYSTX010000192.1:0-7749 GCA_964434035.1 uncultured Acetobacteraceae bacterium
CGGTGAGTTAGAGTCATGAATGAATGCAACCTACCTTTTGAGCGTCTCCCACGTTGCGCGTGCGACCCGGGTACAGGTGATCCTCCGACGCCGCAACAGATGTTAGAATGCAGACTGCGGCGCGGACCCTGCGCCGAGCCAAGCCTCGAAGCAAATGATGGTCCAAATGGTGAGAATGCGCGATGAAACGGCGAAAGAGCATGCGGCGGATTATCTGGCCACCGAACACGCCAGAGAAGAAGCTGAAACGGCCGAGCACAAGGCTTTGGACTTGCCAAACTCGTATGTGGTGCCCGAGCTGGCCTGCTCAACTTCGCCCTTGGAACTGGCCCGCGCGGCCGGCACCTTATGTTCGGTACTGAGCAATCTACGTGCCTGCGCCTGGCATAAAGCATCGGGGCACTGGATGCCCGTCAATATACATCGGCCAGACCATCGCGCTGGCGGTCGAGCATCGGTGTAGCACGATCACGAGAACAAGCAGCGCCATGCAGACGATCCAAGCCCGGCAGCCGCCGCGCATGTTAGGCTCGTCGGGATGGCGCCAATGGGTCATGGATGTGGCTTCCCGGCGGAAAGCCATGTGGCAAACCATGTCACGGCGCCACCGGCTGCAGCGATGAAAAAGGCCCAGATCGCACTGATGATCTTGTGCTGGCCGCCCCGCTCGCCGGCCCGCTCAACCTCCCTACGCTCCAGTTCGACAACGCGGTCCCAGAGTCGCCGCTGATCGTCGGCAAGCCGCGTATTCGCCTCGCGCAGGTCTTTGATCTGTTCGGTTTTTAGATCAGATATTTCCTGCTTGATGAGCGCTTCGACGCGCTCGATCATTCCTTCGATATGATCGAACCTCAGTTTGGTGTCTGCGTCTGTCATCGCCCTACCCCAGAGCCATGATCAGAACAGGCCGCCGGTAGCGATCCGAATCCCGAGCAGCGTGCCAAGATTGGCGACGATCTTGAGCTGGTCACCCCACAAAGCCGCACAGGCCACCTTCAGCGAGGTCGCATCGTTCCCCGTGATCGCGTTGAGCAGGTCGCGCTGGATCTGGATGCCAAGCGCAATGCCGATCGGCGATGGCGGCGGGTTCTCCCACTGCGATGGCAGGGACTTCAGCAGCGCGAGATTCGCATCCCAGCACGGCTTGGAAATCTGATCGTTGTGATTCTGCGCGTCGGTCTGAGCTGCCGTCACGTCGGCGATTGCCTTGTCGACGAGTTCCTTGGTGATCTTCTGGATACCGGCGTTGAAGTCGGAGACCGCGGCATCGACCGATCCGGCCGGGGCGGGCTTGGCAGCGGTCGGCGTAGTCGCGGCCTTGATATCCTCGACGATCTGCCCAGGCGTCTTAAGCTTGACCTGAGCGCGCGCTTGAGTGCCCACCAAAAGAGAGCACACGAACGCGGCGAGCAGGATGCGCGCGAGCCATTTCATTTTGCTGCTTCCTTCGCTGCTTCGGTGGCCGCCTTTACGGCCTGCCCGGTGGTTGCCGTCGGAGCGGCAACCGCATGCGTCTTGGCCATGAATGCCAGCACACGAGCTCGACCTATGTCATTCCACCATGTGTAGGCGGCTGGTATCACGTACATGGCGATGCCGGTACCGATTTTGACGAATGACGCTTTCTCAGAGGCATCAATCGCGCCTGATGCAACTAGCGTCGTGCCCACACCAGCAAGCGCAATGCTGATCTGGTTTTGGACGATCGGCCTCGCGAGAGCCCAAAGTGCAGGGATATCCATGATCATTCCTTTCAGCCGCCGTGTCCTGGCAGCATCGTTGAGGGGCACCAATTCCAAAAAAAGTGAACCGCGAGGCCACCGCAGAAAAAACCCATCAGGAATATCGAAAGCGGCCAGTTTTGACCGATCGTCCAGATGAAGCGAGACAACGTGTTTTGGCGGAGCGGATACTTGAACGCGCGCCATTCGAAGAAGGCGAAGAACGCGATGGCGAGCAGCGTTCCAACAATCCATGGCGTGTTCATTTCCGCACCCTGATCGCCTGGCACCACGTCCCGCCCGTGATGCGTTCCTGTTGCTGGCACTCCGCGCGGGTCAGCGGCTTGTCGAATCCCTCGATCGGCCGCGACCACAGCGCGCCGGGGTTGAAGCTGAGGAGGAAGTAGAGGGTGATCATGGATGCCACTCCTGCGGAATGGTCGTATCGATCAGCGACATGCGCGCTAGCAGCGCGGCGCATCCGATTTGATGATCCACGGCATTCGGATCGAAATGCCCGTCGGCGATGTACTTGCCCTTGTGATACTGATCGGTGCTCGCCCAGACGTACGGCGACGGGATGCCCATCCGGAAATAGCCGAGCCCGTTGTACTGCTCGAGCAGGCACAGCGCTCCGCCGATCGACCAGTCCTGCCAGTGCGCGGCGTGCGGCGGGCAGATCACCAAGGCATCCTCTGCGGCAGCTTCCCACGACGGGAACGGACCGCGGCCGCGCGGCACATGGATCGAGACCCGGTTCCAGGGATCACCCTGGGCTAGCGAGGCCGTCCAGCTCTGTGAGGATTCCCGCTCGTGGATGACAGCGATCACCGGCCAAGGCACATGGGTGACCGCGGCAACCTTCTCGTAGCGGTCCTTGGCGTCGACCAGCCGGTGAGCGACGCTGTCCACGAAATGAACGAGGCTAGGCAGCACCGAGGCGGCGTTCCACCGCGCTAGGTTGGCGGCTGTCAGCTTTGCGAGGTCAACCATTACCAAGCCACCTATTAATTGCAGTGAACGAGAAGGTTCTGCGCTCCTCCCGACGCCGCGCTGAGCGTGATGCCAAGAGAAGCGGCCGACAGCGTGTTAATGGATGCGATGGCCGCAAAAGTGAACAGCTTGCCTTGCGGAGAAAGATTGTCGACGAGCTCGGCCGTATCTTCGATCGAGGTAACGAGCGCAGGATCTGGGCGGGCCATTGTGAGCAAAGCCGACCGGCGACCGCCATCACTTCGTTCAGACGACCTGGCAGGATTTCGCACCGGGCCCACCGCTCGAGATTGAGCTGGATCAGCGCCGCTTTGTGTTGAGGTGAAACGTTTGGCATCTCTCGTCCGTCCTCAGTTAGTGGCACCGGAGGTTACGCACGAGGCACCGTTGGAAAAGTGAGTGGCAAAGTTGTTGACTATGTTGCCGATGACAAAGCATGTCCCGCCGGGAGAGAAAGTCTGAATTGCGCCTCCCGCGGCAGTGCTCTGCTCATCGATAGCGTTGCTGGTTATGGTGTAGTTAGTAACACCCCTGATTAGAATTCCGTCATCGGAGCCAAGGCCGCTGATGATGTTTCCAGTAATTGTCAGATCAAGAATGAATGCGCCTGCGCCCGCGGTGGTAGCAACTACACCGCTAGATCCGCTGGTGCTGGCATGGATAGCGTTGCCGCTGACGGTTACGTGCGCGTAGTCGCCCGTGATCCCCGAGTTGGCGGTCTGAAACCAGATGCCGTTCTGAAGGTTATCGAGTTGGTTATTATTTTCTTGGATGCCTGTGGCACCGCCGCTGATGGATAGATTGTTGAATATGCCGTAGGTGTAGCCGCTGACGGCATTGTCCAGAACTCTAACGCCGCCAACGTTGACAAGATTGATCGCAGCGGTCCCCGCGCTGGCGTTGATGTTGACGATGATATTGCTTTGTATCAGGTCGCCGCCGGCATCTGATGTCTGGGTATCGTCGATATACAAGCCATAGGCCGAGGCGGAATTTGTGATAATCCGGTTGTGCACAAACTGCGTCTGCGACATGTTCTGTAAGAAGACAGCGCCATTGGCGCCGCCGCCGTTCACCACCAGGCCAGCGATATAAGAATTTGCGGCGCCTTCCGTGGAGTTGGTTATCCCAAGACATACCGTGGCGCCGCAGTTGATGGCAAAGTTGGTGAGGTTAAAATATTGAGCCTCTCCGGTGAACGAGAATCCAAAGGTGCTCGTGAAGGTAACTTGAGATAGATTTCCGGAGCCGCGGATGATGATGTTGGCGAAATTCGTCGAGTTGGTGATGTTGGCGCCCAGCAAGCAATTGGCATTCGGAATTTGCAGCGGCGCGCTTGCCGCGACGGCGGCATTCAGCGCGTTCTGAAAAGCGGTTGCGTCATTTGTAGACCCGTCGCATTTTGCGCCATAGGCCGTGACATCGACCCATGGCTGACCGCTCTTGAAGGTGACGTTTCCGGTAAAGGCGTTGGTGCCCGTAAAAGTGTTGTTTGCTGAAAGGACGACGAGGTTGGCTGCGGGAATGCCTGAGTCTTGCAAAACATTCCCGCTTGTCCCGCTGAACGATGCCAGATCCCCATTTACAGAGCTGCCCGGGCCGATGACGACCGGCTGCCACGTCCCGTCGGCGCGAAGAAAATTCACCGTGCCGCCGCCGGACGCAGGGACCAATCCCTGAGATCCTATGGAGAAAAGATTCAGCAGCGCCGTGAGCTGCGTGATCGTATAGCCGCCGAAACTGCCGCCATTGTTGTACTGGATCGAGAGGTTGGGGCCGCCGGGGCTCCCGCCGCCGCCACCACCGCCGCAAACAACGCCAGCATCCTTGATGATCGTCGTGCTGTTAAAGGCAGCGCAATCGCCGGGTGTCACCGTGCCGATAACCGTGACCTGGGTCTGCGCCAATGCGCCGGCGACACCGACAATCCAGACGAGAATGATGAGCGCCATGCGTTGCATGGCTGCAGTTAACAATCTGATTTAAGAGATTAAGTCAATGCACTGTAATATTTGAAGTATTTACCCGCTAGCTGTAATACTCAAGAATAACGATCACATTGCTGCCGGCGGCAGAGGCAATCGCGTACATGCCGTTCGTCCAAGCTGGCGTGTTCGGCGAACCGCACATCACGCCTTGCAGCGGCTGGATAGTGACGCCACCGCCGACCGCGACCGGACTGGCTGGAGACACCCACAACGTAACAGTCGAAGATGGGTTGAACACATAGAGCCCGACGCGCTGAGGATTGGGCCCGGTCACCAACACGCTGGTATTGCTCACCAGCAGCGGGCCGCCGGCCGGAGTCGCGAGTTGGTTCGGGCTGGGATAGGTCGATGACATGTGCGGCCCTCAGTGCGCTGTAACTGTGATGCGGCCCGCTGCACCGTTGCCGCCCGCGAAACCGCTGGTGCCCGCTGCGCCGGCGCTGCCTCCGGGACCTACAACATAGGAATAAGTTGCAGACGGAGACGAAATTACTTTGTAGAGACAGCTACCGGAGCCGCCACCGTTTCCACCCGCACCGCCGCCGCCTGCACCACCGCCAGCACCGCCACCGCCGGTATTCGCTAACGCGTTGCCGCCGGCAGTGCCGCCGGCCGCGGCAGCACCGCCACCGCCGTAAAACGGAGAGTTGCCACCCCAGCCGTTACCAGTGCCGCCGGCCAGCGAACCCGTGCCGGGACCGCCCGGGGTGCCGGCGATGTTTTGATCGCCGCCAGTGGCAGTGCCCCCAATGCCGCCCGCGCCATTGACGCCTGCGCCTGTTGCTCCGGCGCCGGCGGTTAAAGAGGCACCGAACGTTGAAGCTGTGCCGCCCGTACCTACAGTTGACCCCGTGGTGCCGTTGCCGCTGCCGCCCGCGCCACCGCCGCACATTTTGACTTCAAGCCACTGCGCACCGGTTGGCGTGGTGTACGTGCCGTTATTGGCCGCGGTGCTCGCCGAGTTGTTGCAGGTCGTCGCGGTCGTCGAGATAATATCGCAGACTTGCGGGACGTAGAGCGTAGGCGTGCCGCCCCCAGTGCCCGAGTTCGGCACCATGGGCTGCCCCCCATTGGGAGCGCCCTGCGCGTTCGCGGCGCAGTGGAGGAGCGTCAGACAGGCTAGACTGAGGAGGATGCGTTTCATCGAGGCGCCTCAGTTGTAAACGGAGACGCCGACGATCGCGCCGGCCGCCTGCTGGATGAATTGGAGCGCGGCAATGTTGCCGCTGTAGCCGACGCATTGTCCGGCGGATAACCCCTGCCCGCCCGTGCCAGGCGTTCCAGTCGGCGCCGTGCCGTCATCCCGATAGACGATGCCGGACGTGTAAGCGCAGATCACCACGTAGGTGTAAGCCGCCAGCGTGTTATTCGTGACGCCATTGCAGGCGGTGCCGGTGAAGGTGGAAAGCCCGACGGCGCTGCCGAGGCTAGAGTTTGTACAGAAGCCCGCCGGAGCGAACTTGCGCTGATTCTGGGCGTGAGATGGTAGCGCACTGGCAATCAGCAGCAGGGCGGCGGCAAAGACAATCCGGCGCATTATCCTCTCCTCCAGAACAGGGCGACTTGCGGAACGACGAACACAATCGAAAACGCCACGGCGGCGTAGAGGCGATCCCGGGTCGGGTCCCAGCAGACGTAGGACCAAATCGCGCAGCCGGTGATTACGCAGATCAGGAGCAGGATCCGGGTCGCGCAGATCTGGCTGATGGTGCGCGCGACGTTGACGAATGAGGGGCCCACCGCCGTGTCCTCGGGGCCGGGCTGCTGGTCGGCGAAAAGCTTCGTGACTTCGGTCATTTGTCAAAGAACCCCGTTTCGTCGTCACCGCCGCCGGTGATCTTGTGTCTGATTTGAGCGACTTTCACACCAGCCGTGATGGCCTGGAGCTTCTCGCTCTTGGTGGCCTTCCGGTTCTTGAGGATTGCCAGCACACTAACCTCGAGCTCCTTCAGGAACTTGTCGTCGCTGGTTTTTGCCTCGGTCATGCTGCGCGGTTTCTGTATTCAGCCCGCCCCTTGGGATTGGGTCTTCCTCCGTAATGTCGGTTGACCCTTCCCTTCGCCCAACAATCAAGGGCGTTGTCAGACTGAGTTCCGAGGAACAGGTGATCGGGATTGACGCAGGAAGGGTTGTCGCAGCGGTGCAGAACTAAGATGCCTCTTGGTATTTTGCCGCGGTGCAATTCCCAAGATATCCGATGGGCACCATGCCGTTTTTTGCTAACCCTTATCGCGCCATATCCAGCGCTGTCGCATGCAGCAGTCCATAGCCAGCACCCGCTATTCGGTTCCGGAATGTACTTGGCGTCAAACCGCTCTTGCAGTGTCTTTATCATCTTCATGGTTTACCTTAACATAATCCTATAAGCTATTGTGTTGGTTGAGACAATGCAGAACCGGCACCGGGAGCGAAAACACTGGACAATTGGCTCACCGCGGACGCGGCCGGGGCCAACCGGTTGACTTCCTGGGGTCCGGTGAACTGTCCCGTAAGCCGCTGGCCGAGTTCGGAAGCCGGATCGATCGGGGTCTGAAATAGAATGCGGGCAATCTGTTCGTTGAGCCGGGGATTGCCTCGCGCATCCTGCCGATCGCGCCACATCCTGACGGCGGTTTTTACCGCGCCTAGCCAGCTTCCGGTCGCCGCCTGCTCGGCCAGGTGCATGCCGTGGGCCGCCATGGCGTTTTCGGCTGAGGTGTCCTCGGCTACGCGCTTTGCGGTCGCCGAGTTGCCCATCACCTCGTGCCTAGTGCCGAACATGCGGCTTTCGTGCGCCACCCCCGACACGAACGCATCGAAATCGGCATCAGATCGGAAGATCGGCCGAAGCTGCTCACGCATCCACGGGTTCTTGATGATCGCGGCCGCATCGTTGCCCGTAAACCCGGTCTTCATCAGCCGCTCCCGGATCATGTCGGCGACGCCGAGTCGGTAGAACTCCTGATTGGCCGGGCTCATCGCTGCAAATTCGTGGGCGATCTCATCGGGGGATGACGTGAAGATGCCGCGGCCGGCGCGGATGGCGTCCATGCTGGCCGACGGCCCTT
>CAYSTX010000193.1:0-7730 GCA_964434035.1 uncultured Acetobacteraceae bacterium
CGCGACGAAAGACGTTCCTGCTTGCAGTCATCTTGTTTCCCCCTGTTCGCCCACGGCGTCAGTGCCGTGGTCCGTTTCGTTTCCTGGAATGCCCATCAGGCCATGGGGCCGCCGGTGATCAGGCGGGCGCCGCGTTTGAAGCTGACGTACGCCCAGAGCCAATCGATCAGAACGGCAGCGCGATTGCGAAAGCCGATCAGGAACGCGATGTGCACGCCGCCCCAGAGGAACCACGCGAGCGTTCCGGTGAACCGCAGCCGCCCGAAATCGACGACGGCCGCGCCGCGCCCGATGGTCGCGAGGTTCCCGCCATGGCGGTAGCGGAAGGGCTTCGCCGCTCTGCCCGCGAGCCGCGCGCGAATGGTGCGGGCTACATACATGCCCTGTTGCTTGGCGACGGGTGCAAGACCCGGCAGCGGATGCCCGTCCGGCCCCTCCACCGCGCTCGTATCACCGATGACGAAGATGTCCGACGCGCCCGGCACCGTCAGGTCCGGCAGCACCCGCACCCGCCCGGCTCGATCGCCCTCGACCCCGATCCAGCGCACGGCGGGCGATGCCATCACTCCGGCACCCCAGATGATCGTATCGGTCGCAATCGCCTCGTCGCCGATCATCACGCCGTCCGCGTCGCAGCGCGTGACGCGACAGTTGACCTTCAGCTCGACGCCCAGCCGCACCAGATAGCGCGCCGCGCGGGCCGACAGCGCTTCGGGGAAGGTTGGCAGCACGCGCGGCCCCGCCTCGATCAGGATGATGCGAGCGTCGCGCGGATCGATGTTGACAAAGTCCTTCGCGACGACCACGAGCGCCAGCTCGGCGATCGCGCCCGCGAGTTCGACGCCAGTCGGGCCGCCGCCGATGACGACGAAGGTCAGCAGCCGTGCGCGAGCAGCCTGGTCGTCCGACGCTTCCGCCCGCTCGAACGCGAGCAGGATGTTGCGACGGATGGCGGTTGCGTCCTCGATGCTTTTCAGTCCGGGCGCGACGTCCCGCCACTCGTCATGCCCGAAATAGCCGCTCTGCGCGCCGGTCGCGATAATCAGCGTGTCGTAGGGGACTGGTCGCGACCCGAGATGGACGTGATGCGCCTCGGTATCAACGCCGGTGACTTCGCCGAGGATGAACCGCACGTTGCGGTTGCCGCTGAACAGGTTACGGATCGGCACAGCGATGTCGGCCGGCGAGAGACCAGCGGTCGCGACCTGATAGAGCAGCGGCTGAAACAGGTGATGGTTGCGCCGGTCAATGATCGTGAGCGCGACGTTTCCCTTCGCCAAACCCATCGCCGCCGATAAGCCGCCGAAACCGGCGCCGATAATGACGACCCGGTGCAACGGCGCAGCGGCAACCGCGTTCGCCTTCAGTTTGCGTACGGACATAGGTCTGTCTCCCGGTGCGGATCAGTGGGCCGTCCAGCCGCCGTCGACGGCCAGCGTCGTTCCCGTGATCGACCCGGCGAAGGGGCCGCAGAGGAAGGCGACCATGCCGGCGATCTCAGCAACCGTCGCGAACCGCTTATTCGGCTGCTCGGAGAGCAACACCTTACGAATGACGTCCTCGGGCGGAATGCCATGCGACGCGGCCTGCGCCGCCACCTGCTTTTCGACGAGCGGCGTCCACACGTAACCCGGGCAGACGGCGTTGCAGGTGATGTCGCTCTCCGCCGTCTCAAGCGCGGTCACTTTCGTCAAGCCGACGACGCCGTGCTTCGCCGCGACATACGCGCTCTTGAATGGCGACCCGATGAGGCCGTGCGCGGACGCGACATTGACGATCCGCCCCCAGCCGCGCCGCTTCATGTCGGGCAACACGGCGCGCGTCGCGTGGAAGACGGCGGAAAGATTGATCGCGACGATGGCGTCCCACTTCTCCGGCGGAAATTCGTCGATGGGCGCGACGTGCTGGATGCCGGCATTGTTGACCAGGATGTCGACGGGGCCGAAATGCCCGGCCGTACGCTGCACCATCGCGGCGATGGCGTCCGGCCGGCTCATATCGGTGGCATCGTGACGAACGGGAACGCCGTGACGTGCGCCGAGCACACGCACCAGGTTGTCGATCTCGGCCGCGTCGCCGAGACCATTGAGCACGACCATGGCGCCGCTCTCGGCCAGGCTCGCGGCGACCGCGAGACCGATGCCGCTCGTCGAGCCGGTGACGATCGCGACCCGTCCATCAAGCGACCGCGCCTTCGTCGGGCGGGATGCTGGGAGCACGTCATCGGCAATCGGGTTGGCCATCGGGATTCCTCCTGCGACAGGTAATGCACGGTCACCACAGGATCGCGTCCGCCGTCTTGGGCGCCAATCGTTGGTCGTCATGGAGTTGATCGCCGGCTGTCATATATCCGGCCGCGCGACCGTCATAACCGGGCGCTATCGGACCGATGCCATTGTTCGCGCCGGTCCGGGTTGGTAGCGTTTCAATGGTTACCGAATGCCAGGGAATCGCCGGGGCGAGGTGATGGAGTTCAACCAGATCCGCTATTTCGTGACGCTTGCCCGCACGCTGCACTTCACGAAAGCGGCGGATGCCTGCAACGTTTCTCAACCGGGATTAACGAAGGCGATCCAGAAGCTTGAGGAGGAGTTGGGCGGCCCGCTGTTCTTCCGCGAACGGAGCAACACGCAGCTCACCGACCTCGGCCGCCTGATGCTGCCGCCGCTGGAGAGGGCACTGGCCTCGGTACAGGACGCCAAGATGCAGGCTGACGCGTTCCGGCGACGCGACAGCTCACCGCTCCGCATCGGCCTTGAACACTCCGTTCCGACCGCCGTGCTCGGTCCGATCCTTGCGATGCTCCGGCGGCACATGCCCAACTTCGAACTCAGTCTGAAGGACGGCGCGCAGGCGGATCTGTGCGAGCGGATGCTGTCCGGCGAAATCGACGTCGCGCTGTTCGTCGAGGCTCCGGAGCTGAATGAGCGCCTGCATCGCTGGCGGATGTTCGTCGAACGCTACGTGCTGATCTGCCGGTCGGATCACCGGTTCAAGGATCTGGACGGCGTGAGCGTCGAGGCGCTGGCCGAGGAGTGCCTGTTGGTCCACGAGGATTCGCGCTGTCCGGTGCGGCGCTATCTGGCCGAAATCTGGGCGCAGACCGGCATACAGCCGCGGCAACAGCATTTCGGCAGCAGCCAGTCGCAGATGCTCGACATGGTGCAGGCATCGCTCGGCGTCACGGTGGCTGGGGAGCGGCTGCCGATCATCGGCATGCTGCTGCGCCGCCCGCTGCGGATCGATCCCGACCACCGCACCGTTCTGCTCGTCGCCGTCGCCGGTCGGCCGATGGGGCCGACACCATCCCTGTTCGTCAAACTGATGCGGGCGCATGGCTGGACACCCGGACGTCCGCAGGCCATGGCGATGAGTGAATCAGCATGACCGACCATCCGATCCCGGCCGGGCTTCTGCGCCCGCATCTTCAGGCGATGCTCGCGCAACGGCCGGAATGGTATCGCGCGATCCTCGCCGACCTCGCGGAGCGATTGCGAATAACGGCCTGCGAAAACGTGCTCGGTCCTGGTGATGCAATGCCGGACTTCGTGCTGCCGGAGGCCGACGGCGAGCTGGTCTTGTCGGATGATCTGATCGCACAGGGGCCGCTCGTCCTTGGCTTCTTCCGCGGAGGCTGGTGCCCGTTCTGCGGCGCGACGCTGGACGCGTTCGCCGCGGCGCTGCCGGAGATCGAGGCGCTTGGCGCGCGCTTCGTCGCCTTGACGCCCGATACAGGGGACTATCTCGCCGCCATCAAGAACCGGCGCCGTCTGCCGTTTCAGGTCTTGGGCGACGTCGACTGCGCGGTCGGCCTGCGCTTCGGCACGATCTATCGCGTGCCGGACGTCTACCGGGCGGCGCTGATGGGCTTCGGCATCGATCTTGTGGAGCGTCAGGGTTCGACCGACCTACTGCTGCCGATGCCGGCGGCCTTTGTCGTCGATACCAGCGGCATCATTCGCTATGCCAAGGCGAGCGGCGATATCACGGACCGGACCGAGCCCACCGAGATAGTAACGATTTTGCGGTCTCTCTGAGCTGAGCGTTTGCTCGCCTGACCCCACAATTATCAACCTGCCCTTTGCTGCGAATCGGCGGATCGATGCGATTGTTTTTGAAACGTGACCATCCGGGAACCATCCGTGTCAGAGACCGAAGTACCGCCGGCGAACGGTGACAAGCTGCTTGTCGTCCCGGTTGTCCGGGAAGACGGGTTTCGTCGCTATGCGCCGTCGGCCCTCGTCGTCCGGCCGACCCCTCTGCGGAACGCGAACCGGTTCGAGATTCGGCTGCAAACGTTGGCGGAACGCGAACTATCGCACCGAATGGGCTACGCCGACGGCGCCGTGCTCTCGACGATTGGCCGCGAGGTTCAGATCGAGATGCTGGAACTCGCGACGATCGAGCTGACGCGGCAGCAGATTCAGCAGCTCCGCACCGAGCTGTGCCGCCTGCTCGACGGTCCGTCGGCCGACGTGCCGGAGCCGAATGGGCTCGACCGTCACGCGGCGGGCGCTGGGACGGACGTGGTCATGCCGTTCCGCGAGAACGGGCGGATAAACCTCATCGAGCGGGCGACCGCCGAGTTCAAGCGTCTGGACCCAGCTCCGTCCGCGGCACCGGCGCCCACACCTGGCGGTGCGACCATAATCGAGACCGGCAAGCCGGCCGAGGCCAAGCACGATCGCCCCTCTAGTAGCATTGACAGCCTGATCGCCTCGGTGACGGCAGGTTTGCAGCCGCAAGCGGCCGACGCCGAGAAGACCGAGCTTGCGCCGGATACGAAGCAGTCGCGCCGGCTCTCGTTGATCCTGGTGCCGACCCTGGGTTTCGTCGTGATCGCGGCGGCAACGACGATTGTTCTGAGCCGCACGCACCACGAAGCGGCGCCGCAGGCGGCAACGCTCCCAAGGGCGGCCAGCGCGGCCGAGCCGGCGGTCATCGTGCAGCCGGTGGTTCAGCAGCCTCCGATGTTCCAGTCGACGCTGGCGCAGGCGGCCGCGGCGTCGTCCGAGCCTCCAAAAGCGACGGCGGCCGAAGCGCCGAAGCAAGCACAGGCGGCGCCGCCAGCGACCGATCCCGCGCCGCCGCCGGTCACGACCGCCGCGCCGGCGCCAGCACCGGTGCCCGTTGAAGCACATCGGACATCGCCGGCCCCCGCGACGCCGGCCCCAGCGCCCCCGGCCGCTGCCGAAGCCCCCCAAGCCGCCGCCGAGCTCCCGGCCGCGTCACTGCCCGCTCCGGCGCCGCAGCCTGCCGAGGCTACGCCCGCTCAGCCCGCTCAGGTCGCATCCGCCACGCCGCCGGCACTCCTGGTGACGACGGCGGCCGCGCCGCAGATCGCCATCCGCACGACCGCCGATGCCTGGATCAGCGTGCGCGACCGGACGGGCGCGATGCTGTTCAGCCGCCTGATGCACGCCGGCGACAGCTGGACCGCGCCCGACAAGCCCGGCCTGATCATGACCACCGGCAACGCGCCGGGCACGCAGATCCTGATCGACGGGGTCGCCCGGGCGCCGTTTGGCAATGGTCGGGTCGTTGTGCGCGATCTGCCACTGGACCCGGACGCGCCGCATTAGGCGGGTAGGCCCTCGCGACACGCCCCCGTCTTCAATGCCCGCTTACCGCCGCCCATATCCCCCTGACCGAGACGGGTCAGGGGACGGGAGGTCGACATGCTTGTTTCTGATGTCCTTCGCAGCAAAGGCCGGGATGTCATTTCGGTCGTTACGACCGATACGGGGCTGACGGCGCTCAAGAAACTGGCCGAATACAAGATCGGAGCCGTCATCGTCCGCGACAAATGGGGCAAGCTCGTCGGCATCTTTTCCGAGCGCGACATGGTCAATGCCATCGCCAAGCAGGGGCAAGAGGTCGTTCGCCTCGAAGTCAGCCAACTGATGACAACGCCCGTCATCACCTGCAATCCCGCCGAACGGATCGACGCCGCGCTCGCTGCGATGACGCGCCGCAAAATCCGCCACCTGCCGGTGGTCGATAATGGCGAGATCGTCGGGATCATCAGCATCGGCGACCTCGTCAAGCACCGGCTCGACGAGAAGGAGCTGGAAGCGGCGGTCCTGCTCGAGATTTCACGGATGCGCGCCGAATAGACGAACCCCTACGCCCAAACGACCCGCAAACCGCCTGAACGCGCGCGTTCAGAGCGTGCGCGGTCCCGTCCGTCCTCGGTCTCGGCTTCGCCGGGCTGCTTGCCGGGCGCCGCCGCCGAGCCTGACGCTCAGGCCGCGGCCGCCCGGCGCTGCTGATAAATCGACAGCTGAGCGTAGGCAGCACCGAGCATCGGTGCCGCGACACCGACGGCGCGGCCACGAACGAGGATGTCGCCGACGATCTGATCGGCCTCCACCGCCTGCCCGCCCATCAGGTCGCGGTACATCGACGATGTGAGACCCGAGCCCGCCGCCGTGAGCATGCCGGTCGCATTCGCCACGAATGCGGCGCTCGGCGCATGCCCGCAGGCGGTCGCGATCGCGACGCTCTCACCCAGCACCGCGCGCGCAATCTCCGTCCCGCCGGGGGCGGCCACGATCTCCCCGATCGTGCCGCGGAGCAAGCACGTCAGGCCGCCGAGGCTCGCCAGCAGAATCCACTTCTCCCACATCTCCCGCTCAACGTCGGTCGAGAGCGTCGCATCGAAGCCGGCGCCCGACAGCGTCTCGTGCAGACGGTCGGTGCGCTCTGATTTCGCGCCGTTCATTTCGCCGTAGCTGATCGACTGAAACCCCGCGAGCTGCACAACCCGCCCAGCCGCATCCAGCGTCGCCGCAACCCGACAGACGCAGCCGACCAGCGCATTCGGGCCAAACCGCTCGGTGATCGCCTCGACATGCCGCATCCCGTTCAGGAACGGGAGGATCATCGTCTCCTTCCCGACCGCGGGCGCGAGATCGGCCAGCGCCGCGTCGAGCGAGAACGCTTTGACCGTCAGCAGCACGATGTCGAACGGACCCGGGATGGTATCAGCCGTGACGATCGGAGGCGACAGGGTGACGTCGCCGTGCGGGCTGACGATCTGCAGCCCGTCGGCGCGCAGCTGTGCCGCCCGCCGGGGCCGGACGAGAAACGTCACGTCCCGCCCCGCCTGGGCCAAACGGCCGCCGAAATAACCGCCGGTCGATCCGGCGCCGACAACGAGGATCCGCATAATCGCTTGTTTCCTTTTGCTCAGCCGGTTGTCAGCGTGCGCGGTGCAGCGTGTAATCCGCGACGTCGAGCAGTCGCTGCCGAATGACACTATCCGGAAAAACCGTCAGCGCCATCTTGGCCGCATGCGCAAACCCCGCCGCGCGATCGAGCGTGACGCGGATCGCGCCCGACCGCTCAATCAGCCGCATCGCGTGGTCGAGATCCGCGCCGTCCTGCTCGGCCGCCTCGACGGTGCGCCGCCAGAATGCGCGATCCGCCTCGTCCCCCGCAGCATAGGCCGCGAGCACCGGCAGCGTGATCTTCCCCTCCCGGAAATCGTCGCCGACGGTCTTGCCGAGCGTCGCCTGATCGGCCGCGTAATCGAGCGCGTCGTCGACCAGTTGAAACGCCATGCCGAGGTTGGCGCCGTAATCGGCGAGCGCCTGCTCCTCCGCCTCCGGCCGGTTGGCGACGACCGCACCGACCTGACAGGCGGCGATGAACAGCGCGGCTGTCTTGCCGCGGATGACGTCGAGATAGCGCGACAGCGACGTCGACAGATCCCGCTGCGTCGCGAG
>CAYSTX010000194.1:0-7579 GCA_964434035.1 uncultured Acetobacteraceae bacterium
TCCGGTGGTGATGCGCACGTCTCGCGCCCCTTCCACGACCACGCCCACTGCCTGGACGGCATTGACGATCAGGTTGAGGACGACTTGTTGCAGTTGCACACAATCCCCTTCGATCAGCGGCAAACCGTCAGCAAGATCACCCCGTACCGAGATGCCGTTCTCCATCGCCTCGCCATGGGTGAGTTCAATCGCCTCGCGGATCGCTTCGTTTATGTCGACGGAATCATTGCGCACCGGTGCCTTCTTGACGAGGGCACGGACGCGGTCGACGACCTCACTCGCGCGATCGGCATCCTTGACGATGCGCGTGAGCGCCCGCCGCACCTCCTCCAGAACCGGCGGTTTGCCATCTAGCCAGCGCAGAGCAGCCTGGGCGTTGGTGACCGTCGCGGCGATGGGCTGCTTCACTTCATGGACGATCGAGGCCGTGAGCTCCCCGATGGTTGCGACACGGTTCGCGTGCGCCAGCTCCATTTGCATCTCGCAGTCGCGCCGCTCGCTCTCCAGCATCATTTGGGGCGCTTCATAGGCCAAACTCTTATCCCCCGCTCGGGGGACGGACGCGGCGTTGTTGGGGGACGGTGGACGAGCGACGCTGCAAGCAATCACCCGACGAGAAGCGGCCGGCCTGGTTCGATCAAGCCGAGTATGCGCGCGCGGGCGATGGCGTGCGCGCGTCTCTCGACCCCGAGCTTCAAAAAAATGTTCTTGATGTGCGTTTTTACTGTCTCGGGCGCGATTCCAAGGTGACGGGCCATTTCCTTGTTTGACCGTCCCCGCCCGATGAGTTCGACGATCGTTATTTCGCGAGGGCTCAGCACATCGGTGATCGTTTTGGGCTGCTGCTTGTCCACCCCCTGAATCTCGTTCCACCGCCCCATGAGCTCGCTCGCATAGATCATGAGTTCCCCCGACGTGCCGTTGCGCCGGACGAATTCCAAGAAATCGGACGATATCTTAACGATCTTCGGACCAGCGGCCGCAATCACCTGACTGATGCAGGTGGAAGCGGCGGGGCTCAGCGATTGGTGGAACTCATCCGTTGGTTCAGCGCGCGCAGTCTCGTCGGCCACGATGACGGCCGGCCCTACGGCAAGGTAGATGCCCAAGTAGCGCCGCTGGTCGCTGAGCCCGTGATCGCGGACCGGGCGCAACACAATGACCGCTTCGTGGATCTGTCCGTCGCCTGCAGCCGGATTTCCTTCCGTAGGTCCAGCATCGCTCAAAAGCCGTGCCGGGCCCGCTCGGGCGGTGGAAGAATTGGCCATGTCATGCTCCTGCTTGATGGTCCCCACCCGAGAAGGGGCGCTCCCGCGCGGCAATTATTCACCGAGCCCGTTATGCGTGACCTCGAAGAGGAACCAGACGCGTCCTTCGGCTTCGTCGACCAAGTTTTCGATCAGGCTGGCCGTGGCGACATCGCCGTGCCCGGCGCATAAACCATGCGCTTCGCGCATCCGTGTCGCGAGCTGGACATTGTCTTCACGCAGCTCGGCCAGCATGTCGCCCGACGTGACGTAATCCGCGTCGTTGTCCAACACGCGCTGCAAGCGGGCGATATGACTGATGGAACGCAGCGTGGTCCCGCCGAGCTTGCGGACGCGTTCGGCAATCGCATCGGTGGCCGCAAAAATCTGCTCCGCCTGTTCGTCGAGCAGCCGATGATAGTCGCGAAAATGCGGGCCCGTGATGTGCCAGTGGAAATTCTTCGTTTTCACATAGAGCGCGAACAGATCCGCGATCAGCGCTGTCAGCGCTCCTGAAATGTCCCGGACTGCATCGGCTCCAAGGCCGCTGGCCATCTTGAGAGGCGCAATTCCCCGCGCTCGTGCCTCATCGGTGCTCATCGATGCTCCACCCATGTGATGGCGGTTCTGTCCCCAGAGGCTCTATCCCCAGCCGCCGTGCAAATCCTTGATGCTGTCCTTAAAGAACCTAAAATCATCCCAGCAGGCCGAAGACTACGAACGCCGATCTTCGGTAGGCCAAACATTTAATCCCATAGATTCAATGGACTTGGCACGGAGGAACGCCCCCGACGTCGCAGCTTATCTACCAATCCGGCCCGCTCGAGGTCGACTTCGCCCGGAGGGAACTGCGGGTACACGGCGTGCCTGTTCCGATTGGCAGCCGCGCATTCGAAATCATCGAGGTCCTCGTCCGAGCGGCGGGCGAGTTGGTCACCAAAGATGACCTCATGCAGCGCGTGTGGCCCGGCGCATTCGTCGAGGAAAACACGCTCTGGGTCCACATTTCCGCGGTCCGCAAAGCGCTCGGTCCTGACCGGGGAATGCTCAAGACAGTGTCGGGCCGTGGTTACCGTCTGCTTGGAACCTGGAATATATCCCAGGGCGAGACACCGAACGGTGGGCTCGACGCCGGCGGAACTGCGGCTGCCATCTCGAACAATCTCCCAGCCGCAGGGACAAACCTAATCGGCCGCGCTCCGTCCGTGCAGGAGCTTCAGGATCTACTCTCGGCCTACAGGGTGGTCACGCTGACAGGCCCGGGTGGAATCGGAAAAACGAAACTCGCGCTCGAAGTCGCGCGCCATATGCTCGCGCGGGGCTACGGCGACGTGTGGCTTGCGGAACTGGCCTCACTGTCGGATCCGGGTCTGCTGGCGTCGGCTGTTGCGGGCGCTCTCGGCTTGAGCCTCGGCTTCGTCGATGTCTCGGCAGAGATCGTCGCCCGCGCCGTCGGACACAGAAAAATCCTGCTCCTTCTCGACAATTGCGAGCACATCATCGACGCCGTGGCGACGTTCGCGGAAACTATGATCCGTCTCTGTCCGCACGCGATCATACTGGCCACGAGCCGGGAAGTGCTGCGGATAGACGGCGAATACGTCTACCGTGTCGCTCCGCTCGACGTCCCCGGCAAGCAGGACACCGCCGCCAACATTCTGAGCTACAGCGCCGTGCAACTGTTCATCGCGCGGACGACGGCCATGAACTCAGCGTTCGTACCGGATGAAACGAATCTCGCCGCCGTCGCCGGCATTTGCCAACGCCTGGACGGAATTCCGCTCGCCATCGAGTTCGCGGCGGCGCGCGCCGCCATGCTCGGTGTGTCCGAGGTCGCCTCGCGCTTGGACAATCGCTTCAGCCTACTGACGGCGGGACGCCGGACGGCGCTCGCCCGCCATCAGACGCTGCAGGCAGCGCTGGACTGGAGCTATGACCTTCTCACGGCGTCGGAGCAATACCTGCTCCGCCATCTGTCGATTTTTCCGGCCGGCTTCACGGTGGAGGCGGCGAGCGCGGTCACGCGCGACACCGGCCATCAGACCGCCGTTATCGACGACGTCGCAAATCTCGTCGCCAAGTCGCTTGTCGCGTTGGATGTTTCGACGTCTGGCAGCCGGTGGCGCTTGCTCGAGACGATCCGGGCGTACGCCTTTGAAAAGCTGCGGGAGAACGGAGAAGCCCCGCGCGCGTCGCGACGCCGTGCTGAATTCTTCCACGATCTCCTGACGCCGGCGGGACTCGTTTCGACTTGGGAACCACCACCCGAAGCGGTGATCCGGTACAATCGGGAGATCGACAACATACGCGCGACCCTCGACTGGTGCTTTTCGTCGGCTGGCGATGCATCGCTGGGTGCTGCCATAACGGCCTCTTTTCTGCCCGTGTGGCTGCACTTCGCCTTGTTGACCGAGGGCCGCCGGCGCGCGGAGACCGCACTCGCCCACCTGGGGGACGATCCGAACGGCGATAAGCAACTCCGCATGCGGCTTCATATCGGCCGCGGGCTCACGTTTACCTTCACCGGAGGGTGGAGAGACGAGGCCGCGACCGTCCTGACCGAGGCCCTCCGGATCGCCGAGGGTCTCGGCGATACGATCTCTCAGATGTACGCGCTGTGGGGGCTGTGGGTCACCCATGCCTGCAAGGGAAACTATCGGGTGGCGGAACCCGCTGCGGAAAAGTTCTCCCGTCTGGCGGCCGAGAGCGCCGATCCGGCCAGAAGCTGTCTGGCCGACTGTTTGATGGGCACCACGATGTCCTATCGGGGAAACCAGCCGAAAGCGCGCGCGCACCTCGACCGGGTGGTGGATCAGTCTCGCGGATTGCGCGGACGGCCGCAGGCGGCCTGGTTCGGTTATGATCTCTCCGACCTCACGCAACCGGCTCTGGTGCGCGTGCTGTGCCTCCAGGGATTTCTGGATCAGGCTCGTTACCTGACGCAAACCTGTATCGACCGCACACAGGTGGCGAGTCAGAAACTGGGACTGTGTTACACGCTGGTCGCGGCCGCCTGTCCCATGGCGACCATGACCGGCGACCTGGATACGGCCGCGCGGTATGTTACGCTTCTCGACAAGGTCGCCATGGCCCTCGATCTGACCTATTGGAAAACCCTGGCGCGCGCTCTGGCAGGCACGCTGCTGGTGAAGCAGGGGAACTACGAGGCCGGTGTCAACGCCCTGCGCGAGTCGTTCGAGGCTTTCGATAAAGCCGGGGGGGCGACTCGCTATTCCTCATTTCTCGGCACAATCGCGGAAGGACTCGCCGGGCTTGACCGAATGGATGAGGCCCGCCTCACGCTCGACCAGGCCTTGGCCCTCGCAGATCGCAACGGAGAGGAGTGGTGTATCCCCCTTCTTCTCTGCGGAAAGGGCGAGCTGACGCTGCGAGAGCCACGACCGTCGGCTATTCTCGCAGCCGAGGATTGCTTTAGTCGAGCTCTCACGATGGCTCGACAGCAAGGCGCCCTCCTATGGGAACTGCGCAGCACATTTCACCTTGCCCGCCTGCGGGTCACCCAGAAGCGTCCGGAGGACGCGCGGCAAATCCTGGCTCCGGTGTATGGTCAATTCGTGGAGGGATTCGAGACGGCCGACCTACGGGCCGCGAAGACGCTGCTCGACTCTCTCCCAGCGGGCCGGCACGCGTCAGCAGGCGCCACAAGGGAGGCCCCGAGTTAATGAGGACGCCTCACAATGGCCGCTGGATGGTCTCCACGATCGTTCCAAAGCAGACCGTCGTTTTAGACACGCCCTTTCAACTGCCCTATCAGAAGCCGTTCGTCGCGAGTCTGCGTCGGGACCAGTCGACTCAGTGGGACCCGGTCGGTTTAGAGATCTCCGAGGCGCTCCAGCAAGGGAGACGCGAGCTCGACCAGTTCAGCGAGCCTAGCCTCCTGGAGGCGCGCAAGCTCCATAGCATAGCTGAAGGAGTCCGGATCTCGTTGGAGCCTCAGTTCGTGCAATTCGTGAGCCCGCTCCAGACATATCGTCAGGTCCGTGTACCAAGCGACAAGATCGCGCGGTAGCGGGGCCGGTAGTACCCCGACATGGGGTCCGAGCGCTCGGAAAATGGGCATGTAGTCTCGTTCGCCGCGAAAATGCCGCCACCGAAGTTCGCGATGCTCGGCCTGTACCTCGTCTTGATGCAGCGTGGTGAGATAGTAGCTCTTGATGTGATAGGAAAGCGCGCTCATCTCGCCGATTAGGGCGGAGGCGACATTTCGCTTTGCACGCCTTATTCCTCGACGCTCTTGTGCGTTGTTCGCAATAAATCCCGAAAAGCCGCCAACCAGTCCCCCGGCGACTGCACCCGATGTCTGGGTCCCGGATAAACCGGATAGAGCAAACCAGAGAATCTCGAACATTAAGTTTAGTGCCGTCTTGATCAGCCGGGTGCCTTCCGCCGCGTGGCGGACGGCTTAACGACGAGCCTCGATCACATGTTGGGATAGTTGGGACCGCCCCCGCCCTCCGGAGGCACCCAGGTGATGTTGGCGTTTGGATCCTTAATGTCGCAGGTTTTGCAGTGAACGCAGTTCTGAGCGTTTACGACATACTTCAGGTCGGTGCCCTCGCAGACCCACTCATAGACGCCGGCGGGACAATAGCGCGTCGACGGGCCCGCGTAGATGTCATGTTCCGACGATCGCTGAACATCGGCATTGCAGACATGTAGGTGTGCCGGCTGGTTCTCTGTATGGTTCGTGTTCGAGAGAAACACCGACGATAACCGATCGAAGCTGATCTGCCCGTCTGGCTTGGGATAATCGATTCGCTTGCACTGCGCGGCGGGCAGCAGGGTCTCGCTGTCCGGCTTGCCGTGACGTAGGGTGCCGAACAGCGAAAAGCCGAGCGTGTTGCACCACATGTCGACACCGCCCAAACCAACGCCCACGACGGTGCCCAGCTTCGACCACAGAGGCTTTACGTTGCGAACCCGCTTGAGATCCTTGCCGATCGGCGACCTTCGCCAGCCTTCTTCATAGGAAGTCAGTTCATCGTGCTTGCGTCCGGCGGCGAGCGCCGTTGCGACCTCATCGGCTGCGGCGATGCCAGAGAGGATTGCGTTGTGGCTCCCTTTGATACGCGGAAGGTTCATGAAGCCGGCCGCGCACCCGACCAGAGCACCGCCGGGAAACACTAGCTGTGGCACCGATTGCCATCCCCCCTCGGTGATCGCCCGTGCTCCGTAAGCAAGGCGCTTGCCGCCCGCAAAGGTGTCTCGCATTCGGGGGTGGGTCTTGAACCTCTGAAATTCCTCGAAGGGCGCGAGCCAGGGGTTGTGATAGTTGAGATGAACAACGAAACCGACGCAAACCAGATTGTCGCCGAAGTGATAGAGGAACGATCCGCCGCCGGTCTTCAGATCCAGCGGCCATCCGAAGCTGTGTTGGACAAGACCGGGTTGGTGCTTTTCCGGCGCGACCTGCCACAGTTCCTTGATTCCGATTCCGAACTTCTGCGGCTCGCGATCGCTGGCGAGCCCGAAGCGCGCGATCAGACTTTTTGACAGGCTGCCCCGTGCTCCCTCGGCGAACAAAGTGTACTTGCCGCGCAGCTCCATGCCCCGAGTGAATGTGTCGGTGGGCTCGCCGTTCTTGCCGATCCCCATGTCGCCTGTGGCGACGCCGGTGACTTCCCCATCGGCCCCATAGAGTACTTCGGAGGCCGCGAAGCCGGGGTAGATATCGACGCCCAGGGCGGTGGCTTTCTCGCCAAGCCAGCGACAGACGTTGCCGAGCGAGACGATAAAGTTTCCGTGGTTGCTCATGAGGGGGGGAATCAGGACGCCAGGCAGCGGCAGCGCCTGTTTGGCGGTCATCCAGAGGAACCGATCCTTCATGACCGGCTGCTGGATGGGGCTCTGCTCGTCACGCCAGCCCGGTAGGAGGCTGTCGATCCCGATCGGGTCGATGACGGCGCCCGAGAGAATGTGTGCGCCGACCTCCGACCCCTTTTCGACCAACACGACCGAGAGGTCGGGCGCCTTCTGCTTTAGCCGGATCGCCGCGGCCAGCCCGGCGGGCCCGGCGCCGACGATGACGACGTCGAAGTCCATTGCCTCCCGCGGGGAGAGCTCCGTGGGCATTGCGTACCTCGTTGTCTCTGTTTGTCGGCGCAGCGCCTAGAAGGCTTCGGCCGGGAGGGCCATCATGCTGCCCGATCCTGCCGTAATCCGCGCCAAGTGCGTCGTGGTGGCCGGCAGCATGTGCTCCATGAAGAACCGAGCGGTGATCAGCTTGCTTTGGAGAAACTGTTGCGCACCGTCGGCGCCGGCAGCGAGCTTGCGGCTCGCCACCTCGGCCATGCGGCACCACATGTAGCCCA
>CAYSTX010000195.1:0-7560 GCA_964434035.1 uncultured Acetobacteraceae bacterium
GGCGACGCGCCGAAGGTGGCGGTGCTGTTCGAGAACACCGCGTTCGGGACGTCCACCAGCGCCGGGCTGCGCGAACAGGCGCCAGCGGCCGGCGTCGAGATCGTGATGTTCGAGCCTTATTCGGCGGGACTCTCGGACGCGAGCCCGCTGATCAACAAGGTGCGCGCGTCGGGCGCGAACATGGTGTTCCCGGTGTCGTACCTGAACGACCTGATCCTGATCATCCGCGCGATCAAGCAATCGGGGCTGAAGGTCGGGATCAACGGCGGGTCCGGGGGGTTCGTGATCCCGGACTTCCATAAGAACGTGGGCGACCTGGCGGAGGGACTACTGGGTGTTGCGCACTGGAACCACGATATCAGCGACGACGCGCAGACTGTAAACGCGGCGTTCAAGAAGCAGACGGGCGAGTTCCTGTTCGAATACGCGGGCGGGCTGGTGACGCAAACCTACATCATCGCGGACGCGCTGGAGCGCGCGGGCTCGGCCGAACCGCAGAAGGTGCGCGATGCGATCGCGGCGACGGACGTCTCCAGCGGATTCGCGGCGATGTGCCCGGGCGGCAAGGTAAAGTTCGGTCCGGACGGCAAGAACGTGTTCGCGCACCCGGTGGGCGTTCAGTGGCAGCACGCGGACCTGGCGACGGTGTTCCCCAAAGAGGACGCGCGCGCACAGCTGATCAGGAGCTGATCGTGCTGACGACTTTGTTGCAGGCCGTGGTGAACGGCCTGCTGATCGGGGGTATCTACGCGCTGGTCAGCATCGGCGTGACTCTGATTTTCGGCGTGGTGAAGATCGTGAACTTCGCCCAGGGCGAGTTCGTGATGATCGGCATGTATATCAGCTTCTTCCTCGCGACGCAGTTCGGGATCGACCCGCTGCTGTCGCTGCTGGTTTCAATGCCGGTCCTGTTCGGTGTGGGCGTGCTGCTGCAGCGGTACTTGATCCGCCGCGTGCTGTCTCTGGGTGACATGCCGCAAATCTTCCTTACGTTCGCGCTGTCGTTGCTGCTTGTGAACGTGACGCTGATGCTGTTCAGCGCCGATTACCGCACCGTGCACACGTCGTACACGGACTTCGCGGTGAATTTGGGTGAGGTAACCCTGCCGGTGGCCAAGCTGATCGCGTTCGGGGTAGCGATGCTGCTGAGCGGCGCGCTGTGGACGTTCCTGCGCGCGACCGATTTGGGCAAGGCGATGCGCGCGGCCGCGCAGAAGCCGGAGGTCGCCAAGCTGATGGGGATCAACCCGGACCGGGTGTTCGCGATCGCGGTCGGGATCGCGCTGGCGCTGGCGGGGGCGGCCGGGTCGCTGTTGATGCCGTTCTATCCGGCCTATCCGTTGGTGGGGCAGGTATTCGTGCTGATGGCCTTCGTCGCCGTGGTGCTGGGGACGCTCGGCAACGTCGTGGGCGCGCTGGTCGCGAGCTTGATGATGGGGATCGCTGAGTCGCTCGGCGTGCAGTTCGTCGGTGCGGATTCCGGGCTGATCGTTGTGTTCGTCATGCTGCTGCTGACGCTCGCGCTACGGCCGAGCGGGCTCTTCGGGGGCTGGGCGCGATGAGGCGCGGCACGCTGTGGATCATGGGCGGGGCGGCGGTCCTTATTCTGCTGCCATTGGTCGTCTCGTCGCCGTTCGCGATCGACATTTTTATTCGTGTGCTGCTGTTCGCCTTCATCGGGGTGGCGTGGAACCTGATGGGCGGCTACGCCAAACAGCTGTCCCTGGGGCACGCTGCGTTTTTCGGGCTGGGGGCGTACACGTCGACGATCCTCGAGATCGACTTCGGCGTGTCGCCCTGGATCGGCATGGTGGCGGGCGGGCTGGTCGCGATGGCCGCGAGCCTGCCGATCGGCGCCGTGTGCTTCCGGTTGCGGGGGCCGTATTTCGCGATCGCGACAATCGCGAGCGCGCAGGTGCTGATGCTGCTGTTCCTGAAGTTCCGCGATTTTGCATGGGGCGCGGAGGGGACGACGCTGCCGAATTTGGGCAATGCGCCGCTGATGATGCAGTTCGACGCGAAGGCGGCGTATTACTGGATCGCGCTGGGGCTGCTGGCGCTTGGCCTGATCGTGACGCGGCGGATCGAGCGGTCGTGGATGGGCTACTATCTCGTCGCGCTCGGCGAGGACGAGGACGCGGCGGAGGCGGTGGGTGTGGACGTGCCGCGGATCAAACGACACATCTACCTGATCAGCGCATTCCTCACGGCGCTCGCGGGGACGCTCTACATCCAATACATCTACTTCATCGACCCGGCGACGGCGTTCAGCTTCAACGTTTCGGTGGAGGCGGCGCTGGTCTCGATCGTGGGCGGGATCGGGACGTTATGGGGGCCGGTGGTGGGGACGGTGCTGCTTGAGTCGACATCCGCGCTGCTGCAGAGCTGGCTCGGTGGCGGACGGGGTGGCGTGCAGCTCACGGTGTACTCGCTAATCCTGATGGCGGTGATTCTGTGGCGGCCGAGCGGGCTGCTGGGTGTGCTCACCGGGCTGTGGGCGCGCGCGTTTGGGCGGCGGCCCGCGCGGGTTCCGGGGCTGGCGGGCGAATGACCGAGGCCCTGTCGGTGCACGGCCTGTCCAAGCGGTTCGGCGGACTGCGGGCGGTGCAGGATTTGAGCTTCTCGGTCGAGGAGGGCGAGACCGTCGCGCTGATCGGGCCGAACGGCGCGGGCAAGACGACCTGCTTCAGCTTGATCACGGGGTATCACCGTCCGGATACTGGGGCGGTGCGCGCGTTCGGGCGGGAGATCACCGGGCTTCGGCCGCACGACGTGTGCGCGCACGGGCTGGCGCGGACGTTCCAGGTAGCGCGGCCGTTTGGGACGATGACGGTCCTTGCAAATGTAATGACCGGGGCGTTCCTGCGCGACAAGAGGCCGGACGTAGCGCGCGAGCAGGCGCGCGAGACGATCGCGTTCGTCGGGCTGTCGGCGAAGGAAGACGTGGCGGCACGCGACCTGACCACGATCGATCAGCGGCGGCTGGAGATGGCGCGGGCGCTGGCGACGCGGCCGCGCATCCTGTTGCTCGACGAGGTGATGGCCGGGCTGAACCCGGCGGAGATCAACCAAGCGGTGGCACTGGTCGGCAAGCTCGCGGCGCGCGGGCTGACGATCGTGATTGTGGAGCACGTGATGCGCGCCATCATGGCGGTGGCTGGCCGGATCGTGGTGTTGGACCACGGGCAGAAGATCGCCGAGGGCGCACCGGCGGACGTCGTTGCTGATCCCGAGGTGGTGCGGGCGTATCTGGGCAGCCGTCACGCGCCGGCGGCGGAGCGCGCGGGATGCTGAAGCTCTCGGGCGTGGGCGCGGCATACGGGTCGGTGCAGGCGATCCGGGAGGTGAGCATCGAGGTCGGTGAGGGCGAGGCGGTCGGACTGCTGGGCGCCAACGGCGCGGGTAAAAGCACGACACTCCGGGCAATCTCCGGGCTGGTCCGGCTGACGTCGGGGATGGTGAGCTTCGACGGGGTGGACATCGGGGCGCTGCCGGCACACCGGATCGCGGCGCTGGGGATCGCGCACGTGCCGGAGGGACGACAGGTGTTCCCGGAGATGACGGTGCGCGAGAATTTAGAGATCGGCGCGATGATCCCCGCGGCCAAGGCGGAGCGCGCGCGGACAATGGAGCATGTGTTCGCGATCTTTCCGAAGCTGGCGGCGCGGCACCGGCAGTTGGCGGGTACGATGAGCGGGGGCGAGCAGCAGATGCTGGCCGTTGGGCGCGGACTGATGCTGAAGCCCCGGCTGCTGATGCTGGACGAGCCGAGCCTCGGCCTGGCGCCGGTGGTGGTGGACGCGACGTTCGAGAAGATTGCCGAGATCGGGGCGATGGGCACGGCGATCCTGCTGGTGGAGCAGAATGCCGCGCGCGCGCTGGAACTGGTCAGTCGCGCGTATGTGCTGGAGAGCGGGCGGGTCATCCTGCATGGGGCGAGCCGGGCGCTGGCCGACAACAAGCAGGTGCAGGCGGCGTACCTGGGGCTTTAGAGCCGTATCAGGTCGGTGAGTCCGACCTCGCCATCCAGCGACGCGGCTTGGGTCGGGGAGCGCAAATCAGATGCGTCAATAGGTAATCGCCTGATCGGGTGCCTCGGATTCATGAAGGATAACACCTTCCGTCTTATCGACCGACTTCTTCCATGGCGCCATTTTCAGCACCCCGACCATGTGTTCGTAACCCGCCAGACGCCGTCGCCGGATGCCTTCGCGGCTGAAGTCGATGTCCTTCGTATGGTCTTCGTGTTGAAGGCGCGGCGCTAAAAGCCGCACGACGTGCATCTGCGTCAGGCAGCCCGAGTCGGCGTATGCCTTGACTTCGGGGTCTTCCCTCAGCTGAGAGGGAAGTTTCTTCGTCAACTCGGCAACGATATGCCGGAGCCGGTGAAGCTGCTTCTGCTTCAGGATGTGGTTCGCCGCTCGGCTGGAATACTGCACGTCCTTCTGGCGATGGCTGACATCCCAGATGCTATGAGGCTCCGGCCCGCGCGGGTTCCACAGATGCACGGCAAGCACGAGGGAATTGCGTCTGGGGACATCGTCGAAGACCGCCTCGACAGGCGTGTTCGACAGGATGCCGCCATCCCAGTAAAGCTCCTTGCCTATCCGTACCGGCGGAAACGCCGGCGGCATGGCGCCCGAGGCCATGACGTGCTCGGCCGCCAAGGGGATGCGCCGGCTGTCAAATTACGTCATTTCGCTGGTGCTGAGATTGGCCGCGCCGACGGTTAGTCGGCAGCCTGCCGTCTCGATCAGGGAGAAATCGACGAGGCGGTTCAGCGTGTCACGCAGCGGCGCGGTCGTGTAATAGCCGGCCGCTTCAGGGCGCAGCGGTGTGTGCTGGCCCGCGAAGGCCAGCGGATTAGGCTCGAAGAAGCCTCTGATCCCGTGCGCCATCGTCATCCAAGTGGCCATCGTTGGACCGACTGCTGGCAGTCCCGCCAGCAGGGTCTGCCAGTCCGAATGCTCGACCTGCGCCCAGAACTCCAGCAGGCGGTCAAGCCGTCGTTCGACAGGATTACCTACGATCAGGCTCGCATTGATCGCCCCGATCGAGGTGCCGATCACCCAATCCGGTTCAACCCCCGCCTCATGCATCGCTTGGTAGACGCCGACCTGGTAAGCGCCCAGGGCGCCCCCGCCTTGCAGGACAAGAACAATCTGGCCCAGCGTTCGGCGAAGCTCGTCACCGAGTGAGCCCTGATTGGCCATAGTGTCCATGTCGGATCGTCCGATATCAGCTTGCTGTTCGAACGGGCGTTGCCAAAGACGTGTTGTAGGCACGCAGCGAGGCGACCAACCTCAGACATGCGACGCCGACTAGCACCAGAGCTGCCGCCGTTGACTCTTGGCTAACCGGCATGCGCCCGATGCTCACCGGAGACGCCGGCCTGGCTTGAGTTGACGGTGAACGGAATCGTACCGCTTCGAATCTGTCCCCCCGACAGCCGCGCCTCCCAGACCAATTCGTAGGCACCGGGCGCAAGGCCTGCGACAATGCTGAAGAGGTATTTCGGTGCCGATTCCAGCCTGGGTCTGAGGTGCCGGTCACCTTCGCGACTTCGCAGAGTCAGTGTCGATCGCTGGTGATCGACAGGCACTTCGAAGCCCAGAGCTATTTGGACCATCGAGCCATCGACGACAACGTTTGCCTTGGGATAGGACGTGACGACGCTCGTCGATACGGTTTCAGCGTACGAGATCCCGAGCAGTACTGCTCCGATCATCAACGCCGCGACTATGGCTGTGACTAGCCGGACTGTTCGTAAACTGCGCATGGTGATTCTGATCCATACGAAGGGCCATGGCGCACGCACTCGTCCGTCACTATCCGCATCGCGTACGTCATTGCCTGCTGCGGTGTGACGGCCAATCAGGCATTCGCCATGGCCGCGTTGATGAGAAGGCTCAGTGCTGTCGCGTTCCAAGTGGCGACGAAGGAGATGACTCCTCGTTCGGCACGTAACCTATCCAGCTTTTCTCGTTTGCCGCCGGCTTCACTTGGTCGCGCGCCCTCGCCACATCTTCTTTCAGCAAATAGACGGAGACGGCGAGCAGCACGACGTCCTTCATGAGAAATGGAACGTTACCAACCATCGCGGGGAATCCGCCGGCCGACGGCGCCCAGCCGTTCGGCATAAAGGGTATGATGGTGACCGTGCCAACAAAGGTGGCGATCGATCCTATCGCGCCCAGAATGCCGAGGCGCTTGTTCCAGAAGCCGATGAACAACAGCGTTCCGAACAGCCACTCCGAAACACCGAGGAACCAGCTTGCCCCCCGGATGCCGAAGACTGGATAAAGCCAGAAGATCAGCGGGCCGTTGCTGATATAGGGAATCAGCACCTTGGCCTCGTACTCGAACCACTTCTGGTAGCCGAAGAAGAGGAAGATGACGACCATCGACGCGCGTAGCATGTGGCAGTCGAGGTCTTTTCTCGTGAGCCAGCTATTGGCCAGACGATCGACAACGAAGTTCATCAGACCTGATTTGCTGAGGTGCTGACGATAGGGCTTCCAATCGAGCATAGGCATGACGACCTCCTTGATTGAGGCCATGGAGATAGGCTTGGAAATGCGTTCGATCTGTACCTGTGCGGCGCAGATCGACGCTCCAGCGGATCAGAGTGGGTAACGGGGGTTCGATGGAGGACAGCGACGGGCTGAGTGGCCTTGCATCCGTGTTACGCGTGCGGCCCGAATTGGATGATTTCTGCCTTTTGGGCGGAAGCTGGGCGTCACGCTATGACGGAGCGCCCACCGGCTGGGCGTACTTTCACGTCGTCATCGAAGGTTCCGTCTCCATCGTTCGGCCGGGTCACCAACCGCTGTCGCTGCGGGCGGGCGAGGTGCTGCTGCTGCCGCATGGCGATCCGCATGTGTTGCGGTCATCGATCGCGGGGGGGCCAGCCGCTCGGATCGAAACGACACGTCGTAATGACATGCGCCTCCAAGTGAGCATCGGCGCAGGCCAGGATACCGGACTGGTGTGTGGGCGGCTGCATTTCGAATCCGCGCCGGAGAATCTGGTTCTCGCGGCGCTGGAGGAGGTGGTCATCCTGCGCGTTGGCGAACCGGCTCTGCGGGCACGATACTTGCCGTTGCTGCATGGGATCCGAGAGGAACTGACGGAGGCACGTCCCGGCTCGCTGGCGATCGCGCGCAATCTGGCGAGCGCGCTGTTCGTAATGATGTTGCGGGCGCATCTGGACTCGGCCACGGCAATGGCCGGTACGTTCGAGCTTCTGAGCAAGCCGGCGACCGCGCGTGCACTGTTAGCGATGATGGATGATCCGGTGCGGGCCTGGTCGTTGGATGAGCTCGCCGCTGTCGCCGCCATGTCGCGGGCGAGTTTGGTACGCGCTTTTCACAAGGCTGGCGGGCTGGCGCCGCTCGCATTCCTTGCTGAGTTACGTTTGGCGATTGCCCGCCGCCGTCTCTCCGAGGGCAACACATCATTGGAACGCATCGCGGTGGAAGTGGGATATCAATCGCAGGCCGCGTTCAGTCGTGCTTTCCTGCGCAAGTATGGCGTCCGGCCGGGAAAACTGCGCGCAGA
>CAYSTX010000196.1:0-7537 GCA_964434035.1 uncultured Acetobacteraceae bacterium
CACGCCCTTCGGCCCCCACTCGACCGCGATATTGCGCGCGAGCTGCATGTCGGCCGCCTTGCTGATCGCGTACGCGCCGAGCAACGGCGTGCCCCGAAGGCCGCCGATCGAGCTGATGATAATGACCGAACCACCGCCGCGCGCCGCCATCCCCGGCAGCACCATGTTGGTCAGCCACAGATTGCTGCGGACGTTCGAGCCCATGATGCGGTCGAACTGCTCGTCAGAAATGCCCGCCGACGGGCCGAAATACGGGTTCACCGCGGCGTTGCAAACGAGCACGTCGATGCCGCCCCATTCGGCGACCGTGCCGTCAACAAGCGCCGCCAACTCGGCCTTGTGCGCGATGTTGCACGGAATGACGATCGCCTCGCCGCCGCGCGCTCGGATGCCCTCGGCGACCACCTCGCACGCATCGCGTTTGCGCGACGAGACGACGACGCGGGCGCCGTGCTCGGCCATTCGTTCGGCAATCGCGCGGCCGATCCCCTTCGACGAGCCGGTGATGACGCAGACCTTGCCCGTCAGGTCGAACAACTCGCCGTTCATGAGTTCGGACGCTCCGGCCGGTATTTCGCCAATTCCAAACGGCCAAGCTGATGGCGATGCACCTCGTCCGGCCCGTCGACGATGCGGAGCGTGCGGGCGATCTTGTAGAAATGCGCCAGGCCGAAATCTTCCGTCACGCCACCACCGCCATGCGCCTGGATCGCCCAGTCGATGACGCGGCACGCCATCGCCGGTACCGCGACCTTGATCGACGCAATGTCGGCGCGCGCCGCCTTGTTGCCGACGCGGTCCATCTTCCATGCCGCGTGCAGCACCAGCAGCCGCGCCTGTTCGATGTCGATCCGCATGTTCGCGATGCGCTCGATCATGACGCCCTGATCGGCGAGCGGCTTCCCAAACGGCCGCCGCTCAAGCGCGCGCTTGCACGTCATCTCAAGCGCGCGTTCGGCGAGGCCAATTGCGCGCATGCAGTGATGGATGCGTCCCGGACCAAGCCGCCCCTGCGCGATCTCGAAACCGCGACCTTCGCCAAGGAGGATGTTGTCGGCGGGCACGCGAACGTCCTCGAACACGACTTCCGCATGGCCGTGCGGCGCGTCGTCGAAGCCGAAAACCGGCAGCATGCGACGGATGTTAACGCCCGGCGTGTCGCGCGGAACGAGGATCATCGATTGCTGCCGATGCTTGTCCGGCGATAGCGGGTCGGTCTTGCCCATCACGATGAAAATCTCGCAGCGCGGATCGCCTGCGCCCGAGGTCCACCATTTGCGGCCATTGATGACGTAGTCGCCGCCGTCGCGCTCAATCCGGCATTCGATGTTTGTCGCATCCGACGACGCGACCGCGGGCTCCGTCATCGCGAAGGCCGAACGGATCTCGCCAGCGAGCAGCGGCTCGAGCCACCGTCGCTTCTGCGCCTCGGTGCCGTACCGGTCGAGCGTCTCCATGTTACCGGTATCGGGTGCCGAACAGTTGAACACCTCCGACGACCACGGCACGCGGCCCATGATCTCGGCGAGCGGCGCGTAATCGAGGTTCGAGAGACCCGCGCCACGGGCGCTCTCCGGCAGAAAGAGGTTCCACAACCCGGCGGCCCGCGCTATCGGCTTCAGCGTCTCGACGATCGGCACTGGCTGCCAGCGATCCGCCATCGCCGCTTGCTGGTCGTGATAAGTCGTTTCATTTGGATAGATATGTTCGTCCATGAACGCCTGCAGGCGCTCACGCAGACCCTCGACCGCGGGCGAAAAGGCGAAGTCCATGGCGTCTCGCTCCCTTGTCGCGCCGCGTTGTTACTGTCCAGTATGCGGCACAGGGGCCGCGCGTCAACGCCGGCCGACGAGGGAGGAACCATGACGCGTCCGCTCTACCGCCACGACCAGCTTGCGCGCCTGCTCGCCCCATCCAGCATCGCCGTCATCGGCGCGAGCGCCCGGCCCGGCGCGTTCGGGGAGCGTGTGCTGGCCAATCTTTCCGGCTATGGCGGCGACATCTGGCCGGTCAACGCGCGCTATCAGGAAATCGGCGACCGCCCCTGCTTCGCCTCGCTCGCCGCCCTGCCCGCGCCGCCCGACTGCGCCATCGTCTGCGTGCCGCAGGACGCGGTCGCGGGCGTGATGGCGGAATGCGTCGCGGCGGGCGTCGGCGGGGCGATTGTGTTCGCGTCCGGGTATGCCGAGGTCGGGACGGAGGAAGGCACCGCGCTCCAGGCCGAACTCGCGTCAGTCGCACGCACGCACGGCATTCCTATCATGGGGCCGAACACGATCGGCTCGGTCAACGCGCGTCTCGGCGCCACGATGACGTTCATGAGCATCACGCCGATCCCGCCGCCACGGACGCGCGGCGCGATCGGTCTAGTCAGCCAATCCGGCGCGCTCGGCATGGCGCTCGCGCAGTCGGTCGCGCGCGGCGTCTCGATCAGCCACGTGCTGACTAGCGGCAATTCCTGCGACATCGACGTCGCCGATGGCGTCGCCTACCTCGCCGACGACCCGGCATGCGACGCGATCGCCTGCGTATTCGAAGGGATGGCCGAACCGCGCCGGCTGCTCGCCGCGATCATGCACGCTCGGGCGGCGGATAAGACGGTTGTAATCTTCAAGATGGCGACCGGCACCGTCGGCGCCGCCGCCGCCATGTCGCACACGGGGTCACTCGCCGGACCGGAAGCCGCATATCGCGCGGCGTTCGCGCAGGCGGGCGCCGTGCTAGTCGAGCATTACGAAGCGCTCATCTCGACGGCGGCGTTCCTCGCCAAGGCCCGCCATGCGGCGAAGCCCGCGCCCGGCGCGGGTGTGGCGGTGCTCGCGACATCGGGCGGTGCCGCGATCATGGCGGCCGACCGGGCGGAGGAGCATGGCGTTCTACTGCCGCAGCCGGGCGACGCCGCGCGCGATGTGTTGACCGCGCGCATCCCGCCCTTTGGTTCGGCGCGCAATCCGGTGGACGTGACAGCGCAGGTGCTGAACGACCCGGACGGGTTCCGCGCCTGCGCCGACGCGCTGCTCGACGACCCGGCGTACGCCGCGTTGGTGGTGCCGCACGTTTACGCGTACGAGCGATCCATCCCGCGCCTCGCCGCCCTCGATGCCGCCGCCGGCGCACGCCGCAAACCGGTCTGCATGGTCTGGCATTCCGAATGGATCGAGGGGCCGGGCTCCACCGAGATTGAAACTGCAGACAATCTCGCGCTGTTCCGCTCCGTCGACCACTGTTTCGCCGCACTTGCCGCATGGCAAAGGGTCGCCGCCCCGCCGGTATCTGCCGACGCACGCGAAACCGGCCGCGCGAGCCCGCGAGAGGCCGCCGCGACCGCGGGCTCGCTATTGCGTGCAGCGCTCGCGTCCGGCGGCGCGGCGCCGCTCAGCGAACGCGAGAGCAAACAGGTGCTCGCCTGTTACGGCGTGCCGGTTACGGAAGAGCGTCTGGCAAGCGACCGCGACAGCGCGCGCGCGGCGGCGAATGCGATTGGCTATCCGGTTGCGCTGAAAGCCGAATGCGTCGGCCTCGCGCACAAGACCGAGGCTGGCGTGATCGCGCTCGACATTCGCGATGAGGCTGCACTCGACGACGCCTATGATCGCGTGACGACCCGCGCAATCGCGGCCGTCGGCGCCGAGCGGCTCGCGGGCGTGCTGGTGCAGCGCATGGTGCCGAAGGGGATCGAGATCGTGGTCGGGGGCCGGGTCGATCCACTCTTCGGGCCGCTCGTGCTGGTCGGGTTCGGCGGCGTGCTGGTCGAGATCCTGGCCGACACCGCGCCCATGCCGGCCCCGGTCACAGCGGAAGAAGCGCGGGCGATGGTGGACGGGCTGCGTGGCGCGCCGCTGTTCGACGGCGTTCGGGGCGAGGCGCCAATCGATCGCGGGTGGCTCGCCGACGTCGTGCAGCGTGTCTCGGAGCTGATCGCGGACCACGCGGAACTGATCGCGGAAATCGACGTCAACCCCCTGATCGCCGCACCCTCCGGCATCGTCGCGGTAGACGCCCTCGTCGTGCCGCGTGGGGGCGGCGCAGCCTAAGGTTGCCACGATCCGTTCAACTTGTGTCTTAGACGTTGACGCAGATGAGGGCGCTTGGCATCAGCAGCGCGGGTAAACGTGGGCTTGCCACTGACCCTGCAAGGTCCGGCGTTGCCGCAGGAAAAGCATGGCCAAGCTGAACCGCATTCTGGAGAATTCGACACTCTACCTGATCGGCAACGTGGCCAGCCGCGTGGTCGGTTTTTTGGCGATTCCTCTTTATTCCCGTTTTTTAACACCGTCACAGTTCGGCATCATCGAGCTCATTGAACTATCGACCGAGGTCATCGCGATCACGCTCGGCCTACAGAGCATCGGTGTCGCACTGACTCGCGTGTTTCACGAAAAGAAGACCGAGGCGGATCAGCACCAGGTGATCTCGACCGGTGTCATATCGACGGCACTGCTCGGCGGTTTCATCGCGAGCGCCGCGATCCTGGCATCCGCACCGATCAGTCAGGCGGTGTTTCACTCGGATGGCATGACCGACCTGATGCGGGCGGCCTTTGTTGCGATGTTCTTCGGCTACCTGGCCGAGGTCACGCTGACCTACACGCGAATTCAGGAGCGCGCGCGCTTCTACCTCTACTATTCGCTGGTAACGCTCGCGCTCAACGTCGTGCTGAACACACTGTTCATCGGCTTCTTCAAGGCCGGGGTCTGGGGTTTTCTGCTCAGTAAACTCGCCATCAGCATTGTTGCGTCGATCTATCTTCTCAGCCTCACCTTCCGCGAAGTCGGCTGGCGGTTTGACCGGTCGTTAATTCCCGACCTCGTGCGCATTGGCGCACCGCTCGCCGTGTCGGGCCTCGCCTACTTCCTCATCCATTTTTCGAGCCGGTTCTTTCTCGCCAACTCCGTAACCCTCGCCGATCTCGGCAAATTTGCACTCGCCTACCGGTTCGCGTTCATCGTCAGCATTCTGGTCGCCGACAGTTTTGGCAAAAGCTGGAACGCGACATTCTACCGCTACGCCGGGGAGAATGGCTGGCAGCAGCAATTCGCGCACGTCGCGACTTATCTGATGTTCGCACTCTGCACGGTTGCCCTGGGCGTCAGTGTGCTTAGTCCAGAGCTTTTGTATTTCATGGTGCCACCCGACTTCTATCCGGCGCATTTCCTGGTGCCGCTGCTGGTGTTTGCCTACGTGTTCCGCTCGTATGGTGATTTCTTCAGCAACCTGCTGCTGATCAACAAGCGGGCGGGCTTGGTGGGTCGGATCGCGACCGGCGGCGCGATCGTCAATTGCCTGCTCAACTGGGCGCTGATCGCATGGTTCGGCATTTACGGGGCTGCCTGGGCGACCGTGCTGACATGGGTCGTCTACATGGCCGTCAGTTGGGCCATCTCGACGCACGAGCATCGGGTGCCAGTTCGGCTGAGCAGCTTCCTGTTGATCGTCGCCTTCTCAGCCGCGGTTTATTGGCTGGCCCATATTTCCCGCGTGGAGACCTACCTGTTGCAGGTAGCGCTCGACGGCACCTGGGTCGTGGTGTTCGTGGGGCTCTGCTATTGCTTCTACTTCAATGCGGTCGAGCGGCGGCATCTGCTCGATTGGGCAACGGAGATCACGACGCGTCACCTGCGCACATTGCTCCGCCTGGTCGGCGCGCAGCCGGCCGAAGCCGTGCCGCTCGTCAAACCGGGCGGCGATACCGGTCACTGATCCGGCACGCCCATTCTGATCCGCCGCCGCTCGTCTGGTTTGACGATGCCTAGCTCGGCGGCCGCCCCAGGGTTTCGCAGGCCGGCGTGTTCGCGGCGTGAGCGGAACGGACGAGCCGATCAAAGCACTCCGCGAAGAGCTTTGAGTACTTCGGCGCGCTTTCCCGCGTGAGGTGATCGAGCGGTCCGTCGAACGCGCTGGGCGGCCAGTGCGGCGCGATTTCACCAACCTGCCGAACAAGGCGATGCCGCTGCGTGAAGGCCCGAATGAAATCTTCGTAGCCATTCAGAAATGCCGGATGCAAAGCGGCGAAGGTCCGGTCGTCGATCGGCATCGAGACGAGATCAAGCGGGATCCCGCGCGCCTCCGTCAGCGCCGCGATCCGCTCCAGGAAGGCAGCGAGGACCGGCCGAGGATCAAATGACGGGATGTCAGCGTCTGGCCCGGCGAACTTCGGCGCGCCTAGGTTGGCAAACACGTACTGCCCACGCGCCGCGACGACCTCATCGAAGATGCGGCGGTTTTGCTGGTACGTCTGGAACACGCCGTGCTGCACTAGGCTGCTGAAGTAGACGGTCGGGAAATTCAGCGCGTACAGCCAAATCCGGGCACGCGGCGGCAAACCGTCCGGTTCATCGGCAAAGATGCTCCAGTCACCGGTTTCCGCCGACACACGGTAGAGGTCTTCCAGGTCCGAACGGAGTAGAAACCGATACCGCGTGCTCTTTCCCCAGAACGTATCCGGGTTAATCAAATGGCTCGGCGACAGCGACAAGACGATCCGCGATGGCGCCCGTGGGCAGCGGAGCGCGCGCTTTAGCTCGGCGTATGCCTCGACGGTCGAGCTTCCAGCGAGCGCGAGGTTGACGGTATCCACCGACAATTCCGCCGGCACGACGTCGACCGCGGTGCGGCTGTCGCCGAGAACCAGCAACTCGCCGATGTGGCACGCATCGAGCAGGCTTCGTTTGGCCGACCATCGGGCGAATTCGGCGTCCATGAACGCCATCGGCATCGCATAGACATATGCCCAGACCAGCGCGAACGACACGACCCCGACGGACGCGGCGATCGCGAGGAAGCGCCGCGCGCCACCTTCCGTCCGACGGGCGGACGCCTCGGTCGATACGGTTTCAGAACTGGAAATAGAGGAACTCCGTCGTCCCGCCGATCGAGAGCAGGCCAAGACAGGCGCCAAGGCCGAGCGCAATGCCCCAGCGCGCCGTCAGCCGGAACGTCGGCCACCGGGGCGACGGGGAGGCGACGTGACCGAGCGCCGGTTCGTAACGGGACAAGATCTGCTGCGAATTCGGGGCAATCCAGACGATCGCGTACAACATGATCAGCCAAACGATGGCCAGCGCATCTTCCTGGTGCGACCAATACGCGCCCACTTCAAGCGGGAGCGCATGCCCGGGCAGCGGCGCCAGCACACCGTGGAAGCCGAGCATGCCGGTGAGCAGATCGACCGCCGAACCAAGGCCCGGCGCACGGAAGAATATCACCGCGACCAACACCGCGAGGTAGGTCGCGAGCACGTTCGCCGCATGACGCGCGGGACCGACGACGGATCCCTGCGGCCGCGGAAAGAACGTGCGGCCGACATGGTTCACACAGAGGTACAGCGCGTGCAGCAAGCCAAACACGAGAAACTGTAACCCCGCGCCGTGCCAGACACCCGCAAGCGCCATCGTGAACACGGTCGGCGCAACTACCATCGCCGCAAAGCCGCCAGTCGTGCGGCTCGCCGCGCGCGTGATGCCCAACCCTCGGCTCGCCCGTCGCCGCGTGATGGCGAGCGCGACCGGGTTGTACAGGTAAAGCGTGAGGTACCGGG
>CAYSTX010000197.1:0-7536 GCA_964434035.1 uncultured Acetobacteraceae bacterium
CGCCGGCCTGCGCTCGGCATCATGGTCGAGGTGCCGGCTGCCGCCATTGCGATCGACCAGTTCGATGCCGATTTCTTCTCGATCGGCTCGAACGACCTCACGCAGTACGTCACCGCCGCCGGCCGTGACATCGGCGCCGTGGCGGACCTCGCCGATCCGCTCAACCTGGCCGTGCTGCGGCTGATCAAAGCGGTCGCGCTCCACGGGCGCGATGCGGGACGGGATGTCAGCCTGTGTGGCGATGCCGGCGCCGATCCGCGCGTGATCGGCGCGCTGCTTCGCGCCGGGTTGCGCTCGCTATCGGTCGCGCCCGGCGCGGTGGGTGCGGCAAAGCAGGCAATCGCTGCCACGGATTTGCGCCAAACACCACCATGAGCGACACGCAGAACGGGCCGGTCGCCGATTATAAGCGCATCTTCCAGACGGTCTGCGACAACCGCCCGTCGGGCACGCGCGGGCGGCTCGCCGTGGCGCTCGGCACCAACCGTTCGTTCGTGTCGCAATTGGTCAATCCCGTCTACGCCATGCCGATCCCGGTGCAGCATCTGGAGACCATCTTCGAGGTCTGCCACTTCTCGCCGCACGAACGCGCTGCGTTTCTGTCGGCCTATGATCGGGCGCATCCCGGCCGCCGCGAGGCCAGTGAGCCGGCGGCCGGAACGCGCGTGATTACGATCACGGTGCCCGATCTCGGACACGCAGAACGCAATCAGATCATCGAGGATATGGTCGAGGAATACGCGCGCCAGTTGGTGCGTTTGGTCGCGACGCTGGAGGATTGAATCCGGCGCGTCTGCACGCCGGTCAACAGAAAGGGGGGACGTATCATGAAAAAGCTCATGAACGCGGTCGATACGATGCTCGCCGAAAGCCTCGACGGTTTCGCCGCGGCGCATGCCGGAATTGTCGAACTCGGGCCGGACCGCGCCTTCGTGCGCCGCCGCGTGCTGACGCCGGGCAAGGTCGCGCTGATTTCCGGCGGCGGATCGGGCCACGAACCGTTGCACTCCGGCTTCGTCGGCCATGGGATGCTGGACGCCGCCTGCCCCGGTCAGGTGTTCACCTCGCCGACCCCCGATCAGATGGTGGCCGCGATCGAGGCGACGGATACCGGCGCCGGCTGTCTCCTCATCGTCAAGAACTACGAAGGCGATGTGATGAACTTCGAGATGGCGACCGAAATCGCCGCCGCGTCGGACCGGACGCTGGCGACAGTGGTAACGGACGACGACGTGGCGGTGCCCAGCTCCACGTGGTCAACGGGACGGCGCGGCGTCGCGGGGACGCTCGTGGTCGAGAAGATCGTTGGCGCCGCCGCCGAACAATCCGCCCCGCTCGAGGCGTTGCAGGAAATCGGGAAAGAGGTGAACGCCCGCACGCGCTCGATGGGCATCGCGCTGACGTCGTGCACCGTTCCGGCCGCCGGCAAGCCCACTTTCGAGCTCGGCGACGACGAGATGGAGGTCGGCGTCGGCATCCACGGCGAGCCCGGCCGCCGCCGCGGCAAGTTGGTTTCAGCCGACGCGATCGCCGAAGACATGCTTGGCGCGATCGTTGGCGACCTCGCGCCTGCCACCGGCAGCGAATGCTTGCTGCTGGTGAACGGGTCCGGCGGCACCCCGCTGATGGAGCTTTACCTCATGGTCAACGCCGCGCGCCGGATCCTCGCTGGACGCGGTCTTGTCGTGACGCGGTATCTGACCGGGTCACTGGTGACGTCGCTCGACATGGCCGGCTGCTCGCTCACCGTTACGGTGCTCGACGAGCGGCTGACCCGGTTGTGGGACGCGCCGGTCAGGACCGCCGCCTTGTCGTGGTAGGGCTGGACGAACCTCCGCCTGCCGTTACCTGCCGGCAATCACGCGCAGCAAGGCGTCTGCTGCGGCACTCCGGTAACGCTCCGTGTGCCGCAGCAGATAGAAAGCGCGCTCAGGCAGTTCGATCCCCGTTTGGCTGAGCAGCCCCGCCTCGAGACTTGGCGCGGCGACCGAGCCGGACATCGGGGCGGCCCCAAGACCAGCCTCAACCGCGCCGCGGACTGCCTCGTTCGTCGGCAGCTCCAGCGCAACATTAAGATCATCGACCGAGATCCCGTAGCGGCGAAGCGCAGCCTCGAACACGGACCGCGTCCCCGAGCCGGGCTCTCGCAGAACCCAAGGCGTCCCGACGATGTCCTGAGGCTCTACTTTCCCGCCAGCTGCCCACCGATGCTCTGGACAGACGACGACGATCAGCTGGTCGCGCGCGACTTCGGTGATCGTCAGCGAGGGGTCGTCGACCGATCCCTCAACGAAGCCAAGTTCCGCGATCCCTTCGCGAACCGCGGCAGTTGCCTGCGTCGTGTTGGAGACCGCAAGTCGGACACCGATGCCGGGATATGCGCGGCGGAAGTTCGCCAGATGGCGTGGCAGCCAATAGCTCGAGATGGTCTGGCTGCCTTGCACCGATAGCGTCCCGCGCTTCAGCCCACCCAGTTCAGAGAGGACAAGCTCGGCGGCATCGGCGCGCGCCAAGACCGCGCGTGCCTCTTCGAGGAACAGCACCCCGGCCTCCGTCAGCTCTATGCCTCGGCCGACCCGGTGGAACAGTTTGGCACCGTGACGACCTTCGAGTGCCGCGACCGCAGCGCTCACCGCCGATTGCGCTAAGTGCAGGGCTTCGGCGGCACGGGTCACGTGCTGACGTTCGGCGACCGCCACGAAGACGCGAAGCTGTTCCAGGGTCATGGGCAGCCTGATCGATGTGGGACGGCACGAACGCTACATCGCTGTTGCATCGAAGTCCGCAGCAAAATCGCCGACGGCGGCCGGCACGACGCGCATCAAGGCCGACATCAATGCCCATGGTAACCATGCCAAGCGTGCCGCAGGAGCACGAATGATGCGCGTCCAATCCATCGTCGCGCCGCTGATCGGCATGTCATAGGCGTTCGGCGGCACGGCTATGACTGGGCGAAACGGCCGCCAACGATCTAGCGGTCAGCTCGATCCCGATCAGTGGGTGTGCGCGGGCACCGCGACCTCATGCGTGCGTTGCCCCTCGGTCCGTGCCTTGCCGAACAGATGCGTCAGCTTGTCCATGTAGATGTAAACGACCGGCGTCGTGAACAGCGTCAGGACCTGCGAAACCATCAGGCCGCCGACCATGGCGTAGCCCAGCGGCTGGCGCAGTTCCGAGCCCGTGCCGGTGCCGAGCGCCAGCGGTACGCCGCCGAGCATGGCGCAGAGCGTCGTCATGAGGATCGGTCGAAACCGCAGCAGGCAGGCCTCGTGGATCGCCTCCTCAGCGGACATCCCGCGGTCACGCTCCGCATGAATGGCGACGTCGACCAGCATGATGCCGTTCTTCTTCACGATGCCGATCAGCAGGATGATGCCGATGATCCCGATGACGTCGAGCGGCATGTTAAACGCCATCAGTGTCGCCAGCGCGCCGAGCCCGGCGGCGGGTAGCGTGGACAGGATGGTGAGCGGATGGATCACGCTCTCGTACAGCATCCCAAGGATGATGTAGACGGCGAACAGCGCGGCCAGGATTAGGATCGGCGTCGAGCTGAGCGAGGCCTGGAACGCCTGCGCGCTGCCTTGGAAGCTCGTCGCCATGGACGCGGGCATGTGCAGGCTAGCGGCGGCCGCTTGCACCGCCGAAACCGCCGCACCGATCGACACGCCCGGCGCAAGGTTGAAGCTCAGCGTGACGGACGGGAACTGCCCCTGATGGTTGATCGCGAGCGGCGCGACGGTCGGCGTGAACTTCGCGATCTGGCTCAGCGGAACTTCGGTGCCAGTTTGCGACTGCACGTAGATCCGGTTCAGCGCTTGCGGCCCAAGCTGATAGCTGGGGTCAACCTCAAGGATCGCGTAGTACTGGTTGAGGCGCGTGAAGATCTTCGCGATGTGGCGCTGACCGAACGCATCGTAGAGCGTCGAATCAACCTTCGCCGGGTCGATGCCGAACCGTGACGCGGCCGACCGGTCGATCGTCACCATCATCGTCTGTCCGGTTGACTGCTGATCTGTCGCAACAGACGTCAGCTGCGGCAACGCCTGCAATTTAGCGAACAGCTGGGGCGCGTAGAGCCCAAGCTCGTTGCTGTCCACGTCCGTCATCGTGTACTGATACTGCGTCTTCGATAGCCGGCTGCCAATCTGGATGTCCTGAGCGGCCTGCATGAAGACGGTCATCCCCTGCACCTGCTGCAGCGTCTTGTTGAGCCGCGCGATCACCTGGTCGGCCGTGTCTTTTCGTTGCCCTTGCGGCTTGAGCGTGATGAACACGCGGCCATCATTCTCGGTCACGGTTGGGCCACCGGCGCCGATATAACCGACGGCAGACGCGACCGCCGGATCTTTGCTGATCAGCGAGACGACTTCCTGTTGACGCTGTTTCATGCCAGCGGGCGAGATGTTCTGCGCTCCCTCGCTAATGCTCATGATCAGGCCGGTGTCCTGCTGCGGGAAGAACCCTTTGGGGATGATCATGAACAGCTCAACCGTCGCGGCCACCGTCAGGATCATGAGCGTGAGCGTGATCCGCCGGTGCCGCAGCGCCACGACCAGTATCCGGTCGTATCCCGCCACCAACGCGTCGAGGCTCCGCTCGAACAGGCGAGACAGGTAGCCTGGCTTCGACTCGTGATCGGAGCTCAGCAGATACGCGCACATCATCGGCGTGAGCGTCAGCGATACGACGACGGAGACCAGGATCGACACGGCGACGGTGACGGCGAACTCCTGGAACAAGAGGCCGACGACCCCGCTCATCAGGAAAAGCGGGATGAACACCGCGATCAGCGAAATCGAGATCGATACGATCGTAAAGCCGATTTCGCCCGCGCCTTTGAACGCGGCCTGCAGCGGTGTCTTACCCTCCTCGATGTGGCGAACGATGTTTTCAATCATGACGATGGCGTCGTCGACGACGAACCCGACCGCGATTGTCAATGCCATCAGCGAGAGGTTGTCGAGGCTGTAATTCAGCGCGTACATCACCACGAACGTGCCGATAAGGGAGATCGGCACAGAGACGGCCGGGATAACCGTCGCCCAGAACTTGCGCAAGAAGACCGCGATGACCGCGACGACCAGCGCGATCGTCAGCACCAAGGTAAACTGCACGTCGGTGAGGCTCGCATTGATCGTCTGGGTACGATCGGAAACGATGCCGACCTTCAACGCCGGCGGCACGGACGCTTCCAGTTGCGGCAGGGCCTTCTTGATCGCGGCGACCGTGGCGACGACGTTGGCGCCCGGCGCACGCTGTACGGCGAGCAGCACGGCCGGTTTGCCGTTCAGCCAGCCCCCGAGCGTCTTGTCATCGGGCGCGGAGATGACGCGGCCAATATCGCGGACGCGGACGGCCGCCCCGTTGCGATACGCAACGATCGTGTCCGCGAAGCCTGACGCGGTTTCGAGCTGATCGTTGACCTGCACCGCGAAAGTCTGCTGCGGTCCGTACAGCTGACCTTTCGGCTGATCGACCGTCGCATTCGTGAGCGCGGCACGAACGGTTTCCAGATCGATGTTCGCGGCCGCGAGCTGCGTCGGGTTGACCTGGATCCGAATGGCAGGAGCCTGCAGACCGCCAATGCCGACGAGGCCGACGCCGGGAATCTGCGAGATCTTCTGCGCGAGAATCGAGTTCGCGTAGTCGCTCACCGTCGTGATCGGGAGCGTGTCAGATGACAGCGAGACGAGCAGGATGGGCGTGTCGGCCGGGTTGGTCTTGCGGTAAATTGGCGGGTTGAGCAGGGCCGCGGGCAATTGCCCGGACGCGGCGTTGATCGCCGCCTGCACATCGCTCGCCGCGGAATCGACCGTACGGCTACGGTCGAACTGAAGCGTGACCTGGGTAAAGCCGGCGCCGCTGCTGGAGGTCATCTGCGACAGGCCGGGGATTTCGCCGAACTGCCGCTCCAACGGCGTCGCGACAGTCGCCGCGACCGTCTCGGCGTCGGCGCCCGGCAGTTGCGCCGTGACCTGGATCGTTGGGAAATCGACGTTCGGCAGCGCCGCGACCGGCAGCGACAGATAGCCGATCACACCGAGCGCCACGATCGCCACCATCAGCAGCGAGGTTGCGATCGGCTTGCGGATGAACCCGGCGGAAATGTTCATGGCAGCAGACCCGATGACGCCGCCGATTCGTTGGCAACCTGCTCGGGGGGCGACGGCGCGATGGTCGTCCCTTCCGCCAGCCGATACTGACCTTGCGTGACGATTGTGTCGCCCAGCTTCAATCCCTGGCTAATGAGCGCCACGCCACGGTTACGCTGAGCAACCTGGACCGTACGCGCGGCCACCTTTTCATCGGGCCCGACGACGTAGACGAGGGGGCCGTTGGCGCCTTGCTGCAACGCGTCGGTCGGGATCGTCAGGCCATCATGAACGACGCGCACTGTCAGCTCGACGTTAACGAACGCGCCGGGCCAGAGCGAATTCTTCGCATTCGGAAACTGCGCCTTGAGCTGCACGGTTCCGGTCGCCGGGTCGGCCTGGTTGTTGATGAGGAGCAACTTCCCGACGTCGAGCTGTTTGGTCCCTGCCTGGTCGTAGGCGGTGGCTACCACTTGGCCGGCCGTCAGCGCCTTTTGCACCGCCGGGATATCGGACGTCGGCAGCGTGAACAGTACGTCGATCGGCTGCACCTGCGTCATCGTCACCAGCCCGTTCGCATCGGTCGGGTGAATGACGTTCCCCATGTCCAGCATTTGCACGCCGGTCACGCCGTCGAATGGCGCCACGAGTGATGTGTAGCTCAGCTGCGTCCGCGCATCCTCGATCGCTGCTTGGTCAAACTTGATGGCGGCCTGCATCTGCGCGATCTGCGACTTCTCGTCCGTGACCAGCTGCTCGGTCGCGAAACCCCGGCTCAGCAGCGGCAGGTTTCGTCCCAGATTGGTCTCCAGGTTCACCAGATTTGCCTGATCGCGAGCGAGCTGCGCGACTGCCTCGTCTAGCTTCGCCTGCTCGGGCCGTGGGTCGATCTGCGCGAGAAGATCGCCGCGCTTGACCTTCTGGCCCTCGACGAAGCTGACGCTTTGCAGAAGGCCGGTGACCTGTGAGCGGATCACCGCCGTGTTCAACGCCTGTACGGTTCCCAATCCGTCGAGAACAATCGGCACATCGCCCTGATGAACCTGGGCGACGACAGCAGGAACGGGTGGCGGCGGTGGCGCGGGCTCTGACGACGAGGCCGATACCGTCAGGTATCGATCAGCACCGATACCGGCCACCACCACGACCACAAGCCCGATGGCGTACTTCGTCACTCGAGTCATGAAGGGCTCCGACGAGAACGATTAGAATTAGAGGAATGCGATCGGGCGTCTCACCGCCCATCGGTCACAGTAGATGATGCCAGGTGTCGAGGCTGCAAATTCCGGAAACGCACGACCCCATGTGCCGTCTGCATAAGTCGGCGGAACAATGTGGGAGAACCATGAACGCCGCGCATCGAGCAATGAGCACCCTGCATTTGGATCCCGCCGTGTCAGCCGGCACAGCGCGCTGCAGCCGAGCGTCTGCTTTCCTATAC
>CAYSTX010000198.1:0-7497 GCA_964434035.1 uncultured Acetobacteraceae bacterium
TCTGCAACTCTTCACGCGCCACCTCGCTAAATTCTCTCAACGGATCTATCGCCGCCTCGCTCTTGATCATTTCATGGAGCTCGCGGATGGTTCTATTCGGCATAAAATACGCGTCGGTTGCTGCACTCGTGATCTTCTCGGCGCAGGCGATGGTTCGCGCCGAGGATCTGATGCGCATTCTGCTGACCAAGGCATACAGGGCGACGATATCCGGAACCTGTGGATCATCATTCATCAATGCGTCGGCATATACTTTCGCTGCAACAATGATGAAGTCGCTGTAGAGGTCCTCGCGCCGCAATTTTTCCTGGGCGAGCAGCGCCGACCTCGCTTGCACCCGCTCACTCAGCCAGGTGCTGATTCCTGATGTCAGCCCACCGATGACCGATCCCGTCAGCGCCGAGAGCGCCGAGATATAGGCTATATTCATTTCACCAGCCGATCAGGGGACCACTACGTACGCTGCAGGCGGCGGGGCGACGTAGACTGGCGCCGGGGCGTAGACGACGGCGGGCGGCGGCGCGGTGTAAACGACGGCGGGCGCGGCCGGCGGCGCAATCATCTCGCCGTTGGCGAGCATGCACTGCGTATAGGAAGCATTGTATTGGTTCTGTACGGACGATGCGGCATGCTGACCGGATGCGGCGCCCATTAGGCTACCACCCAGCAATCCGGCGCCAGCTCCGATCGCAGCGCCGGCACCCATATGCCCCGACACCGATCCGAGCAGCGCACCACTTGCTGCCCCGAGGCCAGTCCCCACGGCAGCACCGGTCATACCGCTTTGGGCGGCGGCTTGGCCTGGCGACTGCCCGCCGGTCTGCGCTGAAGCATAGGTGCGGCAGGTTATATCGTGCTGTTGGAAGACAGCGAAGCTTTCGCCAGGCTTTGGCAGGGCCATCACGGTGGGCGCGGTCGGCCTTCGGGCACATCCTGTAAGGCTCAGCCCGATCGCAACGGCTATCAAATCAGATATCCCGCCGCGGCGGCGCAATATTGAGAATAACACGAGATTACCTTTCGGATTCGGTGTTTGGACGCGAAGCCCTGTGCTCCGTTCTGGGGCACGCGCGAGGCCCCGCACCTGACTGAGCCCAGACATTCGTAAGGCGCCACGCTAATTGAGTAAGGTGACTTACAATGTCAATGGGTATCCTCCACTTGATGCCCGCGGCAGGCGGCGTATCAACAAGGTCACGCCGCCGGGCGCCAGTACTAAGCGCGGTTTGGAGGCTTCGGTGCGGAGAGAGCCGGAGCAGCCGCGGCCGCTCCGGTCTCGACCCAAAGCCCGCGCGGTCAGGAGCAGCCGAACAATCCGCACTCCGTTAGCGACGTGACGGTCAGCGGGCTAACCGATACGGCGACAGTGTCACCGACCTTGATCCCAGACAGCATCGCAATGCGCTGCGGATCCGTCACCCGCACCGTGTAGACGCCGCCGCCGTTCGGATTTACCACGTCGAAGCTATGACCGGGGTCGATCTTGACCACGGTGGTGTCGAGCCGCAGTCCCTCCGGCGGGATGCCGCCAGGCGTCTGCGCAAACTGTCCGACAGTCTCCGTTGGCCTGGGCGCCTGTACACCCCTTCCAGTGACCAGGAAGACGACCGTCCGTTCGACCTGCGCGCTGATCAAATCGCCGGTGTTTACGTTATCGAGGCGGACGTTCGGTGCCGCGACAAACGTCACCGGTACGTTGGAGTCCGACACGATGGTGAGTAGCCGGTCGCTAGGATCGATCGCCTGGACTCTCCCTTGGATCACTCCGATGCCGCCAGCGGGGATGATGTTCGACATCGCCGGGTTCGATTGGGCACTCGCGTGATGCGTCGCGCCGACCGCGAACATCAAAGCTGCGGCAAAGAGTACCGCCGTTGTCGTCGCGCGCGGGCTGAGACTACGCATGGTTTTGGTCCTTTCGGATTTCAGTTGGTGGTTATGTCCGTCAACGCCATTGGCCCCGTAGGCCGGCCTGAATCCACGCGTTCCCGACGTAGCCCGATGCACGGGCGCTTCGGATGTGGACAAGCAGACTGTTGCCAATCGCGCCGCGCCAACTGTGTAAGGCGCCTTACGGTATCAATGGCTATCACGCTGCCGTGAACAGAGCTGATGTTGTAAGCCACCTTACTTATCTGTCGAGCACCTTACAGACATGGAGTGTGTCATGAACCTAGATGAGAGCTATCAAGCTGCCGGGATTCGGCCCTTCCGGGAAATCTCGGAACTGCGGTCTGATCCGACGTTGCCAGTGGATGCGAAACAAACGAATGGCCCTGGGCGGCGGGCTTTTCTGTCGGACAGAAGAGAGAGACCGAATTCGCTCATCCGCGAGGCAGAGGCCGGAGGGGTGAAACAGAGCGGGGTGAGGCGCCTTGTGACGCCCGCATCGACGAAGCGCAGAGCTCCCCTTCTCATTTTGGCCGTCATGTGCCTCGGTGGCCTGGCCGGTTGCTCCGGGACGCAGCCCAAGATCTATCCCGGGCTTGCCTCGGCCGCTGAACTAGCGCCGAACCGCCAGGACACGAACGGACACATCCCGTTTCTCTACTCGGCCGACAATGTCGATTGGCCGCAATACACCGCCGCCATGCTCGATCCCGTCACCATTTACAGCGGTCCCGACGCGCAATTCGGCGATACGTCGCACGCAGATAAAATAGCGCTCGCCAACTACATGCAGGCGCAGTTCAGTAAAGCCCTTGGGACGAGGTACACAGCAGCAGCCGTGCCTGGGCCGAAGACGCTGCGGATCCACGTGACGCTAGCCGGCATCGCAAGCAACACGCCGGTCTTGTCAACCATAACGAAGTTGGCTCCTGCCGGCATACTGCTCAACAGCGTGCAAACCGCGCGGGGAAAAGAGGGTACCTTCGCGGGTTCGGTGAGCTTCGCGGTGGAGATCTATGACAGCACGTCAAATCGGCTTCTCCGCGCCTATGTCAGCAAGCAATATCCTTGGGCAGAGAATGTTGCGGACAGCTTCGGGACTCTCGATGCCACCAGAGCGGGGATCCGCAATGGCGCCGAGGCGCTTCTGGCAGAACTGCGCTAGTGCGGCCCAGATACGTTAGTGCGATTCGATGGGCGCCTGGCGACGATCCGACGTAGTTGCAGATCCTGTCAATCCCATGACGGCTTGTCGTTTGGTAAGGAGACAAACCTATGGCTGGTAACGCCAACGATCTGCCCAATCTATCACGCCGCGCTGTCCTCGGCGCAGGCAGTGCTCTGCTCGGTGCCGTGCCCGCTGCGGCCGCTCTGCCCGCCGTGGCGGACCTGACTCCCCTGTCACTGCCGGCGAAGGCGCCTGAAAGGCCGCCGCCTGGTTACAACATTCTGTTCGTGTTCGTCGATCAGGAGCATTTCTTCGACAAATGGCCGTTCCCGGTGCCGGGACGGGAATATCTGAAGAAGAACGGCACCACATTCGCTAATCACCAGACGGCGTCGCAGGTGTGCTCATCAGCGCGGTCGGTGGTCTACGCGGGTCAGCACATCCAACATACCGGCGTCTGCGACAACATGGGGGCTCCCTGGCAGGCCAATATGTCCACCGACGTGGTGACGATCGGGCGTCGTCTGCAGCAGATCGGATACCACGCTGCCTACCAGGGAAAATGGCATCTCAGCGAAAATCTCGACGCAGCGCGCCAGCCGGTCGACGCCTCGCTGCTTAGGAACCGTCAGATCATCGAATCGTACGGTTTCGCGGATTTCCTGGGAGTCGGCGACCTGATCGACGGCCCGCTCGGTGGATACTCCTATGACGACTATTCCACCGGGTCCGCTGTTACATGGCTGCGGACCAAGGCGCCTGAATTGAGGGCACAGGGTCAGCCGTGGTTCCTGGCTGTCAATCTGGTCAATCCGCATGACGTCATGTGGGTCAACTCCGATTTGCCCGGCGAGACAGTGCAGGGAAAGGCCCACTTTTTCCCAATTGACCGGCCGCCTGCTAACGAGATTTACAGCGCGGAATGGGATTATCCACTGCCGACGACGCGCCATCAGCCGCTCGGCGCGCCCGGCCGGCCCCGCGCGCATCTCCAATACCAGCTGACACAGAACATTCTGGTCGGTCAGTGGCCGGACGAAGATCGTCGCTGGAGGCTGTTGCAGAACTACTACTTCAACTGCATCCGCGATTGCGACAGGCACGTTGTTCAGCTGCTCCAAGAACTGAAGGCCAATGGTCTCGACGACAAGACGATCGTCGTGTTCACGGCCGATCATGGTGAGCTCGGCGGCGCTCACCAAATGCGCGGCAAAGGCTGTAACGCCTACAAGGAGCAGAATCACGTGCCGCTGATGATCGTGCATCCCGCGTCTCAGGGCGGCGCTAGCACCCAGGCCGTATCCTCGCAGATTGATCTCGCGCCCACCCTGCTCGCGCTGACGGGCAAGCCGGCCGAGGTTGTCGCCCGCGCAAGCGCCGGCCTGAAGGGGCGAGACCTGTCCAAAGTCCTACGCGCGCCGGAGCAGGCTTCAACCACCGCCGTGCGACCCGCTTCGTTGTTCAACTACAACATGTTCTCCTTTCTCGACGCGGCATGGTTCGGCCGGACGAGTCAGGTCATGGCGTCGAAGGAACCGCGGGTGAAGAGGTTGGCGAAACTGGTGACGCTGCAACCGGACTGGAGGAATCGCGGGACCATACACAGCGTCTTCGACGGCCGTTACCGGTTGAGCCGGTACTTCTCCCCACTCAACTTCAACCGTCCGACAACGTACGAAGCGCTGGTCGCGAACAATGACCTTGAAGTGTTCGACCTCCAGGAGGATCCCGACGAAACGCGCAACTTGGCGCAGGACGCGCAAGGTCAAAGCCGACCTCACGTTGTCCCTGAACAAAATCTTGAACGAGCGGATCGACGACGAGGTTGGCGTGGATGACGGCAGGTTCTTGCCGCTGCTCGCTGGCCGTTGGTACCCGGGGGCGCTGCTTTGAGCATCCGCTGGCCGGTGCGCGGCAGGCTCTGGCCTTGGTAATCCGAGCTAGCCTTGACCGCGCGGCTTCGCGGGAGCGGCATTTATGCCGGCCGCGAAGCCCTCCCGGACCCGCTGCAACAGCGCCAGGAATGTCGCCAGTTCGGCAGACGAAAGCGACGCGAACGCGGCGCGCAATCGGCCCGTGTTGGCTTCGATGGCTTGTTCGATGACCGCTGCGCCCTTGGGAGTCAGGGTTGCCAGAAGGCTCCGCCGATCGTCGGGCCCGACGGAAGATTTTACGAGGCCCTCACGCTCGAGAGCCGCCATGAGCCCTGAGATGGTGGCGCGCGTCACTCCCAGGGTCGCGACGAGCTCCTTGTGCGGAGTTCCACCTCCCCTGGCCGCCCATAACAAGATCAGAATCTGAAAACGGCCAGGCGACCCCACCGTGCCGGAAAGCCATTCGGTAACCGTATTATCTGCCTGTTGCGCGGTGCCTCGCAATGCGAATGTTGCTTCCACCGCTTGCAGATCTCGCCGGGAGAGCTGCCCCTTAACTCGCTCCATGACCGTTGGTGACGGTTCCGGAGGAAGCAGCTTCGATGTTCGTTTGGGCATGGGCGTCCCTCCACTTGATCTGCACGGCAGGCTACTCTGTATGGAGCCTAACCGTCGTGCTGTCAACGCTCGGTCCGACTTATGGGAATAAGCCCGCGCGCAATCACGACTCTTTCAAATGTCGTCCGCAGATCGCCCTCCGTCACGCCGTCGGCCCGCATGATGAGGCTGGTCACGGGATCTTGCGAAGAGAAGACGTCTTCGCCGAATCCGCATTCACAGCTGCGGACTGTGCTGGATTCATAACTAGACGATGGACCGGCGAGGCCTTCCCGGACACGCTGCAACAGCCCCGTGAATATCGTCAATTCATGGGACGAGAGCGACGCGAACATGCCTCGCACCTGGCTCGCGTTGGCATTGTCTCGGTGGTCCGCGGTCGTCTTTAGCGCAAGCAATGCTTCCACAGCTTGCTCCTCTCGTCGGGAGAGCTGCCGCCGATTGTCCTCTATGCCCGCTGGCGTCGGTGCCGGACGAACTCGGTGCGGTCTTTGGTGGGCCATGGGCATCTTCCATCTGACATACGCGTCGGCAGTGAATGTACGGCACCTAACTGCCATGCCGTCAAGGCGAGCCTCTCCCTCCTACTCCGCGTTCAAAGCGGCTGTGAGGCTGCGGCGAACACGGTTGACACGGTAAGCCGCCTTACATACCGAGTATGGCAGCTTACGAATGTGGGAGTGTGCCATGGGCGTTGAAGAGAACGAGCAAGTTGTCGGGCTTCGGCCGTTCCGCAAGCGCCACAGCGGTCTGTTCGCGGTGCCGATCGTGATGCTTCTTGTCACGTCGGTTACGCTTGAGCGCGAACCGAGTATCGCGCTCAAGCAGGCCGAAGCGCGAATCGAGGCCACGCAGCCTGCGCAGCGCAGCAGCGCGGGAGCGCACCGATGATGCCGTGGTCCACGGCCCGGGCAATGCTGCTGGCATTTGGTGCTGCAGCGTTGTCGACAACCGCCCACGCTGACGGGGGAGTCGTGGTCATCGGGCCGCCGGTGCTCATCAGGCCGCCCGTTGTCTATGCGTCCCCGCCCGTCGTCTACCAACTGGCGCCAGCGCCCGCCCGGTCATGCTACGCGGGCGCCTACGTGTGTCCGCTCACCCGTACGACCCCATCCGGCGGCAAATGCTCGTGCCCCAGCAACGATGGGAGACGTGCCTCGGGGCGCGCTGACTGAGCCTTCTTCCCAGCGGCTGCTCCGTCTCACACAGTGTCCGCCGGCCTTGAGCGCGCGACAACCCGGCCTGTTCGCCGGCTAGCGATCTGTTTTCAGCGGATCTGCCTTCCTTCGTTCCTTGCGTCCGCAAACGGCTGTCGGGCTGCAACGGAGGCCATTGACATTGTAAGGCGCCTTACCTAACTGGTCTGGCACCTTACGAATTAGGCGTGTGTTATGGACCTGAAAGAGAGACAACAGCTTCAGCCGTCCCGGGTAACCTCGGAGAAGCGGCCCGATCCGGCGTTGCAGGGGTACGCGAGTCATCCGAAAGTCCCGGCGCCGCAGGCTCTCCTGCACGGCGGAACAGAGCGGTCCGATTCGTTGTTCCGCGGGGCGGAGGCCGGCGTGGGGGCACAGAACAAGGGCAAACGTCGCCGGCGATTGTTTGCCGTGCCGCTCGGAATGCTTCTTGCCGCGTCGGTTGCGGGCGGCGGCTATCTCTACTGGGACAACGCAAGGCATTTCGAGACGACGGACGACGCGTTCATTGCGGCGCGCCAGTTCTCCATTGCCCCCGAGGTGTCCGGTTACATCACCTCCGTCCCGGTCACCGACAACCAGCACGTCGCCGCCAACGGCGTGATCGCCCGCATCGACGATCGCAGCTACCGGATCGCGCTCGAGCAGGCGCAGGCGCAAGTGGCGGCCGCGCAGGCCAGCATCGAGACCGCCGATGCGCAGATCAACGTGCAGCAGGCACAGGTGGCCGCGAACGCGGCACAGGTGGCGC
>CAYSTX010000199.1:0-2112 GCA_964434035.1 uncultured Acetobacteraceae bacterium
CGCAGACGATCGAGGCGATCAAACACGCCCGCGCCGCTGAGGCGCCGCTGATCGTCGCGATCAACAAGATGGACAAGCCGGATGCCAATCCGGCCCGTGTCCGGCAGGAATTGCTGAGCCACGAGGTCGTCGTCGAGGAAATGGGCGGCGAGACGCAGGACGTGGAGGTCTCCGCGACCAAGCGTATGGGTCTCGACAAGCTGCGCGAAGCGATCCTGCTGCAGGCCGAAATCCTCGATCTGCGCGCCAACCCGAACCGCTCCGCCGAGGGCTCGGTGATCGAAAGCCGCCTCGACCGCGGCCGTGGTCCGGTTGCGACCGTGCTCGTGCAGAAGGGCACGCTGCATCAGGGCGACATCGTTGTCGCCGGGGCCGAGTGGGGCCGCGTGCGCGCGATGCTGGATGACCGCGGTCAGCAGATTAAGTCCGCGGGTCCGTCGGTGCCGGTCGAAATCCTCGGCCTGACCGGTGTGCCGACCGCGGGTGAGCCGTTCGTCGTCGTCGAGAACGAGGGCCGCGCCCGCGAAATCACCGAATTCCGCGAGCGGAAGCTGCGTGAGAAGCAGGTCGGCGCGGCGACGGCGGCGCGCGGCACGCTCGATCAGATGCTCGCCCGCATTCAGGCCGGCGCGCAGAAAGAAGTCGCGATCCTGATCAAGGCCGACGTGCAGGGCAGCGCGGAAGCGATCCAGGCGACTGTGATGAAGCTCGAACACGAAGAAGTGCGCGTGCGCGTGCTGCTGTCGAGCGTCGGGCAAATCACGGAAAGCGACGTGCAGCTCGCCAAAGCCTCGAACGCGGTGATCGTCGCCTTCAACGTCCGTGCGACGGCGCAGGCGCGCGAGCTGGCGGCGCGGGAAGGGGTCGATATCCGCTACTACGCGATCATCTACGACGTCGCCGACGACATCGAAAAGCTGGTCCGCGGCAAGGTCGCGCCGAAGGCCCGCGAGAAGTTCCTGGGCTACGCCGAGGTACGCGCCATCTTCAACATCACCAAGGTCGGCAAGGTCGCCGGCTGTATGGTGACCGAAGGCCTGGTCAAGCGCGGCGCCGGCGTCCGCGTGCTGCGCGACAACGTCGTCATCCACAATGGCGAGCTGAGTCAGCTGAAGCGCTTCAAGGACGACGTGCGCGAGGTCGCGCGCGGCTATGAGTGCGGCCTGTCGTTCGCGAACTTCCATGACCTGCAGGAAGGCGACGTGGTCGAGTGCTTCGAGGTCGAGATGGTGGCGGGGTGAACGCGGCCCGCCCCGGCGCCGCACGGCACCGGACGCCTTCTCCGCGTAGCGCGAAGCCGCCGACGCAACGGCAGCTGCGCGTCGCCGAGGAAGTGCGGCACGTGCTCGCCGCCATCTTCGCTCGCGGCGAGTTCCGCGATCCCGAGCTCGCCGCGGCAAGCGTGACGGTGACCGAGGTGCGGATCGGGCCGGACCTGAAGCACGCGACGGTCTTTGTCGCCCGCCTCGGCCGGACCGACATCGACGCGCTGCTGCCGAACCTGAAGCGGGCGGCGCCCTACCTGCGGACCGAGCTTGGCCACGCGCTGCGGCTACGGGGCGCGCCCGATCTGCATTTCCAACCTGACACCGCGCTCGACTACGCGGTCAGCATCGACCGGCTGCTGCACCGGCCCGACGTCGCGCGTGACCTCGCGCCCGGCGAGCCTGCGAACGGCGATAAACCGGGCGACTAGACACGGTATTCCCACGGCCTAGGGTTGACGCGGCCCGCGGATCGGCAACGATCCCGGGCTGATCCCCCACCGGAAGGAATGACCATGCCCGCCGCGCCCAAGCATCGCCTGCACGCCTCGCCCGAAACCTGCCGCTGGGGCGCCTTCGCGGCCGAGATTCCCCCCGTGCTGACGATCAAGAGTGGCGAGACGGTCGAGATCGAATGCGTCTCCGGCGCGCCAGAGGTAGCGCCGCCGCCGGGCAGTCCGTTCGTCATCCACAAGGCGCTCCCCGCGATCCATGAGGCGCTGCCACGGCTCGGCGCGCACATCATCACCGGCCCCGTCGCGGTCGCCGGCACCGCGCCCGGCGACATGCTGGAGGTGCGGATCGACGCGATCGAGTTCGGCGCCGATTACGGCTATTGCGGCTTCCG
>CAYSTX010000199.1:2212-7383 GCA_964434035.1 uncultured Acetobacteraceae bacterium
CTGCGCTATCCGCGCGCCGAGACGCCGACGCATTTCATCAGCATGGGGATGAACGAGGACCTCGACCTCGCGATGAAACAGGCGCTCCGCGAAATGATCGCCTTCATCACCGCACGCGCCAACATCTCGCGGCAGGAGGCGTATCAGTTCTGCTCGCTTGCGGTCGATTTCCACGTCACGCAGACGGTGAACGGGGAAAAGGGCGTGCACGGGTTACTGAAGAAGGGCCTCCTGTTCTGACGCGGCCGACCGGATAGGGAGCCAACAAGGAATGGCGGCGGCGACAGAGGCGCGACGCCTGACTGCCGCCGCCGTCGTGGCGATCGGCAACGTCGTGCAGACGGCGCCCCTAGGTCTGCTCGTCTTCGGTCCGCTCGGTGCTGACTTTAACGCAATGGGCATCACCGCCGCTCTGATCGGGGCGGTCGTCGGCGGCGTGGTTGTTCTCCTGGCGGGCGGGCAGCCAATCCAGGTCGCGGGGCCCCGGGCCAACTCGGCGCTTGTCTTATCAAGTCTCGTGGTCTGGTTGATCGCTGCGTCGAGCTCCGGCGAGGGTCATTCGCTATCCGGCCCGGCAATACTGCTGCTGACCGGCTTCGCCGTCCTCCTGTCGGGGGCACTCCAAATGGCGGTCGGCCGCGCGCGATTCGCGCGGATCATCAAATTCATTCCGTTCCCGGTCGCCTCGGGATTCCAACTCGGCATTGCGGTTTCGATCGCGCTCGCCTACGCGCCGCTCGCGCTCGGTGTCGCTCCGGGCGCGGGCGAGCTTGCGCGCATGCTGACGCCGTCGCTCTGGAGCGGCACGTCCATCGTGGCAGCCGGGACCACCGTCGCGGTCGCCCTGGTTTGGGATAGCTGGCGAAACAGACCACCCCTGCCGGGCATGCTGCTCGGCTTGACCGCCGGGTTGGTCGTCTTCCTGCTGGTCGGTGGTCGCTTACCGATACCGGCCTTGCGGTCTTGGCCACCGGCACTGCCCGTATCCGCGCCTGACGCCGTCATGGCCGCCCGCTTCATGGCTGGACCAGCGCATCTCGGTCTGTTCGTCGTATTCACGATGGCGGTCGCGATCGTCGCGACGTTCGAAAGCCTGATCGGCATGGCTTTGGTCGACGGCATGCTCGGCACGTACACCGACACGGACCGCGAGTTGTCGGCGCAGGGTTGGTCGAATCTCGCGATCGGCGCGTGCCTCGGAATCGTCTCCTCAAACAGTCCGTCACGGACGCGGGTCGCGCTCGCGTTCGGATCGCGTGATCGTCTGATCGGCTTTCTGCAGGCGCCTTTGGTGGCGGCATTTCTTTTGGTCCGCGACCCGAACGCGGTCCTGCCGCCGCCTCTGGTCGCCGGCATTTTGCTGCTGGTCGCCTGGGGGCTCTGCGATCGATGGTCGTTGCATGCGCTCCGCATCCTCGTCGCCCGCGACGCATCCGATCGGGTGGGACCGCGTGCACGCCGGGACGGCATCCTCGTCGTCGTAACCGCGGCGACCGCCGTATTGTTTCATCCGATCGCGGCCGTCGCGGTCGGCATCATCCTCGCCGCCGGCATCTTCATCGTCGACATGAGTCGCCCCGTGATCCGTGCCGACGTGACAGGTCCGGCGCTCCGCTCCCGCCGACTCCGGCCGCCATCCGCCGCTTCCCGGCTCGCCGCCGCGGCCGACCGGCTGCGCATCATCGCGCTCGAAGGACCGCTGTTCTTCGGCACCGCCGACGGGGTTCGCCGCCGTGCCGAAGCACTGGCTTTGAGCGATCAGCCGGCCGGGATTCTGCTGCTCCGTCTTGGCCGCGTGTCGGATCTGGATGCGACCGGCCTGCATGTGCTGCGTCAATCCGTCACGAGGCTTCAGGGTCGCGGCTGGTCAGTCGCGATGAGTGAGGCGATGCCGAATCTCGCGACCGCGCTTGGTCGCCTGCCGGGCCTGACCCAGTTCGCCGATCTCGATGCCGCGCTCGAATGGGCCGAGGCGCGGCTGTTGGATGGCGACGAAGGCGGCGAAGCCGCGTCGCTCACGCTCGACCAAGCCGCCGCGCAGTTGACTGACGGCATGAGCGAAGATCAACGCGCCGCGCTGCTCGGCGCGATGACGCACCGGACAATCCGGACGGACCAAATCCTGTTCCACGCGGGCGATCCCGGCGACACGCTCTATCTCGTCGCGGCCGGCATCGTGCGGATCGAGGTCGCGGGACCGCGCGGCCCGCTTCGCATCGTGTCCTTCTCGCCCGGCGTCGTATTCGGCGAAATGGCGCTGCTCGACGGCCGTCCGCGATCAGCAACCGCACGAGCGGAGGCGGACGGCGCGATCTACGAACTGACCGCGTCGGCGCTGGACGACGCCTCCGCCCGCGTCCCAGGACTCCGCGCCGCGCTGATGCGCAACCTCGCCCTTGTCTTGGCCGGCAGGCTTCGCGACACGACCAACTATTTCCGCGACGCCGCGCTTTAGACAGCGTGTCCGTTTGATCGCCGCCGATCGGGCGCGACCGTCATGCGGCACCGGCCGCGTGCATCGCCGCGATCGCCTCGGCGTCGAACCCAAGCTCGGACAGGATCGCATCAGTGTGCTGACCAAGCGACGGCACCGGTCCCATCGTGGCCTCAACATCGTCGAACGTCACCGCCGGCAACAACGCCCGCACCGCACCCGCCTCGGTCACGACCTCGCGCCACCGGTCGCGCGCGGCGAATTGTTCGTGCGCGGCAACCGCGTGCGCATCGTTCAGCCGCCCGCTCGCGATCCCGGCGCGGTCGAGCAGCGCGATCGCCTCCGTCTTCGGCATCGAAGTCAGCCGCGCCTCGATCACGGCCGTCAGTTCGGCGCGGTTCTCACAGCGGGCAAGGTTCGTTACGAAACGCGCGTCCTCGGCCATCGCCGCGTCTTCCATCACGACGGTGCAGAACGCGGTCCATTCGCGGTCGTTTTGCAGGCCGAAGATGATCTCGCCTGCATCGTCGCCATACCCGGCGCGGTGCGCGCCATAGGGAGCGACTATTGGGTGTCCCGTTGCCTGCCGCACCGGCGGCGCGCCGGTGTAGAGCGCGCGGTAGATCGGATACGTCATCCATTCTCCGAGCGCGTCGAGCATCGTGACCGATACGCGCGCCCCGCGCCCGGTTCGCCCGCGCCGCACCAGCGCGGCAAGCACCGCTGACTGCGCGTACATGCCGGTCGCGATGTCGGCGACCGAGACGCCGACGCGGGACGGCTGCTCCGGCGTGCCGGTAACGCTGATGATGCCGCTCTCGGCCTGGATCAGCAGGTCGTACGCCTTCTTGTCGGCCATCGGACCCGTCTCGCCGTAGCCAGAGATGTCGCAGACGATCAGGCCGGGGTTGGACAGCGACAAATCCGCATACGACAGCCCGAGCCGCGCCGCAGCACCCGGTGCGAGGTTCTGCACCAGCACATCCGCCCGGCCAATCAGCCGCAACAGCGCCGCCCGCGCCTCCGGATGCTTGAGATCGAGCGTCAGGCTCTCCTTGCCGCGGTTGAGCCAGATGAAGAATGACGACAGCCCATGCACCGCCGCGTCATACCCGCGCGCGAAATCGCCGCCCTCCGGCCGCTCGATCTTGATGACGCGCGCGCCGAGATCGGCGAGGTGGCGCGAGCAGAGCGGGGCCGCGACCGCATGCTCCACCGCGACCACGGTGATGCCGTCGAGCGGTCGCAGCGCGCCCTCGCTCATCCCCGGTGCGGTTCCCCGATTGCCGGCAGATCGTCGGTGACCCCGGCGAGCACTTCGGCCACATGCCGCACCGCGACCGATCGGCCCTCTCGCGACAGGCGGCCCGCGATGTTGAGCAAGCAACCCATATCACCGGCGAGCACCGTGGCCGCACCCGTCGCCGCGATGTCCGCTGTCTTATCGGACGCCATCTTGACCGAGATGTCCGGGTATTTGACGCAGAACGTTCCGCCGAAGCCGCAGCAGACCTCCGGATCGGCCATCTCCCTCACGGTCGCACCGATCGATTGCAGCAGCGCGCGCGGCTGTCGCTTGATCCCGAGTTCGCGAAGCCCGGCGCAGCTGTCGTGATACGTGACTGGCCCGCCGGTCCAGCGCGTCGGCAGGTCAGTCACACCCATCACGTCGGTCAGGAAGCTGATCAGCTCGTAGGTGCGCTCCGCCAGCGCCTCGGCCCGGGCGCGCAAATTGGGGTCATTGTCGAAGAGCGACGGCATATGCGTCCGCAGCATCCCGCCGCACGAGCCGGACGGCACGACAATGTAGTCATAGCCGGCGAACGCATTGAGGATGCGGCGCGCGAACTCGGTCGTCGTCTGCCGGTCGCCGGAATTATAGGCCGGCTGTCCGCAACAGGTCTGCGCCCGCGGCACCGCGACCATGCATCCGGCCTGTTCGAGCAGCTTGATCGCCGCGAACCCCACGCTCGGGCGGTGGAAGTCGACGAGGCAGGTGACGAACAGGGCGACGCGGGGGTGTTCGGGGCGCGACATGCGGCGAACGGTAGCCGCCCGGCGGCATCCCGCCTAGGCGGAGAGGTGCGGGTTCTCGAACACTGGATTGCGCATCCGATGCAGCGCGCCCGAAAGCGCGCGGGCGAGGTCGCGCTTCGCCTCCGCGCCCAGCGCCTGTGCCACCTCTTCCCGCACCCCATACGCGACGAGATACAGGCCCGGCACGCGCCCCGGCCGTTCCTCGAGCAGTGCCTGCAGCCATCCGGCCGGCAACGACCGCTCCTCCCGCGCCCCGTCCATATCGGTCCGCACGACGCGCATTTCATGGGCGGTGAGTATCAGCAATTCGCTCGCCCGGGCGCGCCGTGCATTCAGCGTGATGAGGTATGCGGCGAGCCCGACCTCGATCAAACCGAAGGCCGCGATCGGCCAGGCGCCCATCGTCCAGAACCGCAGCTCCGTCAGGCCGCACATCAGCGCGATAACGCCGATCAGCTGCCAGATCCCACGCTTCGACAGGCTCCGGTGCGGAACGATCACCGCCTCGAACAGCGTCGTGGTGGGCGCGTCATTCATGGTGGCGCAAAACATGGTCCCGCCCTCCAAACCTGTCAGCCCCCGGCGTTTAGGCCTTCGGCAAACGCACGATGAAGCGGGCGCCGCGGATCGTGCCGGTAGCGTCCCGGCGATTTTCCGCGCTGATGCTTCCGTGCAGCGCCTTGACGATCTGGCGGCTGAT
>CAYSTX010000200.1:0-1724 GCA_964434035.1 uncultured Acetobacteraceae bacterium
AGAGCGGGTTCGTCTGGTCCATGAACTGCGACAGCTGCGAGGAGCCGAAGAACTCGCGCACCGCGGCCGCCGCCGGCTTCGCGTTGATCAGGTCGTGGGGCATGACCGTGTCGATATCGACCGCGCCCATGCGCTCACGAATCGCCCGCTCCATGCGCAGCAGGCCGACGCGATACTGGTTCTCCATCAGCTCGCCGACCGAGCGCACCCGGCGGTTGCCGAGGTTGTCGATGTCGTCGATCTGACCGCGCCCATCCTTCAGCTCGCAAAGCGTCTTGACGGTGCGGAGGATGTCCTCACGGCGCAGCACGCGCACCGTGTCCGGAACGTCCATGCCGAGGCGCATGTTCATCTTCACGCGGCCGACGGCCGAGAGGTCGTAGCGGTCGGGGTCGAAGAACAGGCCGCGGAACAGCGCCTCGGCCGTCTCCGGCGTCGGCGGCTCGCCCGGGCGCATGACGCGATAGATGTCGATCAGCGCGTCGTCGCGCGACGTGTTCTTGTCGACCGCGAGCGTGTTGCGGATCCACGGACCGTTCGACTGATCGATCGCGAGCGTCGGCAGCTCGGTCACGCCCGCCTCTTCGAGCGCGGCAAGCCGTGCCTCGGCCAGTTCCTCGCCGGCCTCGGCATAGATCTCGCCCGTCTGCTCGTTAACGAGGTCGCGCGCGACGTACCGGCCTAGCAGATCCATGCGGCCGACAAGCACGGTCTTCGTCGTCTCGGCGATCTTGCGCACGACGCGCTGCGTCAGCTTCGTGTCGGAATCGGCGACGATGGCACCGGTCTCGGCGTCGACCAGCGGCTCGAGCAGCTTGATGCCGCGGAACGCCTCGGGATCGAACGGCCGCGCCCAGCCCTTTGGCGTGTGCGTGAATACGACCTGGCTGTAGAAGAAGTTTAGGATGTCCTCGGCGTCCATGCCGCGCACATCAGCGAGGTCCATCGGCTCGTTCTGCGCCGCGCGCGCGTCACGCAGCTCGAGCGTCGCATCGCTGTCGAGCGCATAGAGTAGCGTCGTGACCGGCAGCTTCCGCTTGCGGTCGATGCGGACGTAGACGAGGTCCTTGCTGTCGAACTCGAAGTCGAGCCACGAGCCGCGGTACGGAATGACGCGCGCGGCGAACAGATACTTGCCGCTGCTGTGCGTCTTGCCCTTGTCGTGGTCGAAGAAGACGCCTGGCGAGCGGTGCATCTGGCTGACGATGACGCGCTCGGTGCCGTTGATGATGAAGGTGCCGTTATCCGTCATCAGGGGCATGTCGCCCATGTAAACGGGCTGCTCCTTGATGTCTCGGATGGAGCGCGCGCCAGTGTCCTCGTCGAGGTCCCACACGATCAGCCGAAGAACGACCTTCAGCGGGGCGGCATAGGTCATACCGCGCTGAATGCATTCCTCGACGTCGTATTTCGGCTCCTCGAGTTCGTAGTACACGAACTCCAGCCGGCCGCGCCCGGCAAAGTCGTCGATCGGGAAGACCGAGCGGAACACTTCCTGTAACCCGGTGTTAGTACGGCTGTCCGGCAGCGTCGTCATTTGCAGGAACGCCTCGTAGCTGGCGCGCTGCACATCGATCAGGTTGGGCATCTCGGCCAGTTCGGGAATGCGCCCGAAGCTCTTGCGAATGCGCTTGCGCCCAGTGAATGATCGTGTAATCGCGTTCATCGGTTGTCCTGTCCCTAACCAGCCCGCCCGTCCGCGCCGTCACGCCACTCGTCGCGCC
>CAYSTX010000200.1:1734-7251 GCA_964434035.1 uncultured Acetobacteraceae bacterium
GGTGGCGCGCGCGCCGACGCTCCGCCCGCCGTAATCGATCCCGTCAGCCGGCCAGAGCCGGCACCGGGGTCATACCCACCGTCACAACGCCAGTATGGGCGGGAACCGACCTCGATTCCCGCCCACCCGCAGCGCTGTCCGCGCCGGGGACCCGCCCCGATGCGGTGTTCTGTTCGTCCGGCAGCCGCGTCACTTGATCTCGACAGCGGCGCCCTGCTCTTCGAGCTGCTTCTTCAGCTTCGCGGCCTCGTCCTTGTTCACGCCTTCCTTCACGGTCTTCGGCGCGCCCTCGACCAGGTCCTTGGCCTCTTTCAGGCCGAGTCCCGTGATGGTGCGGATTTCCTTGATGACGTTGATCTTCTTGTCGCCAGCCTTGGCGAGGATGACGGTGAACTCCGTCTGCTCCTCGGCCGGCGCCGCCGCCGCGCCGCCGCCGGCGGGCGCCGCCGCAGCCGCAACCGCCACCGGTGCGGCCGCCGAAACGCCCCACTTCTCCTCGAGCATCTTCGACAGCTCGGCCGCCTCAAGCACCGTCAGCGACGACAGCTGCTCGACCAGATTCGACAAATCCGCCATGATTCGTTCCTATACTTAGACTTTGGTGTGTTCCGTTCAAGCCGGGCACCGTGCCCGGCCCGTGTGTCCTGTCTCCTGCCGGCTTTAGGCGGCTTCCGCCGCCTCGCCCGCCTCGTCCCGCTTGGCATAAGCCCCGAAGACCCGAGCGAGCTGACCCGCCGGCGCCTGAAGGATGCCGGCGACACGAGTGGCGGGGGTCTGGATCAGCCCCAGCAACTGCGCGCGCAGCGTCTCCAAGGACGGCAGTTCGGCCAGCGCCTTCACCCCGGACGCATCGAGCGTCTGGGTTCCGAGCGCGCCGCCGATCAGCACGAATTTCTCGTTGGTCTTGGCGAACTCGACGGCCGCCTTTGCCACCGCCACCGGATCCGTCGACCACGCAAGCGCGGTCGGACCCTTCAGCATTGGCTTGATGCCGTCGAACCGGGTCCCCTCGAGGGCGAGGTTGGCCAGCCGGTTCTTCGCAACCTTGAACGTGGCCCCTGCCGCCCGCATCCGGCGCCGCAGATCCGTCACTTCGGCGACCGTCAGACCCTTGTTCTGGGTGACGACCACCATCGACGTCTCGGCGAACACCGTCCCGAGCGAAGCCACGAACGCCTGCTTCTCCGTACGGTCCAAATCCCGTCTCCGTCTGGCGCGGGGACACGCTGTGCGCGCCCCGAGCCGGGTTGCCCATAGGCTGACAGCTGGACCATGGTCCCGCCGAAAGCCCGGTTCGCCTGTCCCGAGGCCCCGCCGCCGCGTGGCGCCGAACCCTCATCAAGCCGGAACAACCAAAGCCCTGCGTGACGCGCCCGCTGCCGGGCGCGCCCCGCCTGATCCTCTGGCCCCGTCTTTCGCGCGCGGACGAACTATCTCGTCCCTTGGTGCCCGCCTGAACCCGGCCGAGGCCGGAAGGGGCGGGTAACGTGCGGTCTTGGACAGGTCGGAGACGGCGCGAACGCCGCTCCTGCCCACCGCGCCCACCGGACGCGGCGTATTCGAAATCCGTTGTCGGTAATCAGCCGCCGCTGGTCGGCGTCAGGCTCCCAACATCAACCCGAATGCCCGGCCCCATGGTGGAGCTGAGCGAAACCTTCTGCACATACGTGCCCTTGGCGCCGGTGGGCTTCGCGCGCTGGATCGCGTCGGCGAGGGCGCGGGCGTTTTCCGCCAGACGCTCGGCCGGGAAGCTCGCCTTGCCGATGCCGGCATGCACGATCCCGGCCTTCTCGGCGCGGAATTCCACCTGACCGCCCTTGGCCGCCTGCACGGCGCCCTTCACGTCCATCGTGACCGTGCCGAGCTTCGGGTTCGGCATCAGGCCGCGGGGCCCGAGGATTTTGCCGAGCCGGCCGACGAGGGCCATCATGTCCGGCGTCGCGATGCAGCGGTCGAACGCGATCTCGCCCGCCTGCACCTTCTCGGCCAGATCCTCAGCGCCAACGACGTCGGCCCCGGCCTCGGTCGCCTCGACGGCCTTCGGCCCACGCGCGAAGACGCCGACGCGGACGGTCTTGCCGGTGCCGTTCGGCAGCACGACGAGGCCACGCACCATCTGGTCGGCATGGCGCGGATCGATGCCGAGATTCATCGACATCTCGATGGTTTCGTCGAACTTGGCCTTCGCATTCGCCTTCAGGATGCCCAGCGCCTCGTCGAGTGCATACGAGCGGTCGCGATCGACGGCTGCCTGGGCGGCGCGCATGCGCTTGGTCTTGGCCCGGCGGACGATGGTCTTCGGAGCGGTTGCCATCTCGATCAGCCCTCCACCACAGTCAGGCCCATCGAGCGGGCGGAACCGGCCAGCATGCGGACCGCGCCGTCGACGTCGTTCGCGTTCATATCCTTCATCTTCTCGGCCGCGATCTCGCGCAGCTGCGTCATCGTCACGCGGCCGACGGGGGCTCCCTTGCCCGGCGTCGTCGTGCCCTTCGTGACCTTCGCCGCCTTCTTGAGGAAGTAGGTGTTCGGCGGCGTCTTCGTGACGAAGCTAAAGGTGCGGTCGGCGAACGCCGTGATCACCACGGGAATCGGCATCCCGGGCTCGAGCTGCTGCGTGGCCGCGTTGAATTCCTTGCAGAACGCCATGATGTTGAGGCCGCGCTGGCCAAGGGCGGGTCCGACGGGCGGCGACGGGTTCGCCTTGCCGGCCGGAATCTGCAGCTTGATGTAGCCGACGACTTTCTTAGCCACGCTAAATCCCCTCAACGCGGGGAACCGCGGTCCAAACGACGGCATCCGCCAAGGGGCGGCCCCGTCTCCCGCGTTCCGATGAAGGCGGCGCTGTTAAACCCGCGCGCGCCGCCTGTCTAGTGTAAACTTCGGCGCTTCGGTCAGATCACCAGCTCAATCAGGAACGGTCCCTTCCGGCGGTTGGCGCTGCTCACAAGGTCGGCCAGCCCCTCGCACGTCTCCGTCCGGGCCGCCTCGACCCCCATGCCGGCGGCGAGCGACGGCCAATCGAGGTCGGGGCGGGAGAGATCCATCATGTCGAGCGCGGTGCGGCCGGGATTGGCGCCGACATTGGCGAGCTCGCCCTGCAGGATCGCGTAGCGGCGGTTCGAGAGGATAATCGTCGTCACGTCGAGCTTCTCGCGCGCCTGCGTCCAGAGCGCCTGCAGAGTGTACATCGCCGAGCCGTCGGCCTGCAGGTTGACGACGCGCCGTCCGGGTGCGCCGATTGCCGCCCCGGTCGCGAGCGGCATGCCGCAGCCGATGGCGCCGCCCATGATCTGCAGCCAGTCATGCGGCGGGGCCGCATACGTGTTGGGGAAGAAGCCGCGGCCGAAACTCACGGCCTCGTCGATGACGACCGCGTTGTCGGGCATCGTCGCGGCGAGCGTACGCGCCACCGCCTCAGGCTTCGGCGCGCCGCGCGCCGCCTCGGCAGTCGGGCCGGCGTCGGGCACGGCGACAGCAGGCGCTCCGAGCGTGTCGGCGAGGCGGAGGAGCGCGTCGGCCGAGTCCTGCTCAGGCCGCGCCAGGATATCGACCGTGGCGCCGGGCGCGGTCAGGTAGCCGGGCTTGTTCGGGTAGGCGAAGAACGCCGTCGGCTGTCCGGCGCCGACAAGAATCACGTTCGAGAACCGGGCCAGCGCCGCGACTGCCTGATCCACCACATACGGCACGCGTTCGACCGGCACCCGCCCACGCCCGCGCGCCATCCGTGCGACCGAGCCCTGCGCGATGAGATGGGCACCCGTCGCCGCCGCGATCCGGTGCGCCGTCAGCAGCGCCGCCTCGGTCAGCGCGCCGGCACCGAGAACAAGAACCGTGGACTGGCCGGACGCCTGCAGCATCCGCGCTGCGCGTTCAACGGCGTCCGGCGAGGCGGCCGGCCACGCCACGGTCGGCAGGGCGGGCGCGACCACGCCGCCCTCGTTCCAGGCGGTGTCGGCGGGCAGGATCAGCGTCGCAATCTGTCCGGGCGCACTGCGGGCTGCCTGCACCGCGACCGCGGCGTCCGACCCGACCGTCGCCGAACTCATCGCCGTCCGCACCCAGCCGGAGACGGGGCGCGCCCAGCCCTCGGTATCGGCCGTCAGCGGCGCGTCGAGAGGGCGGTGATACGTCGCCTGATCGCCGACAATGTTGACGATCGGCGTTTGGGCGCGGCGGGCGTTGTGCAGGTTGGCGAGGCCGTTCGCGAGGCCCGGGCCGCAGTGCAGCAGCGTCGCGGCCGGCTTTCCCGCCATCCGCCCATAGCCGTCAGCCGCACCGGTCACGACGCCCTCGAACAGGCCGAGCACGCAACGCATCCCCGGGATGCGGTCGAGGGCCGCGACGAAATGCATCTCGCTGGTGCCCGGATTGACGAAGCACGTGTCGACGCCGCTCGCCAACAGTGAGTGGACCAAGCTTTCCGCGCCGTTCATCGTCTCATCCCTTGCCGCCCATGCGTTGTGCGGCCGGAGCGTGGCCGGAGTGCTGGCGCGATGCAATCCGCGATGCGCGGCGCTCGACCGCCGATTGACCCTTCGCCGCCGCGCGACCATCGTGCGCCGGCGAACGCGAAGGGAGGCGGCAAATGACAAGCAACACCGAGGGACAGGACAAGCGCCTGCGGAGCCGCCGCTGGTTTGACGACCCGCACAACCCAGGGATGACGGCGCTCTACCTCGAGCGTTACATGAACTACGGCATCACGCCGGAGGAACTCCGCTCCGGCCGGCCGATCATCGGCATCGCGCAGACGGGCTCGGACCTGTCGCCCTGCAACCGCCACCACATGGAGCTCGCCAGCCGCGTCCGCGATGGCATCCGCGACGCCGGCGGCGTGCCGCTCGAGTTTCCGATCCATCCGATCCAGGAGACGGGCAAACGGCCGACCGCGGCGCTCGACCGCAACCTCGCCTACCTGTCCCTCGTCGAAGTGCTGCACGGCTACCCAATCGACGGCGTCGTGCTGACGACTGGCTGCGACAAGACGACGCCCGCGTGCCTGATGGGTGCGGCGACCGTGAACATTCCATCGATCGTCCTCTCCGGCGGGCCGATGCTCGACGGCTGGTGGCGGGGCCGCCTGTCCGGCTCCGGCACGATCGTCTGGGAAGGCCGCAAGATGCTGGCCGAGGGCAAGATCACGGCCGAAGAGTTCATGCAGATGGCGGCAAGCTCGGCGCCGTCGATCGGCCACTGCAACACGATGGGCACGGCCAGCAGCATGAACGCGCTGGCCGAGGCGCTCGGCATGTCGCTGCCCGGCTGTGCCGCGATCCCGGCGCCGTACCGGGAGCGTGGCTGGATGGCGTACGAGACCGGGCGGCGGATCGTCGGCATGGTGCATGAGAACTTGCGCCCGTCCGACATCATGACCCGCGCGGCGTTCGAAAACGCGGTGGTCGCCGCCGCGGCACTTGGCGCCAGCTCCAACTGCCCGATCCACATGGTCGCAATCGCCCGCCACATGGGGGTCGAGCATTCGCTTGAGGACTGGCAGCGTCTTGGGCCGCAGAC
>CAYSTX010000201.1:0-7236 GCA_964434035.1 uncultured Acetobacteraceae bacterium
TTTACGGCGCGCGTAAGCTCGAGATTTTGGTCAGACAGGAGCGGGAACGGCAAGTGCAGCCGATCGGCTGCTTCACGCTGATACGCCGTATCCTGCGTCGAAAGGCCGTAAAGCTGGCTGACGCCCAACTGCTTTAGTTCCGAAAAATGATCCCTGAATGCACAGGACTGCGGTGAGCATCCGCGGGCGCCGGGGATCATGTCCCATCCTTCAGGATTGGGAATGCCGGGCCGCCCGGTCCGAGGATATGCGTATACGACTGTCCGGCCGGGACAGGCGGACAGGTCGATCATTCGGCCGTCTGTTGCGAGAAGCGAAACCGACGGGAGACTCATCCATCGGAGATGATCCGCCCCTCCATCGTCAACGGGAGCCGGGATGGTCGACCAATCTGGTCGATCCACGCTGTTGTCCATCAACTGCCCCTTCTATTTCAAACGAAACTTCGCTAGCGCCTCTTGACTCGGTCACTTCCGGCCAGCGCGAGCTCGATGCGCTCCCGTTCGGCCGCACCGAGCGGGAGTATGGGTCTGGGTGGCTGCGCATTGGTCAGGCCCAACAGGTTGGCCGCCGCGTACACCACGCGCAGGCTGCCGAATTCCTTGAACAGATCCCAGAACAGCTCGAGCGCCTCGTCAATCCGGCGCACCTCGGCCACATCCTTGGCCTGCGCCGCGCGCAGGAGTGCCAACGACGGATCAGGCAGGAGGCCGCCGAGCACGCTGTACCAGGCAACCCCGCCCGCCATAACGGCGGCGGCCGCGTACCAGTCGCCGCTGTAGCCAATCGCGAAGTCGGTCGGCAGCTGCCTGCGCAGGGCATCGACCTTGGCCGCCGCGTCAGAGGGCGACGGCGCGGGGTTCTTGACCGCGACGATTCGCGGAACGGCGCTGAGACGCGCGGTAAGCTCGTCGCTGAAGGCGAAGTGGGTCGTGGCCGGATTGTTGTAGATGCAAAGCGGGAGGTCGGTCGCGCCCGCCACCGCAGCGAAGTGCTGAAAGACCTCCTCGTTCGTGAGGGGCGTGTATGAAACCGGCGCGAGCAACAGCCCGTCGGCTCCGGCCGCCTGCGCGTCGCGGGCCAGATCCTGCGCGTCGGTCGTGCGAAGGGCACCGATCCCGACGATGATCGGGACGCGGCCGCCAACGCACTCGACCGCGGCTTCAACCGCGCGGCGCCGCTGCGACCGCGTCAGATAGGCGTATGTCCCAGTGCTGCCGAGTAGCCCGATCGAATCCACCTCGGCGACGACGAGACGGTGCAACAGCGTGGCGAGGGCCTCGGTGTCCACATGGCCGTGCTCATCGGCAGGGGTGATGGGGAAGGCTGAAAGCCCATGGAAGAGCGACATGTCTGGCCTTTCTCAACGTCGGTTCACCACGATCCGTGGCCGCACCCACCGTGGCCGTGACGAAGTTCGCCAGGCGCGCGTCCCGCAACGTTGCGTGCGAGATCGGGAGGCCATCATAGCGGAAACCAGGCGGGACGCACACCAATCGGATTACACGAGCAACAATTTTGTTGCAGATTGACCGCCGAGACGTTGGCTGCCGTGAATGCGATGGAGAGTCGCGGACCGGGCGTTAGCCTTTCGGCGAAGGCGTGACCGTGCCGCCCGCTGTTTTGTTAGACCTTCGGAAGATAGGCTTCCCGTAGTTGCGGGTCCGCAAGCAGCTTGGTTCCCGGGCCGGCCAGCGAGCAAACGCCGTTCTCAAGCACATAGGCGTAGTCGCAGATCTCGAGCGCGAAATTCACGTTCTGCTCGACGAGAAGGATGCTCACCCCCGACTCCGCGAGGCGGAGGATCGTCTCGAGAATCTGGTTCACGATCCGGGGCGCCAAGCCCAACGATGGCTCGTCCAGCATCAGGAGGCGCGGTGCTCCCATCAAGGCGCGCGCAACGGCCAGCATCTGCTGCTGCCCGCCTGACAACTGACTGGCAAGCCCGGCCCGCCGCTCGGCCAGGATGGGAAACATCGCGAATGCGACATCGCGCAGCTCCGCGTAGCTGCGGCCGCGGCCGGGGATGTAGCCGGCAACGAGGTTTTCTTCGACTGTGAGCCGTTGGAAGATGCGCCGTCCTTCGGGACAGTGACCAAGACCGGAACGGGTGATGCGGTAGGCTGGGCGACGCGTTATCGTCTCCCCGGCGAAGCGGACGGAGCCAGCATGCACGGTGGTCAGCCCGCTGATGGTCTTGAGCAGCGTTGATTTGCCGGCCCCGTTTGGGCCGATCACCGCGACAACCTCGCCGTCAAGCAGTTCGAGGTCGACGCCTTTCAATATCCGAGTGCGCCCGTACCCTGACTCGATTTGCTCGACGGCGAGCAGTGTCACGGATCTGGTCGATCTCTCCGGGGCTGCCAAGATAGGCCTCCTGTACTGCGGGGTTTGCCTGCACCTCCTGCGGGCTACCGGCAAACAGCACCTTGCCCTGGTGAAGGACGTAGATGTGGTCCGAGAGTGCCATGACGAGACTCATGTCGTGCTCGACGATGAGCATGATGAGATCGGGACGCATCAGCTCACGGAGACGGCGCTTGAGACTCTCCGTCTCGACGTGGTTCAGCCCGGCCGCGGGCTCGTCGAGCATGAGCAGCTTGGGCCGAATGATCACCGCCCGGGCGATTTCGAGCAGCTTCTGGTTGCCATAGGCGAGATCGCCCGCCATCGCCTCCGCGACCCGTTCGAGACCGAACCGCGCGAGTTCGGCACGACAGCGATCGACGCGAGCCGCCTTCGAGCGGCGTGCTGCTCCCGGCAGCAACACTTCCGCCCAGGCCATGCCGATGAACTCGGTGAAGAGGCTGACCTCAAGGTTCTGCAACACGGTCATGCCGTCGAAGAGCCGGATGTTCTGGTAAGTGCGAGCGACGCCGGCCTGCGCGATTTGGTGCTTCTTGAGGCTCTGCAACTCGATCCCGTCGAGCAGGATGCGTCCAGTCGTGACGGCATAGGAGCCGGCCGCCATGTTGATGAGCGTGGATTTCCCTGCGCCGTTCGGTCCGATCACGGAGTAGATGCGGCCGGGCGAGAAATCCAGCGTCACCCCATCGATGGCGACGAGCGCGCCGAAGCGCTTGGTTGCGTTCTCGAATCGCAGGGTCATCGCCAGCCTAGCCGTTCCATGAGCCACGCGGGGTCGTAGCGACGGTCGATGAGGCCCCGCGGGCGGACGAGGATGACGGCAACAAGCCCGGCGCCGTAGAGGAGCATGCGGTACTCGGCGTAGTTGCGCAGCAGCTCGGGCAGGACGATGAGCGCCGCCGCCCCAACCGCAACGCCGACGAGGTTGCCCAGGCCGCCGATCACGATGATGAGGACCACGGTCAACGATTCCCAGAAGCTGAAGCTGACGGGATCGACGAAACGCTGCAACGCGGCGAAGACGACCCCGGCAACGCCGCCGAGCGTGGCCGAGAGCCCGAATGCCAAGAGTTTCGCAAACGTGGTGTTGATCCCGATGCCGCGCGCCGCGTCCTGATCCTCGCGAATGGCCGCCCAGCCGAGCCCGAGGATCGAGCATTCGAGCCGCCAGACGAGGGTGAAGGCGACCGCGACCAGCGGCAGCAGCAGCCAGAAGAAGTCCTGTGGCGTGGCGAGGGCGAAGCCGAGCATCCGCGGTTCGTCGATGCGCGAGATCCCTTGCGGACCGTTGGTCAGCCAGTCGAGGTTGTTGAGCAGCAGCCGGACGATCTCGCCAAAACCGAGCGTTACGATAGCAAGATAGTCGCCCCTCAGGCGCAGGACGGGGATCCCGAGCAGGACCCCGGCGAGCCCGGCGAGCGCGCCGCCGATGACCAGCACGAGGGCGAAGGGCATGTGAATGTTGAACTGGCCGCTCGCCAGGATCGCGTAGCTGTACGCGCCGATCGCGTAGAATGCGACAAAACCGAGATCGAGCAGCCCGGCATATCCGATGACCATATTCAGGCCGGTGCCGAGTAGGACGTAGATCAGCGCCATGTCGACGACACGGACGTAGTAGGTCGGGGCGTTGAGGACGGCGATAGAAGTGGCGACAAGCAAGGCGAGGAGGATCGCGACGGCGCGCGCCCGGCCGAGCCGCGCCATGGCCGGCGCGCCTGCTGCCGCGGCGCCGAAAGCCGCGCGGTCAGAAGTCACGCTTGTACACCATGCCCTCCTCGGTCACCGCCTCGCCGAGCAGGCCCGAGGGGCGGAAGAGGAGAACGAGCACGAGCACCGAGAACGAGAAGATGTCGCGATACTCGGTGCCGATGCTGCCGGCCGATACGATCGGCAGCAGCCCAGTGCCAAAGGTCTCGAGGAGGCCGAGGGCGAAGCCGCCGAGCATCGCGCCGGGAATGCTGCCGATGCCACCGAGAATGGCCGCAGTGAAGGCCTTGAGGCCGACGACGAATCCCATGCTGAAGACTGCAATCCCGTAGTAGCTCGAATAGAGGATACCCGCGACGGCACCGAGGCCGGGTCCGATGAAGAAGATGAGGCTGATCGGGACATTGATATTGATGCCGAGAAGCTGCGCGGTCTGCAGACTCTCCGACACGGCGCGAATACGCACGCCAAAGCTCGTCGCGTTGACGAACCATGACAGCCCGATCATCAGCAGCGTCGAGAAGCCGACGATGAAGAGTTGCTTCACCGACACGATGGCGCCGCCGAGTTCGAACGAGATCGGCGGCAGGAAAGCCGGGAAGGGTAGCGGCCTTCGGCTGACGAACAGCATCACGGCGTTCTGCAGGACGATGGAGACGCCGAGAGCGCTTAGCATCGGCGCGAGGCGCGAGGCGTGGCGCAGCGGCCGGTACGCCGCCGCCTCGATGCCGACGCCGAGCAGGCCGACGACGATGAAGGTTGCCACAAAGACGAGAAGCAGCAGAAGGGTCAGAGCCGCCCCGCCGGTATAGATGGTCGCCGCCGCGAGCAGGAAATAGGCGATGTGGGCGCCCAGCATGAACAGCTCGCTGTGCGCGAAGTTGATGAGGCGCAGCACGCCGTAGACCATGGTGTAGCCGAGCGCGATCAGCGCGTAGATGGCGCCGATCGTCAGAGCGTTCACCAGCTGCTGGAGAAGGAATCCCGCCATGGTGCGGTCCGCGAGAGCCAGTGGCTGAGCCGACTGCCGGAGCAGTGCGGCTCAGCCGAGCGCTGGCACCGGAGACGCCGGCCCCTCTTCCTGCCGATCAGGATGCGGGCTTCGGCCATTCGAGGACGAACTTGCCGTTGTGCACCTTGTAGAGGAAGAGCGACGGCTCCTTGAGCTCGCCCTTCTCGTCGAAGGCGACGTTGCCCAGGAGCCCGTCGTAGTTGGTGGCCCGCAGCTCTTTGACGATCGCCGCCCTCGTGGGACTCCCTCCGGCCCGCTTCATGGCGCCCAGAATGATCGCTGCCTCATTGTAGCCATAGGCTGAATAGGGACCCGGCTCCTCGTTGAACGCCTTCTTGTAGTCCGCCGCAAACTTCACGAGCTTGGGGCCGGAGTTATAGGGCGGGGCCTGGAAGGAGACGATTGCGCCCTCGGCATTGGGGGCGCCCGCCGTGGTGATGAGGTCGGGGAGGAAGGCGGGATCGGCGGCAAAGAACGCGCTCTTGAGGCCGAGCTCGCGCAGCTGCTTGAGGAAGAGCCCAACCGCCGGCATCGTTCCGCCATAGTAAACGACATCCGGGTTCTCCGTCTTGATCTTGGTGATCAGCGCGGAGAAGTCGACGTCGGTGGCGACGACGCCCGAGTAGGAGGTGACCTTACCGCCTCCCTTCTCGAAATCGGCCTTGAACACGTCGGCCACGCCCTGGCCGAAGGCCTGCTTATCGTGGACGATCGCGGCGCTTTTGGCGCCGAGCGTCTTCAGTGCATAGGTCGCCGGCGCTGCGCCCTGCATGAAGTCGTTGGCGATCGGCCGAAAGAGGTTCTGGTAGCCAGCTGCCGTTATCTTGGGATTCGACGAGTTGGTGACCTGCGGCATGCCGCAGCGGTTGTAGACGTCGGACGCGGGAATGGTGACGCCGCTGTTGAAGTTGGCGATCACTGCCAAGACCGAAGCATCGTCGCAGAATTTCTGGGCGATCAGCGTGCCCTGCTTAGGATCGCCCTGATCGTCCTGGCGCACGAGCGCCACCTTCTGACCGTTGACGCCGCCCGCGGCGTTCGCCTCGTTGATCGCGAGCTGCATGCCGTTCTGCCACGTCTTGCCGAACAGAGCCTCAGCATTAGAGAGCGGACCGGCGGTGCCGATGTTCATGTCGGCGAACGCGGGTACACTGCCGAGCAGCACCAGGGCTGCGACGGCAGACATCAACAGGGGCGACTTCACGGCTTCCTCCCTTTGATTGACGGTTACGCTTCGGTGCCAGACTCCTCGATTATCGTTCTGCTCGGCCGGGGCCGGCTGCAGCTATTTACTGTTCGTTCGCTTCTCTGAACTGTCAAGCAGACGGTTTCGCGGCGTCGCGTCCCTTCTGGCGCCGCTCGAGCTCCGGCCAGTCCGCATCGACCCCGAGACCCGGGGCGTCGGGCAGTTTCGCGTGTCCCGCCTTGAAGGTAATGCCACCGCGGAACGGACTCGGCTCCCCGAGATGGAGGAACGAGACGTGTCCCTCGCAATCGACAGGATAGGCATACTTGGTCGTTGCCGCGATGTGGCAGCAGGCCGTGTCGCCGACAATCGTGTACGGGTTGGTATCGACGCTGACGCCGACAGCGGCCGCTTCGCAGATCGCGATCGTCTGTTGCGCCGGGAAGAAGCCCCCCAGCCGATTGAGTTTGAGGACTATGCGATCGCAGGCGCCCATGCGGATGATCTGCATCGCGGCTTCCGGCGACCACACGGACTCGTCGAGGATGACGGGGACACGGGCATGTGCCCGCACGAAGGCCGCACCCTCGAGGTCGGCATAGCCGAGGGGCTGCTCGATCGAGAGGTTGTCATGTCCGGCAAAGCGCTCGAGGACGCTCACCGTCCACTTCGCGCTGCGCCAGCCCTGGTTGGCGTCGGCGTCGATGTAGACGTCGCGCGGAACGACGTCGAGCGCAGCACGGAGCTTTGCGAGTTCGTTCTCCAGATGGTCGCGTCGCCATCCTTCGGCGAGGAGCACGTCGCCGACCTTGATCTTCAGCCCCTTGAAGCCTTTGGCGACATACTCCTCGGATGCCGCAGCCATCGCCTCAGGCGTCTTGTGGTATAGATTAGTAAGCAACTCGAACTCGGTGCGATGCCCGCCTCCGAGTAGCTTGTAGACCGGCAGACCGCGCGCCTT
>CAYSTX010000202.1:0-4901 GCA_964434035.1 uncultured Acetobacteraceae bacterium
CGAGCTGGTTGAGGTGACACCGAGCGCCGTGCGGCTGCGCAAGCGGTACCTCGACCCGCATGAGCGCAAGCGCGCCGACCGCCGCGCCGAGAGCGAGGCGGCAGCCTGATCGCAGCCACCGACCGCGCCCTGGCTCCGTCCTCGGCCCCGCTATGGCTGATGGCGGCGTTCGGGGCGGCGTCGGGCCTGCCGCTGCCGCTGTCGGGCTTCACCTTCCGGCTCTGGATGAGCAGCGGCGGCGCGTCGCTCGCCGTTATCGGGCTTACGGCCAATATCGGCCTCGCCTACACGCTGAAATTCCTATGGTCGCCGGCGTTCGACCATGTCCGCCCGCCGGGGTTTCTAGCGCGGGCAGGGCGGCGGCGCGGCTGGCTCTTGGCGGTGCAGCCCGCGCTGGCGATCGCCGCATTCCTCCTTGCGCTGTCGGACCCGATCGCCGCGCCGCTCGTCTCCGTCGGGCTCGCGGCGGTGGTCGCGTTCCTGTCGGCGAGTCAGGACATCATCGTCGACGCCTGGCGCATTGAGACGTATCCGCTGCGCCGGCAGGGCGCCGCCTTGGCTGCCTACGTCTGGGGCTATCGCGCAGCGCTGCTGGTGTCGGGTTCGGCCGCGATCGCCGTCTCAAAGCCGCTTGGCTGGCATGTGGCTTTGCTCGGCGTCGCGGCGCTGCTCGCGCTGTCACCGCTGGTCACGTGGCTTGCGCCGGAGCCGTCGGTGCGGGCGGCCATTGCCGTCGCGGGCGGCTGGTTGGCGAAGGTTCGGGACGCCCTGGTGGCGCCACTGGCGGAATTTCGCCGCCGGCCGGGGGCGGTGGTGATCGTCGCCTTCGTCGTGCTGTTCAAGCTCGGTGAGGCGCTGGCCGGGGTGATGACGGCGCCGTTCTATCAGTCGCTTGGCTTCGACCGAGCGCACATCGCGGCCGCCGTTGGTTTCCCCTCCATGGGGGCGACGTTCGCCGGCACGGCGATCGGCGCCATCGCGGTTGCGCGGCTCGGCGTCGGGCGGGCGCTGCTCGCGACCGGCACGGTGCAGACGGCGGCGATGGCGCTCTATCTCTGGCTCGCCGTCTCCCCGGGGCAGACGCCGGTGCTCTACGGCGTCGTCGTTGCGGAAGCGTTCGCCGAGGGCATGGCGGACGCGGCGTTCATTACGTACCTGTCCGGACTTTGTGCGCCGGCGTTCACCGCGTCGCAGTATGCGCTGCTGTCTTCTCTCGCGGCGGTGGCGCTCCGTACCGTCGGCGGCTTGTCCGGCGTGCTCGCGCAGGCGCTCGGGTGGGTGTGGTTTTACACGCTCTGCCTTTTCGCGGCGGTTCCCGCGATGCTGGTGATGCTCGTCATTCTTCGCCGATATCCGCCTGCGGAACGGACGGCGACTCCGTAAAATCGCGGTTCGCGCGGGCGGCGCTTCGTGCTTCCATTTGCGTCATTGAGGTGACGAGGTTCGGGCTATGGATGAGACGGTGACCGTGACGACCGGGGCGGAAGCGACCGATTCCGGCCCCACCACGGCGCCGCCGTTGGAAGGTAAGCCGCACCGCATCGTCATCGTCGGTGGCGGCGCGGCGGGCCTCGAGCTCGCGACAACGCTCGGCCGCACGCTGGGCCGCCGGAAGCGCGCTTCGATCACGCTGGTCGAACGGTCGCGCACGCATCTGTGGAAGCCGCTGCTGCACGCCGTCGCGGCCGGCAGCATGGACCCGGGCGAGCATGAGGTTGACTACCTCAGCCACGCATTCGAGCATCATTTCCGTTATCGCTACGGCGAAATGATTGGGCTCGACCGGGCGCATCGGCTGGTAAAGCTCGCCGCTGCGATCGACGACGAGGGGCGGGAAATTACGCCCGCACGCGACATTCCGTACGACACGTTGATCATCGCGATCGGTAGCGTCACCAACGATTTCGGCACCAAGGGCGCAGCCGAGTTCGCGATCCCGCTTGAGACGCCGGAGCAGGCCGCACGGTTCAATCGGCGGCTGGTCAACGCCTGCATCCGCGCCCACGCGCAGGACGAGCCGATCCGGCCGGGACAGCTCCACGTCGCGATCATCGGCGCGGGCGCGACCGGCACTGAGCTCGCCGCCGAGCTGCACCGCACAGCGCGCGCGGTCGTCGCGTACGGCCTCGACCGCGTGGACCCCGAGCGCGACATCCGCATCAACCTGATCGAGGCCGCGCCGCGCATTCTGCCGGCACTGCCGGAGCGGATGTCGGAATCCGTGCTGAAGCTGCTGCGCGAGCAGGGGGTCGAAGTGCAAACGAATGCGCGCGTCGCCGAGGTGCGTGCGGACGGCGTCGTGCTCGATGGCGGCGAGTTGATCCCGGCGGAGTTGGTCGTATGGGCGGCGGGCGTGAAAGGGCCGGACGTGCTGCGCGATCTCGACGGGCTCGAGGTCACGCGCAGCAATCAGCTTGTCGTCAATCCCGACCTGTCGACGACGCGCGACCCGGATATCTTCGCGATCGGCGACTGCGCGGCGGCGCCGCGGCCGGGGTTCTCGACGCCGGTGCCGCCACGCGCGCAGGCGGCGCATCAGATGGCGTCCCACCTCGCGCGCGAGATGGAGCGGCGGCTCGCTCGCGCGAAGCTGCGGCCGTACACGTATCGCGACTTCGGTTCCCTGGTGTCGCTCGGCCGCTATTCGACCGTCGGCAGTCTGATGGGCTTTATCGAGGGGCGGAGCATGTTCATCGAGGGGCTGTTCGCGCGGCTCATGTATCGCTCGCTCTACAAGATGCACGAGCTGGCGCTGCATGGCGGCTGGTATGTTGCGACAAACACGCTGGCGCGCAGCCTGCATCGGCGGCATGCGCCGCAGGTGAAACTACATTAAGCGGCGTCTGATCCGGCCGATCAGTCGGCGTCCGGCACGCCGTAGCCACCACCGCCCGGTGTTTCCAGATGCAACAGATCGCCGGCGCCGAGGACGGCCTGATCGACGCCGCCCATCGACTCGCGCGTGCGGTCGACACGCTCGACCCATTGCAGGCCAACTGCGCCCGGCGCACCGCCCGCCATGCCGAACGGCGCGACATTACGGCGGGAGGAGACGATGACGGCGAGCATTGGTGCGAGAAACCGCAGCCGCCTTATCGCGCCGTCACCGCCGCGATGCTTTCCGGCGCCGCCCGAACCGCGCCGGATGCCAAAATGTTCGAGGCGCACTGGATAGCGCAGCTCCAGCACCTCCGGGTCCGTCATGCGCGTGTTGGTCATGTGCGTCTGCACCGCGCTCGCGCCGTCGAAGTCGGGGCCGGCGCCGTACCCGCCGCAGACGGTCTCGTAGTATTGGTGCGTCGCGTCGCCGAACAGCACGTTGTTCATCGTGGCCTGCGCCGACGCGACCACGCCGAGCGCGCCGAAGAGCGCGTTGCAAGCCGCCTGGCTCACCTCGGTGTTGCCGGCGACCACCGCCGCGCCCGGCCGTGGCGAGAGGAAGGTGCCGGGTGGGATAATGATGTCGATCGGAACGAGGCAGCCGTCGTTGAGAGGGATGTCGGCGGCGACGAGGCAGCGGAAGCAGTAGAGCACGGCGGCGCGCGTGACAGCCGGCGGCGCGTTGAAATTATCGGCATGCTGCGCGCCGGTACCGGTGAAATCAACCACGGCCCGACGCGCCGTCCGATCGACGCGCACGGCGACGCGGAGCAGGCTGCCGTCATCCATGCGGTAATCGTACGTGCCGTCATGGATGCGCGAGATCACCTGCCGCACGCTTTCGGCGGCGTTGTCCATCACATGCCGCATATACGCGGCAACTGTCGGCCAGCCGTAGCGGGCAACGACGCGGCCGAGTTCCTGCACGCCGAATTCGTTGGCGGCGACCTGCGCCTTGATGTCGGCGATGTTGACCTCGGGGCTGCGCGCGGGATACTTCGCGCCGGTCAGCAGCGCGCGAAACGCGGCCTCGCGGAAATTGCCCGCATCGACGAGCAGAAAGTCGTCGATCACCACGCCCTCGTCCTCCAGCGTGCGGCTGTTCGGCGGCGTGCTGCCGGGCGTGAGGCCGCCGATATCGGCGTGGTGCCCGCGGCTCGCGACGAAGAAGCGCAGCTCTTGTCCGTCCGGCGCGAAGACCGGCGTGATGACCGTTACGTCCGGCAGATGCGTCCCGCCGTTCGACGGGTTGTTGAGCGCAATGACGTCGCCGGGCCGCAGCGTTCCGCGCCGCGCTCCGAGCACGGTCCGCACGCTTTCGCCCATCGCGCCGAGATGCACCGGCACGTGCGGCGCGTTGGCGACGAGCCGTCCGTCAGCGTCGAAGATCGCGCAGGAGAAGTCGAGCCGCTCCTTGATGTTGACGCTCTGCGACGTGTTCTGCAGCACGATGCCGGTCTGTTCGGCGACGTGCATGAAGAGGTTATTGAACAGCTCGAGCAGCACGGGGTCCGGTCGCGGATCAGCCGCTTCTTCCGTGGTCGCCGCAGCGCGGACGCGGCGCAGGATAAGATGGTTGCGCGGCGTGACCTCGGCGGACCAGCCGGGCTCGACCATCGTCGTCGCATTCGCCTCGCGGATCAGCGCCGGGCCGATGAGGCGATCGGAAGGGTGGAGCGTGTCGCGGTCGAACACGGGTGTCGCGTGACGAGCGCCGCCGGTCCAGACGGACACCGTATCAATCGGCGCGGGTGCGCCCTCGGTGCGGGGCGGCTGGGTCGGCTCGTCGATGTTCGCACCGGCCGCGACCGCCTCGACGGCGACCGTCTCGGCGATCAGCGCGCGGTCGGGTGAGACGAAGCCGAACCGCGCGCGATGCGCCGCCGCGAACGCCTCGGCGAGGCTTGCCACGTCATCGTCGGGCCCGAGCGATACGGGCAGCCACGCCTCCGTCCCCGCGTAGCGGATGTGGAGCGTCTGGCGCACGGTGATCCGTGCCGTGTCAGCGCCCTGATCGGCCA
>CAYSTX010000202.1:5001-7225 GCA_964434035.1 uncultured Acetobacteraceae bacterium
CCGGATCCTGCCCCTTCTGCGTCGAGACCTGCTTGATCGCGTTCGCCATGTTCGCGACGGCAATACGGAGGAATCCTTCGGCAACTGCCTCCGGCGTGCCGCCAATCTGCGCGGCGAGGGAAGCGAACTGCGCGCGGACCGTTTCGGCATCGAGCGGATCGTCGCCGTTCGGGCCGAAGATCGGCGGGAAATGCGCTGGCTGGATCTTGCCGACCATCACGTTGGCGTCGGTCACCGTCAGCGGCCCGCCGCGCCGATAGCAAGCCGGGCCGGGATTGGCGCCCGCGCTGTCCGGCCCGACCGACAGGCGTGCGCCGCCCGCATGCAGAATGGAGCCGCCGCCGGCCGCGACCGTGTTGATCGCCATCATCGGCGCCCGCACCCGCACGCCCGCGACCCGCGTCTCGAACGCCCGCTCATAGGCGCCGGCATAGAGCGCGACGTCAGTCGATGTGCCGCCCATGTCGAAGCCGATGACGTGATCGAATCCGGCCATGCGCGCCGTGCGCGCGGCCCCGACGATGCCGCCCGCGGGGCCGGACAGGATCGCGTCCTTGCCCGCGAATGAAGCTGCCTCGGCGAGCGCGCCGCTGCTTTGCATGAAGTAGAGCCGCGTGCCGCCGAGCGATGCCGCGACACGATCGACATAGCGGCGCAGGATAGGCGAGAGATACGCGTCCACCACGGTCGTGTCGCCGCGCGGCACGAGGCGCAGCAGCGGGCTCACCGCATGGCTCGCGCTGATCTGAGTGAAGCCGGCTTCGCGCGCGATCTCGGCGAGACGCCGTTCCTGCACCGGATATTTCCACGCGTGGATCAGCGCGATCGCGCAGGCCCCGATGCCGTCGGCGCGGGCGGCGGCGAAGGCGGTGCGGGCGGCATCTTCGTCCAGCGCCTCGATCTCGGTGCCGTCAGCGCCGACGCGGCCGGTGACCTCGACCACGCGCTCATGCAGCAGCGGCGGCAGCACGACATTGAGGTCGAATAGCCGGGGCCGCGCCTGATCGCCGATCCGCAGCAGGTCGGCAAGGCCGCGATTGACGACCAGCAGGGTCCGCTCGCCCTTGCGCTCGAGGAGCGCGTTGGTCGCGACGGTCGTGCCCATCTTCACCTCGGCGACCATGCCCGGCGGGATCTTCTGGTCGAACGCGACGCCGAGCGCCTGCTTGATGCCTGCAATCGCCGCGTCATCGTAGCGGCCCGGGTTTTCGCTCAGCAGCTTATGCGTCGAGAGATGGCCGTCCGGCGCGCGGGCGACGATGTCGGTGAACGTGCCGCCACGGTCGATCCAGAATTGCCAGCCCGTGGCCTGCCGATCCGCACTCGTCGCCATCCGCCACTCTCCCGTCCGCGTCAGGTCGCACTAGGCCATGCAAGAAGCGCTACGCAAAGAGCCGCCGACCGAACCGGGCGCGGGCTTGATTGCTACGGCTTGATCGCTCTGGCATCGTACCGACGGAGCCAAGAAAACCGCCGGGCGCACAAGCGTTCGGTCCCGAAAGGAACGTCAGGATGATCCTAGCCTTTTTGCTGGTGATTGCGTGCGGCCTCGCGGCGCTCGCGTATGGAGTCGTTACCAGTAGCGCGGTGCTGGCCGCAGATGCCGGAACGGCGCGGATGCAGGAGATCGCGGCCGCGGTCCAGGAGGGCGCCCGCGCCTATCTCAATCGGCAATACATCACCATCGGCATTGTCGGAATCGTCATCCTGATCATCCTAGGCGTGACCCTCGGCTATCTGGTCGCGATCGGTTTCGTGATCGGCGCCGTGCTTTCGGGTGCCGCCGGGTTTGCTGGCATGAACGTCTCCGTCCGCGCCAACGTCCGCACGGCGCAGGCGTCGCGACAGGGCCTCGCCGCCGGTCTCGACCTCGCATTCAAGTCGGGTGCGGTGACCGGGCTACTGGTCGTCGGCCTCGGGCTGCTCGGCGTTTCGGTCTATTACGGCACCCTCCGCGCCTCGCTCCCGCCCGACGATCTGCGGCAGGTGATGGAGGCGATGGTCGCACTGAGTTTCGGCGGAAGCCTCATCTCGATCTTCGCCCGTCTCGGCGGCGGCATTTTCACCAAGGGCGCCGATGTCGGCGCGGACCTCGTTGGCAAGGTCGAGGCCGGCATCCCCGAGGACGACCCCCGCAACCCGGCCGTGATCGCCGATAACGTGGGTGATAACGTCGGCGACTGCGCCGGCATGGCGGCCGACCTGTTCGAGACGTACGCGGTGA
>CAYSTX010000203.1:0-7189 GCA_964434035.1 uncultured Acetobacteraceae bacterium
GTGGATCCTGTTCGCGACCAACGCGATGAACTTCATCGACGGGCTGGACGGGCTCGCGGGCGGCACGTCGCTGGTCGCCGCCGGGTTCCTGGCCGCGATCGCTGCCGGACAAGGCGGCTGGTTTGTCTATTTCGCTTCCGTGCTGCTGGCCGCCGGTTTGGTCGGATTCTTACCCTTCAACTGGCCCCGCGCCCGCATCTTCATGGGCGATGTCGGCAGCCAGTTCTGCGGCTTCGTGCTGGCCATGCTCGGCGTCGCGGCGGCGCGGTTCGAGAGGGTCGAGCTGTCATTCCTGATCGTGCCGATGCTGCTGGTGGGCGTGCTGTTCGACGTGTTGTTCACGCTGATCCGCCGGGCACTCGCCGGCGAGCGGCTGACCGAGGCGCATCGCGGTCACCTCTATCAGGTGGCGCAGCGGTCCGGCGTGCCGACGCGCGCGATCGCCATCGTTCATTGGGGATTCGCGGCGCTCGGCGGAATCGTGTGCCTGTGGTTCGTCTCGGCACCGCCCGACGTGAAGCCACTGCTGCCGCCGCTCCTGTTGCTGCCGCAGGCGGCGTGGGTGGCGTTCGTCGCCTCACGCGCGCGGGCGGCGCGGATCGGTCGGTGGTGACGGGACGCGGAGCAGCATGAGCAGCCCGGCAGCCAGGAAGACGACGACGACGCCCATGCCGACGCGCTGGCTCCCGCTCGCCGCCGTCACGGCCGCCAGCGCCGCCGGGGCGACGAAGCCGGTGATGCGCCCCGACAGCGCGTAGGCGCCGAACAGCGAATTCCGCCGCTTGGGCGGCGCGATGCGGGCGATGAAGCTGCGGCTGCTCGCCTGCGCCGGGCCGATGCACAGGCCGAGACCGCACGCCAGCGTCCAGAAACTCGCCGGCCGGTGGACCAGCAAGATCGCGACACCGAACACGATCATCAATGCGAGGGCGGCGACGACGACCGTGCGCGGCCCGACCCGGTCCTCGATCAGAGCCGCGAGGATCGCGCCGACCCCGGCCGCGAGGTTGAGCGCGATCCCGAGCAGCAGAACTTCGCGGGCGCCCATGCCGAACGTGCCGGCGGCGTAGATCCCGCCGAACGCGAACAACGTCGTCAGTCCATCCGCATAGAGCATCCGCGCGACCAGGAACCGCCCGAGCACGCGGTCATGGACGACCGCTCTCCAGAGCGCGCCGAGCGCCCGGCCAGCGCCGGCAAGGATGACGCGAAGCCCGGCGCGGCGGGGCCGCGACTCGTTTGGTGGCGCAAAGATGAGGACGGGCCAGCCGAAGACGACGGTCCAAGCGGCGGCGGCGAGCGCGGCGGCCCGCACCGGCTCTGCTGATGCCCGATCCAGCCCGAACGGAGGCACGGAGGGTTGTATCAGGCCGTAGAGGCACGTCGCGAGGCACGCGAGGCCGCCGATATAGCCGAAACCCCAGGCAAGGCTCGACACGACCCCGATCCGGCCTTGCGGCGCCACGTCGGTCAGCATCGCGTTGTAGAAAATACCCGCAAGCTCGAATGCGACCGTCCCGACCGCCGCCAGCAGGAGCGCGCGCGGCACGAAGCCAGGTGCGGGACCAACCGTCCACAGCAGCGCGGTGCAGACGGCCATCACCCCGGCCGAAACGCCGAGCCAGAGCCGCCGCCGCCCGCCCGCCGCGTCCGCGAGAGCGCCCACGGGGGCCGCCAGCACGGCGAGCACGAGCCCGGCCGCGGACTGCGCCGCACCCCAGGACGCCGCCCCGGATACTGGGTCCGGCGCCACCGCACGGACGAAATAGGTCGCGAAGACGAACGTCGTGACGACGGTCGGAAACGCGCTGAACGCCCAGTCATACAGACACCAGGCCAAAATCGCCCGGCGCGCCCGCCACGAAGCCGCCGCCATACACCGCTCCCTATGCGCACCGAGTTGTGCCTACACTCGCGGCGGGCACGGAAATGGACAAGGAGACCAACGGCATGGCCGGCACAATGGCCGCGCGCGCCGGGAGAGGCGCGATCACAGCCGCACCACCTCCGGTGCGGCGCAATTACGCCCGCAGATACGGCGTGTTCATTCTTCCGGCCGCGGTCGTCGTCGTCGCAGTAATCCTTTTTCCCTGGCTATTCACGCTGTACATGTCCGCGGAATCGTTCCAGGTGACGGGCGGCCATGATTATGTCGGCGCCGCCAACTACGTCGGGTTGCTCAGCGACGAGCGGTTCCTCTGGTCGATCGTGCGGACGGTCTATTTCACCGTGCTCTCGGTCGTCGCCCCGATGGCGCTCGGCATCGCGGCCGCCCTCTGCTTTCACCAGCGGTTCAAACTCCGAGGGCTCGCGCGGACCATCTTTATCCTGCCGATGATGGCGACCCCGGTCGCGATCGCGCTGGTGTGGACAATGATGTTTCACCCGCAACTGGGCGTACTCAACTACCTCCTGACCTCGGTCGGCCTGCCGCCGTCGCAATGGGTCTATGCTCCCGATCTCGTGATCCCGACCTTGGTCGGCGTCGAGACGTGGCAGTGGACACCGTTGGTCATGCTCATCGTGCTCGGGGGCCTCGCGAGCCTGCCGACGGACCCATACGAAGCGGCGCGGATCGACGGCGCCAACGCCTGGCAGACGTTCGTGCACATCACGCTGCCGCTCGTGTGGCCGTTCATCGTCGTTGCCCTCGTGATCCGCACGATCGACGCGCTCAAGGCGTTCGACACGATCTTCGTCATCAGCGGCGGTGGACCCGGCACGTCGAGCGAGACGCTCAATATCCTGCTCTACCTGACCGCCTTCTCGTTCTACGACCTTGGAAAGGCGTCCGCGATCGTAGTGCTGTTCTTCCTGCTGATCCTCGCGATCAGCTCGGTATTGCTACGCGTCCGGCGGGGGACCGCGGCATGACGAGCGCGCGGGCGAGACGGCTGCTCGGCCGGTTCGGGCTCTATGCGTCGGTGTTCGTGCTGGTCATGCCGGCGCTCAGCGTCTTCCTGTGGATGCTGTCGCTGTCCTTGAAGAACGAGGCGGACAATACCGCCTACCCGCCAGTGTTCATCCCGCACGCGCCGACCTTCGCCAACTTCGTGCAGGTGTTCGCCCAGAACGATTTCCTCACCTATGGGATTAATTCCGTTATTGTATCTTTCTCCGCGACCGGATTGGCGCTGCTGCTCGGCGTGCCGGCCGGCTATGGCATCGCGCGGTCGCGCGCGACCCGTGCGGCGGTACTCATCTTGATTGCGCGAGTGACGCCGGGGTTGAGTTACCTGATCCCGCTTTTTCTGCTGTTTCAATGGATGGGGCTGACCGGGACGCTGACGCCGCTCGTCATCACGCACCTCGTCATCACGGTGCCGATTGTTGTCTGGGTGATGATCGGGTTCTTCGAGGGGCTGCCGCCCGAGTTGGAGGAGGCAGCGCTGGTTGATGGGGCGAGCGTCTGGCAGGCGTTCCGCCATGTCGCGATGCCGCTGTCGCGGCCGGGTATCACCGTGGCAATGATCCTATCGTTTATTTTTAGCTGGAATAATTTCATCTTCGGCGTCGTGCTCGCGGGCCGCTCGACGCGGACGCTGCCGGTAGCCGTCTATAACGTGCTGACGTTTGAGCAGATCAGCTGGGGTCCGCTCGCGGCCGCGGCGCTGGTCGTCACGGCGCCTGTGCTGCTGCTGACGTTATTGATGCAAAAGGAAATTGTCACCGGACTGACGGCGGGCGGCGTGAAGGGCGGCTGATCCGCCGCCCTCCACGTTGATCACGCCCGTGCAATAGTTTAGCCGGAAATAATTCAGCCGACAGCGCGGCGGCTGGTCGTCGCTTCCATCGTGGCGCCGCCCGCCTTGCGCGCCGTCACCGACGCCTCGCTCATGATCGAGCGAAGGTCGCGCAGGAACGCGGAGCCCTTCAGCGTGCGTTGAACGAGGACACTGCGGCGATCCATCGGATCGACCTTGCGACGCGCGAGGTCAAGTTCGCCGAGTCGGTCGAGCGCCCGCGTAATCGCCGGCTTCGACACATTCAGATCGGCGGCGAGACCGCGCACGGTGTGCGCGCCATCCTGGAGGTAGCAAGTGAGGAACACGCCGAGCTGCCGTGCAGACAGGTCGGGTCCATCGCGGCGAACGAGTGCGACGACGGTGTCGCGCAGGACGCCAACGAGTTGGTCTGGGTTCGTGCTGGTAGCCATTACTGAAGTCCTTTCATCTCGGTGACTGCGACAGCCGTCCCGACGGATACGCGTCCGAGCGACCTCGCGCCGATCGAACCGCGGCGATTATATGGAGGTGCTCGCCGCCGAATACGAGCATCATGCAACGGATCGTGACGATTCGCTTTGCAGATGACGTGGAAATTTATAAAGACTTCGTGTTCATCGAAACATTGATGATTCGATACAACTTAGGAGTGCACGAAAACTCTGCGCTTCTCCGCCTTCCGGACGCCCCGGCGCGGTCGTATCGTTCCATGCGTAAACGTCTATATGCGCCCATTTCAAGCTAGGAGTGACGAAACGCTTCAAGAACAAGGCAGCAACAATGGCGCCCGCATGCGGCTTCGATGACACATTATTCACGTCGGCGGAAATCGATTCCAGCCACGGCTGATAGGCTTTCCACATCGGCAGACGCCAGAGCGGATCGTGCGAATCCGTCCCAGAGCGTAGCAGCGCCTCGGCGAGCGCATCGTCGTCACAGAACAGCGCCGGCAGATCGGGACCGAGTGCGACGCGCGCCGCGCCCGTCAGCGTCGCCGCGTCGACGATAAGCGCGGGCGCGGCCTCGCTCGCTTCGGCAAGGAGATCGGCGAGGACGAGTCGTCCCTCCGCATCCGTGTTGCCAATCTCGACCGTCAGCCCCGCGCGCGTGCGAATGACGTCGAGCGGGCGCATGGCGTGGCCCGACACGCTGTTCTCGACGCAGCCGACGCGGACGACGAGCCGGATCGGCAGATCGAGCGCCATGATCGATCGCGCGAGCGCCAGCATGACCGCCGCACCGCCCATGTCCTTCTTCATTCGCAGCATGGCGGATGAAGGTTTCAGATCGTATCCACCCGTATCGAAACAAACGCCCTTGCCGCAGAGCCAAACGAGTGGCGCGTCGTCGCCGGCGCTGCTGCCGTGCCACGCGAACCCGGCGACGACAGGCGCCCGATCCGACCCCGCGCCGACGGCAGCAACCGTCGGGTACGACGAAGCAAGCTCCGCGCCCTCGACCCGCACCGGCTCCGCGCCATGCGCGGCGGCGAGTTCCAGCACGGCGTCGGCCAGCTGGGCGGGACCGAGGTCGTTTGCCGGCCGATTGATCAGGTCGCGCGCCATCCAGGCGCTCTCAGCCAGAATGCGCGCCCGCGCCGGCACGGGACCGGCGAGCGACGCCGGAAGCCGGGCGGACGCTCCGCCGCCGCCGGGCGCGCGATAGGCGCCAAGCAGGAAGCCGAGAGCGGACGACATCGCGTCCGGCGTCTCTACCTGCCCCGAAGCAGCCTCGATTCGCCAGATGCTGCCGGACGGTAGCCGGAAGGCGAGACCGCCGAAGGACCAGGGCGAGACGTGCGCGTCCGGCGCATCGCCGAGCCCGAGCAGGGCGGCCGAGATTCCGTCCGGCCCGGGCACGAGACAAAGCTCCTGTGCCGCCGCCTTGAACCCCGACGAGCGCACGAACGCGGCGGCGGACGGCGGTAGCGCGTCGAGCGCCGGCTCCAACCGGTCCGGCCGCACCGTCAGCACGGACAGCGCGGTCGCGCCATCGGCCGCAATCGGCAACGGCCCGTTCATGCCGCGACGTCCGGCGACGGCGTCGGTTCGCCGGCAAGCAACGCCGTGATGGCGCGGGCGAACGAAGCCGGATCGCGCGGCGGCTCCCCGTCCTGGACGCGGGCGAGATCGAGCAGCACGCCCGGCGCCGCCGCGACGCGCGATGGATCGGCTTCGGCCTGTTCGGCCAGACGCCGGATTGCCGGATGCGTCGGGTTTATCTCCAGGACGGGCGGCGGCGTCGGTATCGCGCGACCTGTGCGGCGTAGCAGCCGTTGCATTTGCAGATCGGGCCCGGCGGTCCCGGCCGCGAGCACGACGGCGCTATCCGTCAGTCTCGACGTCGTCCGCACATCGGCCACCGCATCTCCGAGCGCGCTCTTGATCGCAGCGACGAGGTTGCGCACGGATTCGGACGCTCCGTCGCTCGCCGCCTGATCGGCCGCCTTGTCCGCCGGCGCCTGTGTGACGCTCCGCAGCGTCTTGCCCGCGTACGTCGTCAGCCGCTCCGGCCAGAACGCGTCGATCGGGTCGGTCAGCAACAGCACCTCGACGCCGCGCGCCCGAAACCCTTCGACCTGCGGGGAGGTCCGCAGCGCCGCCTCATCGTCGCCCGCCAAATACCAAATGGTATCCTGGTCGGTGGCCATCCGGCCGACGTACTCGTCAAGGGAAACGAGCCCCGTATCGGCCGCTGTCGAATGAAACCGAAGCAGGCCCGCGATATCGGTCCGGTACTCCGCGTCCTCCCAGATGCCTTCCTTGATGACCGCGCCGAAATTGTCCCAGAGCTTTGCGTAATCCTCGGCGTCCTTCGCGCGCGTCTTCAGCTCTGTCAGCACGCGGTTGGTCACTGCCTTGCGGATACGCGCGAGCACCGGGGTAGCCTGCAGCATTTCGCGCGAGACGTTGAGCGGCAGATCCTCGGTATCGACCACCCCATCGACGAAACGAAGCCAGGGCGGCAGCAGCCCGGCCTCGTTCGTGATGAACATCCGCCGCACATGCAGCCGCACCCGGCTTTCCCGCACCTGCTCGATCGCGTCGAACGGCTTCATGGTCGGAATGAACAGGAGCGCGTAGTATTCGAGCGTCCCCTCCGCCCGCCAGTGGAGCGTCGCCCACGGCTTGTCGAAATAGTGGCCGAGGTGGCGGTAGAACCCCTCGTAATCCTCGGCCGAAACCTCCGCCTTGGCGCGCCGCCAGAGCGCCGTGCCTTCGTTGGCCGGCTGTTCCTGACCGTCCCGAATGAGGACGATCGGCACCGTGATGTGGTCAGCCCATTTACGGATGATCGTCTCGAGCCGCACCGGATCCAGGAATTCATCGGCGTCCGCGCGGATGTGCAGTAGCACCGTCGTGCCGGGCTCCGTGCGCTCGGCGGGCGCGATCGTGAACTCGCCCAGCCCATCGGACGCCCAGATATGCGCCTCATCGGTACCGGCGCGGCGGGACGTGACCTCG
>CAYSTX010000204.1:0-7137 GCA_964434035.1 uncultured Acetobacteraceae bacterium
GCAGCAGGCGTTCGTCCGCGAGTACTTGGTCGATCGGAACGGGGCGGCCGCCGCCTGTCGTGCGGGCTACAGTGCGAAAACGGCAAATCGTCAGGCATCCGACCTCCTGACAAAACCGGACATCCGGGCGGCGATCGCGACCGGCGAGGCCCAACATGCACAGCGCACGATCGTCACCCGCGACTGGCTGGCGCAGCGTCTGGTGGCGGTCGCTGACCGGGCGCAGACGGCAGGCTCGCTGTAAGCCGAACGCGCGGCGCTCGACCGCTTGGCCAAATTGCACGGCTTCATCATCGAGCGGAAGGACGTTCGGCAGGTGCGCAGCTGGGAAGATTTGACCGACGACGAATTGCGGGCGTTGGCGAATGAGCCTGCGCCGACGATTTCACACGAGGGAAAACGCGGTGAGTGAGACCACAGCAGCACCGATGCCGGCGGCGGACGTCGCGCAGAGACGGGCGGTGTCCGAGGCGAAGGACAGGGCTCGCGGTAACTCCCGAAAAGCCCATCCTCGTTGAAGCCGCGGCACCGCGCTGGATGGAGATTGGCCCATTCAGGCGATCCGGGGTCGGCGCCGTGCGAGCGACTGAGGTATATTCCTGGACCGAAAGGCCGTGCGACTGAATCGCCTGCACGGCTTCGGCGTTGGCCTGCGCCGACAGAGTCTGTTTCTGGGCGGGCGGGGCCGTATCGATCATTCCCTGATATTTCTGCTGCACCTGGGCAATGTCATGCAGAGCGGCACCAGCTTTGCCAATCGTTGCATCCGGATAGCTGCGGCCGCAGGAGCGGCAGACGGCGGCCGACTGGACTGCGCCAACGCAAGCGCGGGAGCGAGGGTGAGAGCGACGCCGGCGCCGAGCGCTACGATTTTCCACGCGGCCGGATTGGTTTGAGGCGGTGCCATCTGTTTCTCCGTGCCTTGCTTCGGTCACGACCCCACTGGGGATCGCCTCAGGGCCAACGGAAAAAACCCCGGCGAGTTGGAAGGAACCCGGCGAGTTTCGGTGCCATATGCAGATTCCTTGGCGGAGCCTCGTCATGTGTCGATAGGAAGGAAGAGATTCGCACAGAGAGAATTGCGAGTTGTGCGACGGATGCGCGCTATGTCCAACCGGCGCGTCACCTGCACCGGGATGAATTGCGCTGCGCACCGGCGTGGTGACGCGCGCGGTTGTATCCGCGCAGAGCCAAGCGGACGAGGAAACCGAGGCGGCGTGGAAGGACGCGCTCCGATCCATCGCGCGACCTGTTCGGCGCGAGCGCGCGCGCCTCGCCGCGCCGTTCATCGAGGGAGGCTGATGTCGTTGCTCGCGATGATCGTCGATCCGATGCGGAAATTCTTCAAGGACGCCGTCGATGAGACCGCCGAGACGCTCGCGAGCAGCCGGCACGCGTCCGAGTCCGAGATGCGGTTCATGCAGGGGCAGATTGCCGCCTATCGCGCGTCGCTGGAGGAAATGAACCGGACCTATCGGTGCCTCAATTCATGAGGTTTCTGGTCGTGCTCGCGCTTTGCGTGGCGACGATGCCGGCGTTTGCCAAGGCACCGAACGGGCCGCGCATCGAGCGCGACTATTCGCCGTTCATGGAAAACCTCACCGTGCCGGAGCCCCCGTCGTTCGTCAGTAAGCGTTTCGCCGAACAGATGACCGATCCGCTGCCCGGCTTTGGCGGTTCGAGCGCGCCGTCCGGCGTGCATTGCTGTGGCATCGCCGATTGCCGCTTCGTCATCGGCCACAAGAAAGACGACGGCCACTACGAGGCGGTCGTGCCGCGTGGCGTGTTCGGCAACGCCGACGAGGAGACGGTGCCGATCCCCGATAGCGCGGTCATCAAGAACACCCCGGCAGGCATCCGGCCGCCGACCAGTGCCGTGCTCTGTGCCGCCTATTACCCCACGAGCACCGAGCCATTCACCGTCTACTGCTTCCACCCGGCCGACATGCTCGGCCTTTGGATCGCGCCATGAGCAGCTTCAGCGCCATCGCGACCGTCAACCAACTGTCGCGGCACCACCACGACGACTATGATCTGGCCAAGCAGCAGATTTTGCAGTCGCTCGGCTCGATCGACGCCATCGAGATTTTCGACCGTTCCGTGCTCGCGGAGCGTTTGGTGGGGGTCGCTGACCGGGCGCAGACGGCAGGCGCGCTGCAAGCCGAGCGCGCGGCGCTCGATAGCCTTGCCAAGTTGCATGGGTTCGTTGTTGAGCGGCGCGACACGAGGGTGATCCGCGGCTTCCAGGACCTCACCGATGAAGAACTGCGAGCGCTGATCGGCGAGGGGCACGAGGGCTGAATGCAGGGTTCTCCGCCGAGATACCTAATGCCGGTGACGGAGCCCCTGCATGATCGGCATCAACTCGTTGACGTCCGGAACCAACGCTCCGGTTCCCTCTACGTGTGACGTGATGGTGCGAGGCTAGACCGAAGGCAGCGGTCAATCGTTCCGCCCCGTCCTCCGCTGGTTGTGCGTCAGAGCGCGCCGCGCGGGCCGCGGCCGTGTAAGGTCGGGCTGTTGGCCCAGACCGGATTAGCCGGCTCGAGCCGGGGTGCACGTCAGCGCCGCAGATTGGCGACGATGCCGTTGTAGAAGCCGGTCAGCGCGTCACCTGCAATGACGCCACCGGCGAAGATCTCCATTTCGCTCTGCGCCGCTGCGCCGCGCAGCCGGCCGTAGATCAGCCGTGCGGCGATGCCGACCAGCACCGCCCAGCCGGCGGCGGGGAACAGGATCAGCATGCCGGTTGCGAACAGCACGCCCAGCTGCCGCTTCGGCCCGCCCAGCAACTGCAACAAGGCACCGGGAATGGCCCAGATCAGCAGCCGCCAAGCGACACCCGGCGTGGCGCCGGCCTTGATCGTGGCGACATAGACCTTGGCCACCGGGGCAACGAGGTTGGCGTCGAAGTAGGCCTGGTAGGATACCGCCACCACGATGGCGGCGACGACGAAGGCGAACATGGCGGCGATGTATTGCTGCCGTTTGCCATCCGCCTCGAAACCGGGGCGGGCGCCCAGACCGCGCAGTATGAAGCCGGCCTTGAGATCGTAGCCCATATCGGCAAAGGCCGGGCCGGTGGCGGCCGAGAAACCTACGAGCAAGGCCAGCGACACCGGCGGGAAGCCGATCAGCATGCCGATGATCAGTGTGATCAGCGCGACCGCGAAGGCCGGGAACCAGCCGGAATGCATCGCAGCCAGGCCCACAATCAGCTCGTGAATGAGCGCCGCGAAGGCCGCATAAACGACGAAGGCGAGCAGCATGCCGGACGAAAGCTCGGCCATCAGCCCGCCGCCGAGCGCGATCAGCACGGCGATGCCGACATAGGCCAGGGCGCCCAGGCCCAGCGCGGTGCCGGGGGCACGGATTTTCGGCGCGGCCACTTCGCGGTGCCGCGCGCTCAGAATGACGGCGACCTGTACGAGCGCCACCAGCCCGGCACCGATCATCAGGCCATGGGGAATGAAGGCGCGGTTGATGTCGCCGCCCGGCAGCAGGCCGGAAAACAGCTGTGGCGAATAGCCCCGCACGAGCAGCCCGACGCCGAACATCATCAGGGCCCAGATATTGCCCAGGAAGGCGACGCCAAAGGCGGACATGGGAATGCCAAGCACGCCGGTGCCGACAACGCCGCAGGCGACGCCGGCACCGAGCACAGCGACGCGGCTGCCGCCGGCGTCGCCGGCGCGGATCGCCTCGGCCGCCGCCACACCTGGCGGCCACGCACCTTCGGCCGGGTAGGCCTTGGAGCCGAACAGCCGGTACAGCATGGTCGCGTCCACCAGCATCGCGAGCCCCACGCCGCCGAGCAGCGGCAGCACCAGATCGGGGCGGCCCATCAAGAAGGGAATGCCGATCGGCAGCAGGAGGCTATTGGCGGCGCCGAACGTGGCGGCGGAGATGGCGCTCTGGGCCAGGTTCTGCACATGCACCGAGCGGTAGCGTGCGAAGATCCTGAGCGGCACCCGCGCCAGCGCCATGGCGACGATGGCGCCGACGATGGACGTGTTGGCCGTCACCCCCAGCGTCACCAGCAGCTGCATGCCGATGATGGCGCCGATCACGCAGAGCACGGTGATCAGGACCAGCGTGGTCGGCTCGAAGATGCTGGGATGGCGCTCGCTTTGGAAGGAGGCGGGCAATCCGGCGGACTCGGTCCGAGCGTCCATGGTGTTACTCCGCGGCCTGGGCTTCGGGGTTGGCGAGGTTCATGCCGTAGATGTCACGTGCGGCTTCGGCGCTGACGCGCCCATCCATCACGTCCCGGATGACGCGGGCACGATCGCGCAGGCGGGGATCGCCGAAGCCGGCGCCTCCGGCGAACACGACTTCGGCGATCTGGCCGGGGTGGGTCAGCGTCACCAGTTCGCCCGCGCCGCAATCGCGTAGCAGCGTGCCGTCCGGGCTGCGCAGACCGGCGAAGGCGCGTGCTCCCGGCCGGCCGCCGGCCAGACCAGGCAGCACCGCCTTCGCGCCTTCGGGGAAGAGAGCCGCGAGAGTTTCCAGCCCGTCATCGCGCAGCTTGCGGAACCGCACGCGCTGGCCGAGGCCGCCGCGCGTTGTGCCCGGCCCGCCGGTGTCCTGCAGGAAAGTTTTTTCCTCCACCAGCACCGGCACCCGCGCCTCGAACACCTCGATGGCGGTGTTGGCGGCCGAGGTCGGGTAGAGCAGGCCGGACTTGCCGTCGCCCGATTTGCCGGGTCCGGGGGCGCTAGCGCCCTGACCACCGCCCATGAACAGATGGTCGGCGTAGAGGCGGCCTTCGGCGTCGCGTCCGGAGACGTTGACCGCCACCGGCAGGCCGGTCGGCGACTGCACCGCGCGCGGCGCGGCATCGGCCAGGGCGCGGAACACGGCGGGGGCGAGATACCAACCGGTGCGGGTGCGCGAGGCCACGGCCGCCGGACGAACGCAGTTCAGGATCGAGCCCTCCGGCGCCTTCACCGTGAACGGCCGGTAGCAGCCCGCATTGCCGCGCACGCCGGGGGTGAGCATGCATTTCAGCGGATAGGTCGCGTGGGCTGCGGTGTAGTTCATGGTGGAATTGACGCCGCCGCGGGCGAGTTGCGGCGGGGCACCCTCGAAATCCAGCTCAATCGTGTCGCCAGCCACGGTCAGGCGCAGCGGCAAGGTGAGCTCGTCATCGACCGGGCTGAGCGTCACGCTGGAGCAGTATTCGCCGTCTGGCAGGGCGGCGACGGCCGCGCGCATTGCCTGCTCGGCACGGTCGGTGACAATGGCGGCCAGCGCCCGCAGATCGGCCAGGCCATACTCCGCCATGAACGCCAGCAGACGCTGGGCGCCGATGCGGTTGGCCGACATGAAGGCCTGAATGTCGCCCACCACCTGCGATGGGTTGCGCACGTTCTCGGCGATCAGCGTGAACAGATCCTCGTTGTCCACGCCGGCGCGGGCCAGCTTCATCGGCGGGATCTGCAGCCCCTCGTCGAAGATCTCGCGCGCGCGCAGGCTGTCGCGCGTGCCGCCGATATCGGCGACATGGCCGACCGTACCCACGAGCGCGACCACACGTCCGTCGCGGAACACCGGGGTTACGACGGCGAGGTCGAACAGATGCCCGGCGCACAGCCAGGGATCGTTGGTGATCAGCATGTCGCCCTCGACCAGCGTCTCCACCGGGAAGCGCGCGAGCAGCGCCTTCACCGCACGCGGCAAAGTGAGGTTGAACACCGGCATGGCGCGCGGCGAATGCGCCAGCGTCTCACCGGTCGGGTCGAGCAGCTCGCAGGCGAAATCCTGCGATTCAGCGATGATCAGCGAGAAGGCGGTGCGGATGATAGTCAGCCACATCTCGTCGACCACCGTGGTCAGCCGGCTCCACATGATCTCCAGCGCGATCGGATCGGCCTCAATGGTCGCGCGGGCCTGCGCCTCGGTCATCTCAGGCGAAACGAGGCTCATCGCACTCGCAGCCCCGATGGCGATGCGCAGATTGCCCGCCGCATCGATGCGCAGCACGTCGCCCGGGGCGACGACGGTGGTGGCCTCTCGCTCCTCGACGATGGCGGGGCCGGGGATTTCGCAGCCCGGCTGTAGCGCGTACCGGTCGTAAACGGCGGCGGTGGCGAAGCCGGTCTCAAACCAGGCCTGACGCTGGCCCTTCAGCGCGGTCGCGGCGTCGCTGGCCTGGCTGGAGAGGGTGAGCGGTGGCGTGGGTCCAGTGGCGATGACGCGCAGATTGACCACCTCTACCTGCGCGCCGTGCTGGATGGCGGCGTAGCGGGCGGTGTAGCTGGCCTCGAAGGCCGCGATCAGCGCCGGCAGGCTGGATGCGTCCAGCGCCGTGTCTGGCAGGGTGACGCTGATTTCGTGCATTTGCCCGACGAGGCGCATATCGGCGCTGCGCGCGACCGTCAGGCCCTCGGTGACGCCGCCGGTGGCGAGTTCGGCCCGGCCCTCGGCTTCCAGCGTCTGCAGCGCGGCTTCGACCGCGGTGAGGTCCAGTTCCGGTTCGAGCCGCACCAGCAGCGAGCGCACGCCGCTGGCTGAGAGCGGGGCGGCCAGGAAGCCGAGCGCGGAGGCAGCGCCAGAGGCGGGCGGCACCACCAGCTCCGCCATGCCGAGCGCGCGCGCAACTTCGCCGGCATGCGCCGGGCCGGCGCCGCCGAAGCCGACCATGGCGTAGCGGCGCGGATCCTTGCCGCGTTCCACCATATAGACGCGCGCGGCGTCCGCCATGCTCTCGACCACCACCTTGTGGATGCCCCACGCCGCCTGTTCGACGCTCAGCCCCAGCGGCTCGGCGACGCGGGCGATGGCGGTGCGGGCGGCCTCCAGGTCGAGCGACATGGTGCCGCCGAGGAAGAAGCCGGGATCGTAATACCCAAGCACCAGATTGGCGTCCGTCACCGTCGGTTGGGCGCCGCCGCGTCCGTAGCAGGCCGGACCGGGGGCGGCGCCGGCCGACTGCGGGCCGACGCGCAGCAGCCCGACCGCGTCGATGGCGGCGATCGAGCCGCCGCCCGCGCCGATCTCGATCATGTCGACGGTTGCGGCCTTGATCGGCAGGCCGGAGCCCTTCTTGAAGCGCTGTTCGCGCGCGGCTTCCATCTGCGGGGCGATCTGGGCGCGGCCTTGCTCGATCAGGCAGGCCTTGGCGGTGGTGCCGCC
>CAYSTX010000205.1:0-7082 GCA_964434035.1 uncultured Acetobacteraceae bacterium
TCTTATAGACGCGGTGCCCGAAGCCCATGAGCTTCGTATGGCTGCCCTTGTCCTTCACCTCGGCCAGGAACTCGGGGATCCGGTCCTTGTGGCCGATCTCGCCGAGCATCTTCAGCACCGCCTCGTTGGCGCCGCCATGCGCGGGGCCCCAGAGGCTCGCGATGCCGGCGGCGATGCATGCGAACGGGTTGGCGCCCGTCGAGCCGGCGAGGCGGACCGTGCTGGTCGACGCGTTCTGCTCGTGATCGGCGTGCAGGATCAGGATCAGATCCATGGCGCGCGCCAGGACCGGGTTGACCACGTAGTGCTCGGCCGGCACGGCATGAAACATGTAGAGAAAGTTCTCGGCGTATCCGAGGTCGTTCCGCGGATACATGAACGGCTGGCCGACATTGTATTTGTGCGCCCAAGCCGCGATCGTCGGCACCTTGGCGATCAGGCGGAAGGCCGAGATGCGCCGGTGTTCCGGGTCGTTGATGTCGAGACTGTCGTGATAGAACGCCGACAGCGCGCCGACGACGCCGCACATCACCGCCATCGGGTGCGCGTCGCGGCGGAAGCCATTCAGGATGCTGCGGATCTGCTCGTGCAGCATCGTGTGGTAGATGATGCCGCTCTCGAACTCTTTCTTTTCGGCGGCCGTAGGCAGCTCCCCGTTCAGGAGCAGGTGCGCTACCTCGAGGAAGGTGGAGTGCTCGGCAAGCTGTTCGATCGGGTAGCCGCGGTAGAGCAGGATCCCGGCGTCCCCGTCGATATAGGTGATCTTGCTTTCGCAGGCGGCGGTACCGCCATAGCCGGGGTCATACGTGAAGACCCCCATGTCCGCGTAAAGTTTTCGGATGTCGGCCACCGCCGGGCCGATCGTCCCCTCGATGAGGGGGAGGCGCGCCGAACGGTTGGTCCCGTCCAGCGTCAGCGTCATGAACCCGTGGGTTCCGTTCTCCATGGCAAAGCCCTCGTTCTCAATCGCGGGAGGCTATGGCGGCGTCATCTGTCACGCAACCTTCGCAGCCGCAACATGGTATGCGCGCTCCGTTTCACCAGTGGCGCCAAGCAGTCGCGGCGGGCTCTACCAGCTAGTCTTTGGATCGAACGCCCACAAACCAAGGCGATTAGCGCGCGCGCTGGTCTCCACCGCCTTCAGCGCAGGGGCACCGTCGGTCGCGCGGGCCCAGCCGCCGGCGACCAGTGCGCGGCCAATATCCTCACCACTTGCCTGGCATTCGGCGATTGCGCGTCCCATCCCGTCCTCCGCTTCGACCCGGCAGGCGACTTGCCGGGCGCGCACGAGGCCTGCGAGCGCGGTTGTCGCCTTCGAGCCGCAGTCGATCGTGCCGCCGTTCGCATCATGGCAGGCCTCCCCGCGATCGGGGGCGGTAATGCCGAACAGCCGGACGACGCGGTCACGGAGTCGCAGCGTCTCGCCATCCACCACGTCGACCTGCATCGGGCCGGCCGAGACGGATGCGGCAGGAACGGGCCGCTCCGCCGTGACGATGGCGATCAGATGGCCCACGCGACCCTCCGCCATCGGCGCAAGCAGCCCGGCCGCGCCCGCCAGCAGACCGAAGCCGACAAGCGCGAGTCCAAGCCGGCTCGGCGCGCGGGGTGTGCCCATCCGCGTTGCGCGGAAAATACGGCGGGGCCGCTGAAGGCTCACGCGAGAGCGCTCCCTTTTTCGTGATCGGGTCACAACTAGGGCTAGCAAGCATGGACGGATGGTGCAACTGCGGTTTAATCAGCGCCCGTTCTTGGTCCAGAACGGCTCGACCGCGCGGAACCGCTCCCAAGCGCGCATCGCGGTGGCCCGCGACGCAACACTTTGCGCCGCCACGAACCCGAGCGCGATACCCCGCGCGTAGCCATTCTCGCCGCCGGCGCCGGTCAGTTCGGCCATTAGGGCCGCCGCGCCGATGCCGTCGTTCAGTAGCCCGAGTTGGTCCTGCAGCACGGTGAGGCGCCGGACGAAGCGGCGCGCGTGGCGGCCGGGAAAGAGCGGCGCGAAGAACTCGCACGCATAGCGCAGCCGCTTCGCGTCGAGCCGGATCGGGTGCAACGCATGTGCGGGCAGGCTACCGATGTTCTCCCCGGCACTGATGATCGCCTGATACCGCCGCGACATAACGCGCGCGGCGTAGCGGTCGAGCGCCGTCGGGGCCGGCTCGTCCTCGGCGTGGTCGGTCGAGGCTGCCAAGTTGGCGCCCGACGCGATCGCAGCGAGGCTCAGGCCGAGGCGCCGGAATGCGGCGCTACTGAGATACTCTTGCAGCGACGCGTAAACGGCCCGGCGCCGCCGCTCGGCCTGCGCGAGCATGCGCTTGACGGCGCGGTCATCCTCGAACGCTTTGCCAATGGCGGCGCCATTGCCAGCCACGAACACATCCCAATCGCGCGCCGGGCCGAGCGTGTGGCCGAGCTTGCGTAGCTCCGCCTCGGCCGCCTGCGTCGCCTCCGTTTCGATGGCGCGGCGGAATAGACCGAATGCCGAGCGGAGCCGCCGCGTCGCGACCCGCATCTGATGCACCGGCTCCGGCCCCTCTGCGCCGGCCAGGATGTCCGGCACGAAGTGCAGCATCGCGTCCGTCAGGTGCCCGACGATCATGGCGAAGGCCTCGGCGACGGATAGGCCTTGCGGCACCTCCGGCGCGCCCTTGTGGCGCGGCGTCGGCTCAGTGCCGCGGGCGAGCGCTAGCGCCTCGGCCGCGAGCGAGGCCCGTGGCACTGACAGCCGCAGCTCGGCGGCTACCGTGTCGGCAAGCCGCATAACGGCGGCCGGATCCGGCCCGCTGAGCTCGACCCGGCAGACCGGATGCTCACTCGTAACCGCGCGCAGCGTCCCTTCGAGCAGGAAGAGCGAAACCCCGCCCGCCGCGTCGCTGAGCGGCACACCCACGCGCCTTCCCTCGAACGCGGCAAAGGGCAGGAGCGGGGCAGGCATCGCGCGGTTGTAACCGGCGAAATCCAGCGTCTCGGGGCTTTCCACCGTGGCGAGGACGGGCGCGGGCGTGCCCGGCGGCCAACGTTCGCCCTCGACCGGCATGGCCCGCTCCAGCCTCCAGCCGTCCTGCGCGGGTGCCAGCACCTGCACGAGAGCCAAGCCATCCTGCATCAGTGCGGCGTCGGCGGAATCATGCCAGACGCGCCGCGCCGGCGCCGCGCGCAGCCGCCCCGCGCCTGCGCGAAACGGTGCGAGCGCCTTCAGTCGCAGCAGCCGTGGCGCGTCGGCGGGGTCAAGCGCGAGGTCGAGCGCGAAGGACGGCGGCGGCGGCAGCGGCGGGCTCTCAATTTCAACCGCCGGCTCGACGGCCTCTTGCATCGCGTCGGAAACGATGTCCGTCCTCAATCTTTCAGATCCCGCGGTGCCACGAACCGAACCGCCCGCCCGCCGCCCGGGCCGAGCCGCGCCCACGGCAACGCAACCGAGAACTCCACCAAGGCGCCGGTCGGAAACCCATCTTTGAGCCGCCGCCGCGCCGCCGCGTCTCCTGTGTCGCTCGCGAGCATGAGCGCAAGGTCGTGCAGGCCGGGATTATGGCCGATCAGCATCGCCGAGCGAACCGTCTCCGGAATCCCGTTCAGCACGGTCAGCAGCAGCGGCGCGGGCGCGAGATAAAGCTGGTCCATGGGTTCGATCAGCGGCTGATCGTCCCACGGTTCAAGCGCGTCCAGCGTCTGCATCGTTCGCGTAGATGGCGACGCGAGTATTAGGTCGGGCTCGAGGCCGCGCTTATGGATGTGCTCGCCCATCGCGCGCGCCGCCGCGCGGCCGCGTGCGTTCAGCGGTCGCTCGTGGTCGGCGAGCGTCGTGTCGTCCCAGGACGACTTCGCATGGCGCAGGAGCAAGAGCTGGCGCATCGTTGACATGATCCTGACACGCGCCGCGCCGCTTGTCGCCTGGACCCGTTCGCCGCCACCAAAGCCGCTGCCATATCCTCGGCTCGAACGTGGCGGGAACGGTCTGATCGCGCAGCGCTACGCCTTATGCATGCCCCAGAAGATCGGGCATGAAGCGGCGACTAGATCGCGTACGTCGGTGCGATAGGCGGTCGCGTAGAACAGCTGACCGAGCGGAATGAACGGCACGTTCTCGAACGCGAGCACCTGCATCTCCGCCGCGATCTTCTTCTGCGCCGCCTCGTCCGGCGCTTCGAACCAGCGGTCGCGCAGCGCCTCCATCGCCGGGTCCGTCGGCCACCCGAACCATGCGCCGTCGCCGTTGCCGCGCAGGGGGAAGTTGCTGCCGGGGTTTGAGACGGTGAGGCCCTCGTACGTAGTCGGGAAGATAGACCAGCCGCCCTTGCCCGGCGGCGCCTTGCTGGTGCGGCGCTGCACCAGCGTGCCCCAATCCGTGCTGGTGTATGCGACGTTGAGGCCGAGCTTCTTCATCAGATCGGCGGCCACTTGTGCGAACGCCTGCTGCACCGGATAATCCGACGGGGAGAGCAGGACGATCGGCTCGCCCTTGTAGCCGCTCTCGGCGACGAGTTGCTTGCTGTGCGCGAGGTCGCGCGGCCCCGTCGGCGCCGACAATCCGGCGTCGCTCGCCATCGGCGTTCCCGGCGTGAAGACGCCGCTGGGCAGGTGATAGAGCGACGTCTCCGCGCCGACCGCCGCCTCCATGAAATCCTTCTGGTCGATGGCCGACAGCAGCGCGCGGCGCAGTTTCGGATTGTCGAACGGCGGATGTAGGTGATTGATCCCGAGCATGCCGACGACGCCGAGCGGATCGTTGATTGCGATCTTCACGCCCTCCGACTTCCGCAGCAGCGGCAGCAGGTCGAAAGTCGGCTGCTGGATCCAATCGACCTCGCCGTTCTGCAGTGCCGCGGCGGCGGTGGAGGCGTCCGGGATGATGCGCCATTCGACCCGATCGAACCGCGCGACCTTGCCGCCGGCGGCGAAGCTCGGCGGTTCGGTGCGCGGCTGGTATTTGTCGAACCGCGTATAGACCGCGAGCGAACCGGCGACCCACTGGTCACGCTCGAAACGATACGGGCCGCTGCCGACGAACTCGGTGATCTGTTTGAACGGGTCGGTCTTCGCGATCCGTTCCGGCATGATGAAGCACCAGTCGGACAGAGTGTACGTCATCATGGGATACGGCTTGGTCAGCCGGATCTCGAACGATTTGTCGTCGATCGGCTTCATGTCGGCCGTCAGCTCGAGCAGCTTCTGCCCAAGCGGCCGGCGCTTCGCCCAGCGGGTGATGCTGGTGATGCAGTCGATGGAGCGGACCGGCGCGCCATCGTGAAAAATCAGCCCGTCGCGAAGCGTGAAGCGCCAAGTTAGCCGATCGTCCGAAATTGTATGTGCCGCCGCCATCTGCGGCTGCGGCGCAAACGAGCCGTCCAGCGCATACAGCATGTCCCAGATCATCAGCCCGTGGTTGCGGGCGACGGTTGTCGTCGTCCAGATCGGGTCGGGGTTGTTGAGGTTGCCCTCCGGCACGAACCGCAAAACGCGGGCCGACCCTTGAGCGCGTGACGGACAGGAGAGGGGAGGCGCCACGGCCGTCGCGGCGGCGGCGGTCAGGAACGTGCGTCGGCGCATGGACGGTCTCCCCTCAGTCGCTTATTTCGCCCTCGATATCTAGCAAATGCCGCGCCAGGAAGCACGCGACGGCATCGTATGCGGTGCGCCGGTTATCGCGCTTGAGGAAACCGTGCCCCTCGTCGGGGAACGTCACGTACTCGACAGGAACGTCCCGGCTGCGAAGGGCGGCGACGATCTGCTCGCTCTCGCGCGGCGGCACGCGCGGGTCGGTCAGCCCCTGCGCCACCAGCATCGGGCAGACGATGCGGTCGGCGCGATGCAGCGGCGACAGGCTTTCGAGCAGCGCCGCGTCCGCGACGGGGTCGCCATACTCGGCGGCGCGGTGGCCGACGCGCCAGGGTCCGGTCTGCTCGAAGAACGTCTTCCAGCGCGCGATGCCGTAGAAATCGACGGCGCATTTCCACAGCTCGGGAAACGTGGTGACGGCCGACAGCACCATCCAGCCGCCATAGCTCTGACCCGAGATCGCGATCCGCGCTGCGTCCACGTCGCTGCGCGCCGCCAGCCACGCATGCGCGGCGGCAAGGTCGCGCACCGCGTTCGGCCGTAGCTCCCGGTCATCGAGCGCCGCATACGTGCGGCCGTAGCCCGTGCTGCCGCGCACGTTTGGAATGAGTACGGCGATCCCGAGTGCCAGCATCGTCTGCAGATCTGGCTGCCAGCGCGGCAACGCCTGCGCCTCCGGCCCGCCATGAACCCAAATCAACACGGGCCATCCGCCTTTCGGCATCACGCCGGCGGGCGTGGCGAAGTAGGCCGGCACCGTCAGTCCGTCGAACGTCGTGAACGCGACGGTCTCATAGTCGTGCGTGCCGGCTACCGGCGGGCTGGCCGCGAACAGCATGTGCGCTTCAGTCGCGCCGATCTCGGCGAGCCAAAGCGTACTCGGCTCGGTCGGGCGCGAGAGATCGAAGGCGATCGCACCACCATCCGGCCGCCAACTCAGCTTGGTAATGACGCCCGGTGGATGCGCGGGCGCGGGGCGTTCGGCGCCGGTCTCTGGGTCGAGCAAACGGAGCCTCGAATAGCCGCCTTCGTTGACCGTGACGGCGAGCATCGTTTGATCGGGCGAAACCTCCAGCCGATCGACATCCGCCTCGGGCGCGAAGATGAACCGCGGCGCGGCCGGCGGCGTGCAGGTCGCGACGCCAAGAAAGGCGCGCTCCCGATCCGACAGCAGCCAGAACGTGCTCCCGTCCCGCCAGCGCGGGTTCAGGTGCCGCCATGTGTTGGCGGTGGTCGCCGCGTCTGTCGTTTCACCGGTGTCCACATCGACCCGCATCAGGTCGCTTTTGAACGCGCTCGGGCTGGACGCGAGCAGGATCGAGTGTCCGTCCGGGTGCCACGCGACCACCTCGTGCGGCCCCCCGACTTCCCGAATGCGCCGGATCTCGCCGGTGTCGAGCGGGATAACGCACGGGTCGGCATCGGCCGGATTGCGGCTGTTCGAAGTGCAGGCAATGCGCGAGCCGTCGGGCGCGAAGGCGCCCCAGCCGAACATTGTCGTGGGATCGCCGGTCAGCGCCTTC
>CAYSTX010000206.1:0-3646 GCA_964434035.1 uncultured Acetobacteraceae bacterium
CCTCGCCGCGCGCACCCTCGGTAATCAGGCAGCCGGCGGGGAAAATTCCGGTCGGGTGGAACTGCACGAACTCCATGGCCTGCACCGGCAGCCCGGCGCGGATCACCATACCGCTGCCATCGCCCGTGCAAGTGTGCGCGGACGTGCAGGACAGATAGGCGCGGCCGTAACCACCGGTCGCGAGCACAACGGATTGCGCCCGGAAGCGATGGATCGTTCCGTCCTCAAGGCACCAAGCCATCACGCCGCGGCACACGCCTTCCTCGTCCATGATCAGGTCGAGGGCGACGTATTCGACGAAGAACTCGACCTCGTGCTTCAGGCTCTGCTGATAGAGCGTGTGCAGGATCGCGTGGCCGGTGCGGTCGGCGGCGGCGCAGGCGCGCTTGGCGGGCGCCTTGCCGTATTCGGTCATGTGGCCGCCGAACGGACGCTGATAGATCCGGCCGTCCTCGGTTCGGCTGAACGGCACGCCGTAATGCTCGAGTTCGTAGACGGCCGGGATCGCCTCGCGGCACATGTATTCGATCGCGTCTTGATCGCCGAGCCAGTCCGACCCCTTTACGGTGTCGTACATGTGCCAGCGCCAGTCATCCTCGCCCATGTTGCCGAGGGCGGCGCCGATGCCGCCCTGGGCTGCGACGGTGTGGCTGCGGGTCGGGAATACTTTCGACAGGCACGCGGTCTTCAGCCCCGCGGCACCGAGACCGAGCGTCGCCCGGAGACCCGCGCCACCGGCGCCCACCACAACCACGTCATAGGTGTGGTCCACCACGGTGTAAGCGCGTGCGGACGGCATCGTGATCGCATTCATGCTGGCCCGACCCTCTTCAAAACATCGAACGCCGCGACCGCGCGCTACAGGCCGATCCTGAGCACGCAAACGACGGCGGTGAGACCGAGCACGAGGGCGACGGCTTTATTGATCAGCAGAAGCGCGAACCGCGTGCTCTCTTTGTGTACGTAGTCCTCGACCACCACCTGCAAACCCAACTGCATGTGGTGGAACGTGATCACCACGAGCAGCAGCATCAGCACGAGCGTGATCGGGTTGGACATCCAGACGGCCATCTCAGCCTGTCCGGCGCCGATCAGCGAATAGACCGACGCGATGAACCATAGCGTCAGCGGCACGAGCGCGATCGCGGTCAGCCGCTCGCCCCACCATTGCCCGACACCTGATTTCGCCGAACCGAGGCCGCGCGCCAGCCCGAGCGGGCTTCGCATGATGTGGACGTGGGCGTGCTGGGCGGCGTCCTTGGCGGCTGGCTTGTTCATTTCAGACATGTCGCGTCTCGTTCCCCGTCACAGCACCGCAATACCGACGGCCCAGGCCAAGACAGTACAGACGGCGGTCGCGATCAGGACGGCATACCCAGTTTGGTGAAACAGCGGCTTTTCGTACCCGTAACCGGCATCCCAGACGAGGTGCCGGATGCCGGCAAAGAAATGATAGAAGAGGGCGACGGTCCAGCCGAACAGCAGCACGATGCCGAGCGGCGACGCGATGAAGCCCTGCACCGTGTCGAACGCATCGGGCGACAGCGCCGCCGCGAGTAGCCACCACACCAGCAACAGTGTGCCGACCGAGAGCCAGATGCCGGTCGCGCGATGCATGATCGACAGTACCGACGAAATCTGCGGCCGGTAGACCTGCAGGTGTGGCGACAGCGGCCGCTTGATCAGGGTTCCGGTGCTGGTCCGACCCACAAAGGATGCTTCGCGAACGTCTTTCACTGTCGCTCCGTTCCGCCTGCTGCGTTGCCGCGAACGCGATACGCCTGGAGTTGAGGAGGGTCAACGCGCGAGCAATGGTCAGCATGCTTGACCCAGCCATGCGGCCCGGGAAAAGTGCGAAAAACAAGAAAGGGAGGACGTCAGCATGGAAATAGTGGCGCTCCATCCGTTGTTTGCCGCCCGAGTAGGAGGGGTCGACCTCCGCGACCCGCTATTGGGCGCCGATTTCGACGCGATCCGCGCTGCGTTTGAGCGCCACCTCGTGCTGGTCTTTCCCGACCAACAACTCGACGACGACGCACAGATCGCGTTCTGCGAGCGCTTCGGTCCGCTCGAGATCTCCCGCCCCGGCGTCATCGGCGGCGGCAGCAAGCTGATCGTGCTGACCAATATCGGGCCGGACGGGTCGGTTGTGCCGCCGACCGAGAAGCAGGTGCTGAACAACCGGGCGAACCAGTTCTGGCACGCCGATAGCAGCTTCAAGCCGGTCCCCGCCCTCGCCTCCATGCTGTCGGCCCGCATCCTGCCCCCGTCCGGTGGCGACACCGAATTCGCGTCGATGCGCGCGGCCTATGCGGCGCTGCCGGAGGCGGATAAGGCGGCGATCGAGGGGAAGGTCGCGATCCACGATTTCGCCTGGTCGCGCTCACGCGTCGATCCGGCGCTGCTCGACCCGTCCGAGCGCGCGCAGTTGCCGCCGGTGCGGCAATCGGTCGTGCTGGACCACGGCGAGTACGGACGCTCGCTCTATCTCGGCGCCCATGCGCGACGGATCGAGGGGATGGACGAGGCGGAGAGCGCGGCGCTGATCGCGCGCCTCAACGAATTCGCGACGGATCGACGCTTCGTCTACGTCCACCGCTGGTCACCGGGCGACGCCGTCCTCTGGCACAACCGCGCGGTGCTGCATCGGGCGACCCCGTTCAGCGGGCCGGCGGCGAAGCGCCGCATGGTCCGCACCACGATTGCCGGCCCCGGCCCGACGGTTTCCGGCTCGGTGATTGCCGCATAGGCGCGACGGTTCAGCCGGCTGTGCTCGCCTGACCAGGACCTGGCCTCAAGCCGTCTGGCGCGCGAGTTCGAGAACGCGGTCCTTCGATGGAAGAGTCCTGGCCTGCCCCCTGCCCCGCCTGCTTCCCAGGGTCAGGAACGCCATGGTTATCCAGCTTCCGTGGAAGAGCAGCCCGGCCAGCAGCACGAGCTGTCCGGGGATCGGGCCGATCGTCGCCCGCGCCCATAATTCATCGAGCGACGCCAGCGGCGCGGGATGGATGGCCAGCTTGCCAAGGTAGGAGACCAACTGGATGGCGAAGATCCAGCTGTAGTTCTTGCGCAGGCGGCGGCCCAGCGCATCCAGCAATGTGATGTGCAGGCGCGGGTGGCGGTAATCCTCGTAAAGCACCTCGTTCCAGCCATTGCCGACCTGCACGCCCTGCCCGCGCAGGATCGGCCCGAAGAACTGCGTCTCCAGGATGTGCGCCCGCACGCGCCAGAAGTCGAAGAAGCGGTAGCGCCGGGCTTCGATGTACAGGAACACCGCCACCAGAAGGCCCACCAGCACCAGCGGCAAGGACGACGCGGACTCGTGGCTGAACGTCAGCGACAAGGCGAGCCCGGTGGAGACGACCGCCCAATTGGTCGTGGCATCCAGCCGGGTTCGCCAGACCGTGCTGCGGTAGAGCTCCCCGCGATAGAGGTGGGCCAGGGCGCCGATTTCCGCCGTGTTGAATGACGGGGGGCGCTCCCCGTCGTTGGTCGCGTTCATGCCGGTTTCCCTCCCTGTCCGGCGTCCGGCTGCGATCCACTGGATCAGGCCGGCCGTCGACTGGCATCTTAACCGGCATTTCCGCTGACGGAGTGTCCGCCTCTTATCCGCGACGCCGCACCACTACCCGCATGTTTCGGCGGC
>CAYSTX010000206.1:3656-7032 GCA_964434035.1 uncultured Acetobacteraceae bacterium
GCGGCTAGATGGCGCGGAGGATCGCGTCGCAGACCCGGTCGACGTCGGCGTCGGTCAAATCGGGATGGATCGGCAGCGCCAGGATGCGGGCTGCCAGGTCCTCGGACACCGGCAGCTTCGTCGCGTCGTGCGTCCCGGCATAGGCGGGCTGAAGATGCAGCGGCCGCGGGTAATAAATCGCGCTCGGCACTCCGTCGGCCCGCATGGATGCCTGCACCCGGTCGCGCGTCGCCGAATCGCGCAGCAGGACGGCGTAGATCGCCCAGGCGCTGTCGCTGTTCGGCACGCGGGCCGGAATGGTGACGGCGTTGCCGAGCCGGCGGTCATAGACGGCGGCGATCCGCGCCCGCGCCGCCAGCTCTTCCTCAAACACCGTCAGCTTCGACAGCAGGACCGCCGCCTGCAGGCTGTCGAGCCGTCCGTTCATGCCGGTACGCAGAACCTCGTAGCGCGTCGTGCCCTCGCCGTGTGTGCGGAGGCTGCGGTAGAGGGCGGCGCGCTCGGCGCTTTCGGTAAATAGCGCACCGCCGTCGCCATAGGCGCCGAGCGGCTTCGAGGGGAAGAAGCTCACCGCCGTCGCATCCGCCTCCGCGCCGAGCCGCTTTCCGCCGAGAGCCGCGCCGAAGCTCTGCGCGCAGTCATCGAGCGTGAACAAATCCTCCCGCACCGCGATCTGGCGAAGCGCCGGCCAGTCGGCCGGCTGCCCGAACAGATCGACCCCGATCACCGCGCGCGGCCGAAGCCGCCCGCCCCGGCGCACTGTCGCGATCCGGTCGGACAGGTGCGCGGGGTCGATCTGAAACGTGCGCCGATCGACATCGACGAACACCGGCATCGCCCCGAGCACGAGCGGAACCTCCGCCGTAGCCGTGTAGGTGAACGCCGGCAGGAACACGGCGTCCCCGGGCCCAATGCCCTCGGCCATCATCGCGATCTGGAGCGCGTCCGTCCCCGAGCTGATGGCGACGCAATGCGTGGCGCCGCAGAATTGGGCGAGTGCCGTCTCGAGCTCGGCGACCTCCGGACCCAGGATGAACTGACAATGCGCGAGCACCGCGTCGATCCGGCGGCGCAGATCGACCGCGATCCGCTGCTGCTGGGCCTTGAGGTCAAGGAACGGGACAGGCGCGGCGTCAGTCATTCGAAATCTATCCTTTGAAACGCGGGGTCAGGCACGGGGAGGCCAAGCACGGGCCGAGTCGCTGTCGCCCGTCGCGTTGTGGGCGAACTCGGGAACCAGCCGGCCGAGCAGGCCGATTGCGGCCCGCGTATGACCGGCGCGGCAGGCGGCGGCAACCTCCTCGATCGCGCGGCCGACGATCGCCGGGTCGGCGGTGCGGGGCGCTGCCATCAGCAGGCCGGGGTGACCGGTCGGCACCGGCGGCTCGGCGCCGTGAAACAGCTCCTCGAACAGCTTTTCGCCGGGGCGAAGGCCGGTGAAGCGGATCGGGACGTCTGCGTCGGGCCGCAGGCCGGCGAGGCGGATCATCTGGCGCGCGAGATCGACGATCTTCACTGGCGGCCCCATGTCGAGCACGAAAATCCCGCCCTCATCGGCCCCCGGCAGCGCCTCGCCCGCAACGGCCAGCACGCTCGCCTCCAGCACGAGGCCGACCGCCTCGCGAACGGTCATGAAGTAGCGCTGCATGTCCGGGTGCGTGACCGTGAGCGGGCCGCCGTGCTCCAGCTGCCGCTGAAACAGCGGCACGACCGAGCCGGTGCTGCCGAGTACGTTGCCGAACCGGACGGTGACGCAGCGCATGCCGGCGCCGGTGCGGCGGGCGGCGATGTCGAGCGCCTGGCAATACATCTCCGCCAACCGCTTCGACGCGCCCATCACGCTCGACGGGTTCACCGCCTTGTCGGTCGAAATCAGCACCATGGCGATCGCCCCAGCCGCCCGCGCGGCCTCGGCGACGTGGCGCGTGCCGGCGGCGTTGGTCATCAGACCCTCGACCGGGTTCGCCTCCACCATCGGCACGTGCTTCAGCGCGGCGGCATGAAAGACGAGTTCGGGCTGATGCGCCTCGAACACGTCGCGGATGCGCCGCTCATCGCGGATATCGGCGATCACGGCGAGGCGGGGAACGGCCGGATGCGTCTCGGCGAGTTCAAGGTCGATCTGCCAGAGCGCGTATTCGCCGTTGTCGAGCAGGATCAGCGTATTCGGGCCGAGGGCCGCGACCTGTCGCGCGAGTTCGCTGCCGATCGTCCCGCCCGCGCCGGTGACAATGACGCGTCGCCCCTGCACCAGCCGCGCCATTCCCTCACGGTCCAGCGGCACCTGCGGCCGGTTCAGCAGATCCTCGATCGCGACCGGCTTCAACTCGATCCGCCGGCCAGCCGCGTCAGCGTCGGGCAGCGGGCCGAGCGCGGTCGGCCGCGGCGCCTGCCGGACGCTCATGCCGAACCGGTCGGCGACATCCAACAGGCGCGAGAGGGCGGCGCCGTCCATCCCCGGACTGACCAGCACGAGCATCGCGGGAGGACGCCCGTCGCGCACCATCCGGTCGATCACCCCCTCGGCGTTATCGACGGCGCCGAGGAAGGAGTAGCCCTGGAGCCTCCGCCCGACCTGGCGCGACCCGGGCGAAAGTAGCCCCTCGACCCGCATCAACCGGCGCCGGTCGCGGGCGAGCGCACGCAGGAACAGATCGGCGTCGTCGGCCGAGCCGACCAGCAGGACGCGCGGCACCGTCATCCCATCGTCGCCGTCCGTGATCCGTCGGATGGAGCGAAGCCAGCGGTAGCCGGCGCGGGGCAGACCGAGCAGGACGAGCAGTATGACGGCGTGCGCGACCATCGGCTGGAACGGGACGTCGTACGCGAACCCGAACGCCCAGCGCGCCACAGCATAGAGTGCCGCCGCGCCGGCGCTGGCTCCGGCGACGCCGAGCAGGTCGCTGACGCCGGCGAAGCGCCAGTACTGACGAAACAGCCCGACCGGCTGGCCCACGACGATCAGCGCCGCCGCCCCGGCGAGCGCCGCATAGGTCAGCCGCGCGTCCAGCTCGACCGGGAAGCCAGCGAGCCAGCGAGCGATGGGAACGGCGGCGGCGGCGAGGAGCGCGTCGATCAAGACATTGACGAGCACCCGCAGCGAGGGGCGAGCAGTAGCCATTTCCACCCTATAGCCCGTGATCCCGTGACTGTCGCCAGAGCCGAATTTGACCGGCGCGCCGTCCGGGGTAGAGGAACGGCCGCCCTCATGACCCTGATCGCCTTCCTCAAGCACATGCTGTTCGCGGCCGCCCTCGCGGGGCTGTCGGCCGTGATCGTGCGGACGATGATCGCGATCGGGGTGATGGACCGACCGAATGCGCGCAAAGCGCATGACCGGCCGACCCCCAAATCGGGCGGCGTCGGGATCGTCGTC
>CAYSTX010000207.1:0-6985 GCA_964434035.1 uncultured Acetobacteraceae bacterium
TCGCAGCTAACGAGTAGGGTCCGACACGGAGCCAACGTTCGGTTGACCTTTGGGCGTCAGCGAACCTTTGCGCGAAGATCGGCGCCGCCCACACCGTCGGAAAGTCTTACAGCGTTGCGACGGGGCAGCAAAAAGTCGCTGTGATCGCAGGAGTTTAGGAACCGGCACGGCTATTGCTGACAGGTTGTCGCAGCGGCAGTTTTTTGTCGCGGGTGAGAAGGATGTGTGAAAATGACCTCTTTCACGAAGTGGCTCGGCGCCGGCGGGTTGGGAGTTGCAGCGTTCCTGTCGGCCACCTCAAACGCATCGGCTGCGGCGTGCCCTGCGGGTGTTGGCGTGACGACGTGCACGGCCAATGGCCAAACCTTCACGCTGCCGACCGACCCCGGCGTCGTCGGCGGCAACGGCAACGGCCTGACGCTCCTCGCCGACTTCACGACGAGCAGCCAAAGCAACTCCGGGATCACGGGGGATGTCATCGCGTTTCTGAATGCCTACGGCATCACCAACGTGACCTATCTCGGCCGCCAGGACGGCAGCGGCACGGTCGGTGGGGACAGCATCACCACTACGGGCAATCAGAGCGGAACCTGGACCTTGTCGTCGGGATCGACCGGCGACGTCGGGGCATACGTCGCGATCCACGCCGGTAACGGCCAGAACGACATCCTCTACAAGATCGACTCTCCTGGTTTGTCGGGCACCTGGGGCACGATGAACGGGCATGATCTGTCGAACTTCGACCTGTTCGGAATACCGGCGACGGCGACGGTGACGCCGGGGCCGGCGGTGCCGGAGCCGACCAGCCTGATGCTCGTCGCGAGCGGCCTTGTCGGCATCGGCGCGTTCGCCCGTCGGCGTCTGACCAAGAACTGAACTGCCTCGGCGCATCGCACGGATCGACCGCATTTGCGGAGATCCGTGCGGTGCGTTGATACCGAGCGCGGCGCTCAGCCGCTGCTAACGGGCTCCAACCCCAGATAGATCCGCTGCACGTCCGCGTTGCCGGCCATCGCATCGGCCGGGCCGTCAAGCACCGTGCGCCCGGTCTGCAACACATAGACGTAGTCGGCGACATCGAGCGCGAGTTCGACGGATTGCTCGGCCAGCAACAACGTCAGCCCCTCCTGCCGCAGCCGCACCAGCGTTTCGTACATGCTCTCAACCACCGCCGGCGCGAGGCCGAGGCTCGGCTCGTCCAGCATCAACAGGCGCGGGTCGCTCATCAGCGCGCGACCGGTCGCGAGCATTTGTCGCTCGCCGCCGGAGAGCGTTCCCGCGCGCTGCTTTCGCCGCTCCGCGAGGCGGGGGAACAGAGTGAAGACGCGGTCGAGCAGCGCCGGCACGCGCGCCCGGTCGGCAAGCACCGTCGCGCCGAGGCGCAAATTCTGCTCGACCGTCTGCTGCACAAACAGCCGCCAACCCTCCGGCGCCAGCGCGAGCCCCGCGCCGACGATTGCGTAGGCCGGCCGCCCGCCGATCGCGTCGCCCCGCCACGTCACCGCGCCGCCCGCAATCGGCACCAGCCCGGCGACGGCGTTGAGTGTGGTCGTTTTGCCGGCGCCGTTGCTGCCGAGCAGCGCGACGATCGCCCCCTCCTTCACGCGAAGCGAGACGTCAGCGACGCCGACCAGGTCGCCGTAGCGCACCGACAGGTGCTCGACCGACAGGATCGCCGTATCGCTCATGCGGTGGCCGGCCGGCGGACGCGCTTCATCGAGCCGCCGAGATAGGCCGCGATCACGCCCGGATCCTCGACCACGGCGCGCGGCGCGCCCTCGGCGATCACGTGGCCCTGATGAAAGACGATGGCGCGGCGGGCGAGCGTCAGGATCACCTCCATCACGTGCTCGACGATGACGATTGTCACGCCCCGCTCGTCGCGGATGCGGCGCACGAGGTCGATCGCGCGCCGCGTCTCGGCCGGGGTCAGGCCGGCCAGCGCCTCGTCCAGCAGCAACAGCCGCGGCTCTGTCGCGAGCGCTCGCGCGATCTCCAGGCGTTTGCGTCCCGGCGTACCGAGCGAGCCCGCCCGCGTCGCCGCGACACCGTCGAGCTCGCAAAACGTCAGCACCTCGCGCGCCGCCTGTAATGCCGCCGCGCGACCGTGGTGACGAAGGAACGCGCCGACCATGACGTTCTCCGCGACCGACATCGCCTCGAACGTCACCGGCACCTGAAACGTCCGCGCGATGCCGAGGCGTGCGTGCTCCTCCGGCGTCGCGCGCGTCACATCACGCCCATCGAACACGACGCGCCCTTCGCTCACCGGCAGGTCGCCCGCGAGGCAGTTGAAGAACGTACTTTTGCCGGCGCCGTTCGGGCCGATCAGGCCGACGATCTCGCCCGCATCGATCCGCACCGACGCGCCGGCGACGGCAGTGAAACCACCGAACCGCTTCACGACGCCCATCGCTTCCAGCAGCGGCATATCAGGCATTGGCACGCCCAACACGCCGCCGCGCGCTCCGCTCGCGCAGTGCGTGCCACATCTCGCCCATGCCGCCCGGCTCGAACCGGGCGATCAGCAGGATGATCGCGCCGTAGACGATGAAGGTGATCCCGCGCCCACCGCCGCCGAAGACCGCGTTCGTCGCTTCCTCGAGCGGCACCAGGATCAGCGCGCCGACGAAGGGGCCAAACAGCGTGCCGGCGCCGCCGAGAGCCGCGATGATGATGAGCTTGACTGAAATCAAAATCCCGAACCCGCTATCGGGATCGACGAAGCCGATCATCACCGCGTACAGCGACCCGGCGAGCGACGTGAACCCCGCCGACAGCAGCAGCGCGTAGAGCTTCGTCCGCAGCACCGGCACACCGAGGCTCCGCGCCGCGCGGTCACCGCCGCGAATGGCCGCGAGATAGAACCCCATACGGCTCCGCGCGATCCACCACGTGAGGCCGAGCAAAACCGCGAGCACGGCCGCGAAGAGGTAGTGATACGGCATTGGGCTGATGAACGAGAAGTCGACGAGCGAGCGCGGCGCCGGCGGTCCCATCATCCCGACGGCGCCACCCAGCACGTCGACATTGCTGACGACGATGTGGACGAGTTCCGCCGCCGCGATCGTCGCCATCGAGAAGTAATGGCCACGCAGCCGAAACGTCGGCGTGCCGACGACGACGGCAAGCAGCAGGCTGACCGCCACGCCAACCGGCGCGCCCGCGATCGGCGGCCAGCCGAAATGCACAAACATGCCGAGCGAGGAATAAGCGCCGGCGCCGAAATAGATCGCGTGCCCGACCGATACCTGCCCCGCGTAGCCGCCGAGCAGGTTCCACGCCGAAGCCGAAATCGCCGCTAGCAGCACGAGGGCGCCGATCCGCTGATAAAACACGTCGTGCACCAGCAGCGGCCAAAACAGCACCAGCGCGATCCCGAGCAGGATCAGGATGCGGGACGCCCTCATGCGAACTTCCCGAGCAGACCCTGCGGCCGCACCCAGAGCGTGCCGAGGAACAGCGCGTATACGACCACGTCCTGATAGACGGCGCCGATCAGATAAGCCGACAGCGCCTCGATCACCCCAATCGCGAGCCCGGCGATAAGCGCCCCCGGAACGCTGCCGAACCCGCCGAGGCAGACGACGACGAAGGCGATCAGCGACAAGCTCTCGCCTACCGTCGGCGAGATGTAAAAGAAGAGGGCGATCAGCGCGCCCGCGATCCCGGTGCTCGCCGCGCCGACGCCCCAGGCCAGCGCCTGCATCCGGTCGGGGCGAATGCCGACGAGCATGGCTGCCGACCGATCCTCACTGACCGCCAGCAGCCGCGAGCCGAGTGCGGTGCGCGTCAGCACGAGGTGCATGGCGAGGGTGATGATGAGCGCGATGACGCCGCCGAGCAGTCGCGACAGCTGGATCTTGATGCCGCCGACGTCGAGCGTGCCGCCGACCAGCGTGTCGGGGAGCGAGACGAAATTGGCCGTGAACGCCCAGAACGCGCCGTAGCGCAGCACAAGGGCGAGGCCGAACGTGCCCAGAATCTGCGCCAGCATCGGCCCGCGCGCGATGCTGCGAACGAGGCCGAAATAGACCGCCACACCAACCACGAACAGCAGCGCGGCGGCGAGCGGGACCGAGACGGCCGGCCCGACATGCAGCAATGTGTAGGCGAAGAACGCCACGTACATTGCCAGCATGACCATGTCGCCGTGCGCGAAGTTGATGACGTTCATCATACCCCAGATGAGCGTCAGGCCCGAGGAGAACAGCGCATAGACGGCGCCCATCAGCAGGCCGCTCACCACAACCTGCAGCAGGATCACTCAGCCGTCTCCTTTGACACCACTCAGTCGCCGCCGATGATGGCCGCATCCGCGTGCAAGGTCGAGCCATGCAAGGTCGAGACCACGGGCAGCCAAACGCGGGAGGCGCGGGCCGCATCGACGAACAAACGATTGGTTGCGACCCGGGCGCCGGTGGCGCGCGCTTCGGGTTCCGCGGTGTTCGGGTTGATGTCGAAACGCGGATAGTTGCTCGACGCGATGTCGAGCCGGATGCGGTGGCCGCGCGCGAATCGGTTGGCGGTCGGCGCCGTCCGCACCGCGATCGGCGTTGCCGCGCCCGGCGTCATCGGCTCGGGCGTCGTCCAGGACTTGCGGTAGCGGCAACGCAGGATGTCGTCGGTCAGGTTCATCGCGAACCCGTCCGGCCAATCGGTTGAGGGCGGATAGACGTCGATCAGCTTGATCGTGACGTCCGTGTCCTGCGCATCGGACGCGATCCAGAGCGCCGCCTCGATCGCGCCGCAGATCACGAGCTCGGCGTCGAGCGGCGCGCTTACGAAACTCAGCACGTCCGGGCCGCGCGCCGCCGCTCCCTGATCGAACGCGCCGCCCCGCATTAGCGGCTCGCCGGACGTAACCGCGCCGCCGCGCGTCCGCACCGGCCGCGCCGGGTCCGCCTGCCACGCGAGCGGCGCCGTATCCGACACGGGCGCTGCGGGGCGGAGTGTGCAGTCCGCGTGCAGGAACCACGGCGTCCGCCGCGTCCCTGGCAACGGCCACGCGCTCGCCGCGACCCAGGCGCCGCCGTGATCAAGCCGCCCGTCCGCGCGGCGCCGTCCGCTGCCGCCGCCCATGATAAAGGCGCGCACCGCCGGCGCCGCCGCCTCCGGTGTCGGCCGACCGCGCAGCTGCGCATCGAACCAGTCGAGCCGCAGCGTCGCGTAGTCGGTCGCGATCGAGCCATCGAGCGTCGCCGCCGGGCCGAAATCGACGCCGCCGGCGAACGTCACCGAGCGGTCCCCGTGCGTCCAAGGACCGAGGATCAGCCGCGCCGTCCGCGGACCGGGTTCGCCCAGGCCGAGGCCGAGCGCGTTATCGATCGCGCTTTGCGGATAGGGGTCGAACCAGGACGAGATGTGCAGCGTCGCCGCGTCCGGAAATCGGTCGTAGTAACCGCGCGCGTAGAGGCCGACGCGGCGCCATTCGTCATCCAGCGCGCCGCGTTCCCATTGATCGAACACATACGCTTCATACTCGGGCGCGAGCGACAGCGGTGAGTGGCCGCGTGTCCAGGGGCGGCGGTTCTCGAACCAGTCGGCGAGGTCGACAGCCGCCAGCGCCGCGCGACGGTCGGGGTCGGCAACGACGCTTGGGCTTTCGAGCGCGTTGCGCCAGGCCCAGACGACTTGCTTGAGTTCGAACGCGCCACCCTGGCGGATGCCGCCCTGCGTCGCGTCGGCAAAACCACCGCTATCTAGCACCATCGCGCGCACCCCGGGCGCGCCGGCGGACCCGAGCGCCGCCTGCGTGTGCGCGGCGTAGGATAGCCCCATCGTGCCGATCCGCCCGTCGCACCATGGCTGCGCGAGCAGCCACGCGCAGGTGTCGACGCCATCGTCGCCGTCGCCGATGTATTTCTCGAAACCGCCTTCCGACCCGTAACGGCCGCGAACGTCCTGATAGATGGCCGCGTAGCCGCGCGCGATGAAGCGTGCGGCAAGCTCGGCGCGCGTCATCGGGCTTGGATCGGCCGCTGTCCGCTCCGACCGGCTCGGCAGGTGCCTTCCGTAGGGCGTGCGTTCGAGGATAACGGGGAACGGACCCGCGCCCTCTGGCCGGTAGACGTCGGTCGCGAGGCGGACGCCATCGCGCATCCGGACCATGGTGGTTTCGGGCGATATCATCCGAGGTCGGCGAAATCGTCCTCGCGGAACTCGGCGGGGGGGCGCGTGCCGGCGGCGGCGTGCGCTTCCTCGGCGCGCCGCAGCTCGACGCGACGGATCTTGCCGGAGATCGTCTTCGGCAGGTCCGCGAACTCGATCCGCCGCACGCGCTTATAGGGCGCGAGACGCGCGCGGAGATGGCGGAAGATGCTTTCTGCCGTCGCCCGGTTCGGTTCGTGCCCGGCGGTCAACGACAGATACGCCTTCGGCACCGCGAGCCGCATAGCGTCCGGCGCCGGCACCACGGCCGCCTCGGCGACCGCCGGATGCTCGATCAGCACGCTCTCCAGCTCGAACGGGCTGATGCGGTAATCGGACGCTTTGAAGATGTCGTCCGAGCGGCCGATATAGGTGAGATACCCGTCCGCATCGCGGTGCGCGACGTCGCCCGTGTGATACGCGGCGCCGGCCATTGGTTTCACACAGCCCGCATCGTCCTGATACCCGACCATCAGCCCGGCCGGTCGCGGATCGAGCGCGATCGCGACCGAGCCCTCCTCCGCGTCGTTGCCATCGATATCAAGAAGCCGGATATGATAGCCGGGCAGCGGCCTTCCCATCGAGCCGGGTTTCACGGCCTGTCCCGGCGGATTGCCGATCTGCGCCGTGGTTTCCGTCTGGCCGTAACCGTCGCGGATCGTCAGAGCCCAGGCGGCACACACCTGCTCGATCACCTCCGGGTTCAGCGGCTCGCCCGCCGCGCAGAGCTCGCGCAGGCTATGCTTTACGGCGCGCAGATCCTGCTGGATCAACATACGCCAGACCGTCGGCGGCGCGCAGAGCGTCGTCACCTTGTTCGCCCCGATCGCCGACA
>CAYSTX010000208.1:0-6982 GCA_964434035.1 uncultured Acetobacteraceae bacterium
GTTGTTCGCGAAGTTCATGATGCTGCCGATCGTCGCCGTGCCGCCTTTCGGCGCGATCAGCGACGGGATCGACCAGCCAACCGGCGCCGCGAACGCGAGGCCGCTCAGCGAGACTGAGATCCAGAAGACCGCCCAGAACGGATCAGTTGTCATTGTCGCGCCGAACACGGCAAGACCGAGCAGCATCCCCGCGACCAGTACCATCTTGCCGACGCGGCTCTCGTCGAAGCCGCGCATGATTAACCAGTCGACTAACCAGCCGCCAATTAGCAGATCCGCAATGGTTGCGAACACCCACGGAATCGCCGCGTATTCGGCGGACTCCAGGATGTCCATGTGCATCGTGCTGACGAGGTATTTCGGCAGCCAGGTCAGGAACAAATAAAACGAATAGCCGTATGCGGCGAAGCCGATCGTCAGCCCCAAAACCTTTCGATTCTGCAGCAGATAGTCGAGCAGCGCGCCCGCATTTCTGACCGGCCTCGCCCTCGGGCGTCGCGCCGCCGGCACGGATGTATTCGCGCTCAGCAGCGCTGAGCCGGCGCGCGCGGCGGTAGACGATGGTGAACACCAGAAAATACAGAAACGACAGTATGGCCGTGAGACTGGCCTTGCCGCGTCGCCTACCGACCGCGACACTCGGCATACAGAACCGGGGGAGCCAGAGGTGGAACGCACGCCGCTCTATTTCGACGACCTGACCGACGGCCAAAGCTTCGCGACCGGCTCGATCACGGTGACCGAGGCGATGATCATCGAGTTCGCGCAGCGATATGACCCGCAGCCGTTTCATACCGACAAGATCGCGGCGGAGAAGACCTTCTTTCGCGGCCTCGCCGCCAGCGGCTGGCAAACGGTGGCCCTGACGATGCGGCTGCTGGTTGATCAGGGACCGCCGTTCGCGGGTGGCCTCATCGGCGCGGGGATTGAGGAACTGCGCTGGCCACGGCCGACACGTCCGGGCGACGCGTTGCGTGTCGTGAGCGAGATCGCCGCCATGCGCCCGTCCGAATCACGCCCCGAACAAGGCTGGGTGAAGCTCCGGACGACGACGTTCAATCAGAACGACGAGCCGGTGCAGATCCTGGTGAGCAACATGATCGTCCCACGCCGCGCGGCCGGCGAGGCCTAAGGCAGCGTTGCCGGGTCGATATCGACGTCGAGCCAGGACAGATGGCCGCCCTTGCCGGCGCCAGTGTCGAGGAAGATCGCGACTCCGCCGCGCCGCCCGTGTTTTTCCATCGGGCGGCCGTTCATGCTGCGGCGGTCGTGGCCGCAATAGACGGTGATCCCGTCCGGGATGCGATCGACCCAGGCGAGGCTCCGCTGCGGAAACCCGTCCGTCTGCGTCCGCCCGGTCGGCTCGCCGTACAGCGCACGGGCGACCGCGCCGAACGGCCGTCCGTCGGGAAGCGTCGGCGGCGGCACTTCCAGCATCTCGGTATGAAACCCGCCGTGCACGAACACGGCCGAACCGTGCACGAGCCACGCGGGCGCCCGCGCGATCTCGGCGGCCGCGCGGGCGCGCTGCGCGGGGCTGAGGCTCGCCGCGGTCGCCGCCGTCTCCGCGGCAACGCGGTGCGCCTCGCCGAGGAGCGTGCGGCGGAGACGGAGGTCGTGGTTGCCGAGCAGGAACAGCCCACGTCCCTCGTCAATCAACTGCCACATCAGCCGCAGCACGCCGTCGCTGTCGGGGCCGCCATCGACCAGATCGCCGAGCTGCACCACGAACCGGTCCGTCCGCACCGCATAGGCAAACGCCGTCGCGTCGCCATGCACGTCGCCGACGACGCGGAGACGCGATGTGCCGGGAGGGATCGTGCGTGGCGCTGTCAGCTGTCGTGTCCCGTCACGACGCGGAGTGCGGCCAACGCGCGGGCGCGTCCCTCGGCGAGGTCGACGATCGGGCGCGGGTACGTCTCCCCAAGTCGAACCCCGGCCGCCGCGAGCTCCAGCTCCGGAGCGAGCCACGGGGCGTGGATGTGAGCGGCGGATAGCTTCCCCAGTTCCGGCACGTAGGCGCGGACATAGGCACCGTCCGGGTCGAACTTCGCCGCCTGCAGCACGGGGTTGAAGATGCGGAAAAACGGCGCCGCGTCGGCGCCGGTGCCGGCGACCCACTGCCAGCTCATGCTGTTGGACGCGAGGTCGGCATCCACCAGCGTGTCCCAGAACCACGCCTCGCCGTCCTGCCACGCGATCAGCAGATGCTTGATCAGGAACGACGCGACGATCATGCGGACGCGGTTGTGTATCCAGCCGATGCGCCAGAGCTGCCGCATCCCGGCGTCAACAATCGGCACGCCGGTCTGTCCGCGCTGCCACGCACGGAGTTCGTCGGGGGCGTGGCGAATCGGCATCTTCGTGAAGTTGGGCGTGAGCGGCTGGTCCGGCAGCGTGGGACGGTGCCAGAGGAGATAAGCGGCGAACTCCCGCCAGATCAGCTCGTTCTGGAATGTCTCTAACCCGCTGTCTGATAAGCTATGCCGCGCGGCAGCGTCGGCGGCCGCGTGCCAGGCGCGAACAGGCGACGTCTCGCCATGCCTCAGATGCGGCGAGAGCGCGGACGTGCCGTTGGTCTTCGCCGGCAGGTTTCGGTCAGTGTGGTAGGCATCGAGGCCGGTCTTCAGAAACCGCTCGAGGCGGTTGTGCGCGCCGGCCTCGCCGGGCTGCCAGATTTGGCGGAATCCCCCGGCCCAGTCGGGATTGCTCGGCAATAAATCCCAAGAGTCCAAATTGTCACTGGCGGTGGCGCGCTCGAACGGAAGCAGCCGCTTCGGCGCCGGAACCGGCATCGGCACCCCAGCGGCGCGGCCCGCCCGCATGTACGCCGTGTAAACCCGGAACAGGCCGCCCACTCGCGTCCGAAGCGCGTCGGGGTCGAACAGCGTGGTTGTGCGAAACAGGCGGAGCGCGCGACCCTCCGCGGCGAGCGCGCGGTCCAGCGCCGTTTCGGCGGCGCGCCCAGCCGGATCGATCGCGCGCCCTGCGCAGATCGCGACCGCGTCGACCTCACGCGCGACGGCGGCGACCGTCTCGGCCCACGGCCCCGCCCGGAGGATGAGCGTCGCGCCGAGACTGGCCAACCGCTCGCGAAGTGACGCGAGGCTGTGATGCAGCCACCAGCGTGAAGCAGCCCCGATCGCCCAGCGTCCGCCGGCCTCGCGATCCAGCACATAGAGCGGCACCAGGGGCCGGCCGGTGCCGGCGGCGTCATGCAACGCCGCGTGGTCGTCGGTGCGGAGGTCCTGGCGATACCAGAGCAGAACGGGCCGGGCGTCGGTGGACGGAAGGGGCATGGTCTCATCCATATGAGACCGTTTCGTGACCTGACGAGCGGCGACCGTTCAGGCTTCAGCGAGCCGCGCCGAGAGCGAAGCTGAACAGCCGGTCCCGCCCGAGCAGAAAGGCGCGCCCGCCGCGCGGAAACAGCCGCGCGATGGCCGGATCGGCGACGTCCAGTCCCCCGGTATAGGCGCCGAACGCCGGCAGCATCAGCCGCCGCCCGTCAGCGACGAAGCACGGCCGGCTGACGGTGCCGCCGCGCGCCGGCACGCGCGCCTTCGGGTGATGGTGGCCGCACACTTCGCCAGGCGCGGCTCCGGCCTGCGCCTGATGGCGGAACAGCAGCGGCCCCAGCGTGTATTCGGCGACCCAGGCGCCGCCGATCGCGTCCGCGCCGCGCGGGGCGGCGTCATGGTTGCCGAGCACCCAGACGAAGCTTGAAGCCGCAGTCAGCCGCGCGAGCCGGTCCCGATCGGCCGCCTGTAGCCGCACGCTCGCGCCGTTGTCGTGGAAGCTGTCGCCGAGCGCGACGACCGTGACCGGCCCGTAGTGGCGCACCACATTCGCCAGCCGTTCGAGCGTCAGCTTTGTGTCCAGCGGCGGCACGAGCGAGCCGCGCAGGGCATAGGCCGAACCCTTCTCCAGATGCAGATCTGAAACGATTAGGGTCCGGCTCGCCGGGCACCACACGGCGCCGGACGGGTCGAGCATCAGCCGGTGGCCGGCGACGTGAAGTGGCGCGGCGGCCGTCATGACGCGCGCTGCCGCGCCGCCGCCTGTCGCCGCTGCCGTACGACGTTCGCGCGGTCGATCGGATACACCGGGCGCGGTTGGGTCTGCCGGGATGGGGCCGCCGGCGCGTCACTCGTCGCCTCAGCCACCAGCTCGTCCTCGGCCTCCGCCAGCCGCAGATCGTCCGTATCGCCCGACCGCACGCTCTCCCGCCCGACCTCCAACAGCACCGGCACGGCGAGCGGGGAGACGCGGTTCAGCCGCATGTGCGAGACCCGTCCCGCCGCACGCTCGAGCATCCCGGCGACACGGCCAATATCGGTCAGCCCCGTCGCCGCGTCCGCCCGCGTCGCTCGGAGCAGGATGTGGTCCGGCTGATGCCGCCGCAGCGCGTTGTAGATCAGGTCGGTGTTGACCGTGATCTGCTTCCTTGTCTTCTCCACCCCCGGCTGCTGCCGCGCGATCAGGCCGGCAATGACGGCGACGTTGCGGAACGTGCGCCGCAACATCGAGCTGTCCGCCATCCAGCTTTCCAGGTCGTCGCCCAGCAGGTCCTGCTCGAACAGGGACGCGACGTCGGTCGGCTCATTCGCGGACCAGGTCGCGAGCACATAATCGGTGGCGACGAAGCCAAGCGGCGCGTAGCCCAACCGCTCCATCCGCCGCGTTACCAACATTCCAAGCGTCTGGTGCGCGTTCCGCCCCTCAAAGCAATAAGCGACGAGATACCAGCGATCACCGCGCGGAAACGTCTCGATGAGCAAATCATCCCGGCGTGGCATCCGCGACCGCCAATTCTGCAGCGCGAGCCATTCGTGCACCGAGGGCGGGAAAACATGCCAAGTCTTCGGGTCCTGCAGCAGCCCGCGCACCCGGTCGGCGAGGTTGGTGGTCAGCGGCATCCGGCTGCCGGCCCAGGTCGGCACCATCGGGTCCCCGCTGCCGCCCTCCGCCACCTCTACCGTCGTCTCGCGCAGGCGAAGGAAGCGCAGCAACCGTCCGGCGAACATGAACGTGTCGCCCGGCGTCAGCATCGAGACGAAGTACTCCTCGACCTCGCCGAGATTGGCGCCGCCGCGTCCGCCTCTTCCGCCGACCAACCGGAGTTTAAGCGTCGGCGCCTCAACGATCGTGCCGCTGTTCATCCGCGCCAGCGCCGCGATTCGCGCCGAACGCACATGCACGCGCCCCTCGCTGTCGCGAAATAGTTTCCGATAGCGGTCATAGGCAGCGAGCGCGTAGCCGCCGGTCTCGACGAAATCGAGCACGTCATCGAATGTCTTGCGATCGAGCGCCGCGTAGGGTTGCGCGGTCGTTACTTCCGCAAACATCGCGTCCGGATGGAACGGCTCGGCCGAGGCCGTCAGCAACAGATGCTGCGCGAGTACATCGAGCCCGCCCGGCCGTGGCGGATCGCCGTCGAGCTCCCCCGCTGCAACGCCGAGGATCGCCGCCTCGCACTCCAGCACCTCGAACCGGTTGGCCGGGACGAGCAGGGCGGACGACACCTCGTCCATCCGGTGGTTCGCGCGCCCGACCCGCTGCAACAGGCGGGAGACGCCTTTCGGCGCGCCCACCTGGATCACCTGATCGACGCCGCCCCAGTCGATCCCGAGATCGAGCGACGAGGTCGCGACCACGGCCCGCAATGTGCCGGCCGCCATCGCCGCCTCCACCCGCCGACGCTGCGCGATGTCGAGGCTGCCGTGATGCAGCGCGATCGGCAGCGTCTCGTCATTGATCCGCCACAGCGCCTGAAACATCAGCTCGGCCTGTGCGCGCGTGTTGACGAAGATGATGGTCATGCCCGCGCCGCGGATCCGCGCCATCACCTCGGGCGCGCTGTCGAGGCCCATGTGGCCGGACCACGGCAGCCGCCCCTCCGGCAGCATCATGCCGATCGCGGGCGGCGCGCCGTCAGGCGCGTCGATCAGCGTCTCCGTCCCGACCCAGTCGAGCAGCGCCTGCCGATGCGCGACTGTCGCCGACAGGCCGACCCGGCGGGCGCCGGGGGCGATCGCCCGCAGCCGCGCGAGGCCGAGTGCCAGTTGGTCGCCGCGTTTGGTGCCGGCGAGCGCGTGCACTTCGTCGATCACGATGGTGGACAGGCCCGCGAACAGCGCGGCGGCGTCCGGCTGGCTCAGCAGGATCGCGAGGCTTTCCGGCGTCGTCAGCAGCAGGTTGGGCGGCCGGGCTTTCTGCCGGACGCGGCGGTTCTGCGGGGTGTCGCCCGTCCGGGTCTCGATCGTGACTGGCAGCTTCATGGCCGTCACCGGCGCGGTCAGGTTGCGTGCGATGTCGGTCGCGAGCGCCTTTAACGGGCTGACATAGAGCGTGTGCAGCCCCTCACGAGGCCGCCGATACAGATCAACCAGCGATGGCAGGAACCCGGCGAGCGTCTTGCCGCCGCCCGTCGGCGCGATCAGCAGGACGGACCGCCCCTCGGTCGCCGCATCCAGCATCGCCAGCTGATGCGGCCGCGGCGTCCAGCCCTGGGCCGCGAACCAATCGGCGAAATGCCGCGGCAGGCGTTCCGGTATTGTTCCAGCCATGGGAGCCCGTTTAGCCGCACATGCGGGTGTGCGCCAGAGGCACACGTGCGAGTGGGCCGCGGCGCGTTTCGAGGCCGCGCGAATGGCAGCCATGCACGGGCCGGTTCGCGGCCCTCCGGCCCTACCGCCGCGCAAACCCGGCCGCCATGTGGGGGCGACCACAACGGAGACCGCCTTATGTCATCACCAGATCCCCTCTTTGAGCCGGTCGCACTGGGCGCCCTTGCGCTCCGCCATCGCGTCGTCATGGCGCCGCTAACCCGGATGCGCGCGCTCCGCCCCGGGGACGTGCCGCACGCGCTGAATGCCGAGTATTACGGGCAGCGTGCGAGCAAGGGCGGCCTCATCATCGCCGAGGCGACCGACATCAGCGAGGACGCGCGCGGCTATCCCGGCGCGCCGGGCATTTATAG
>CAYSTX010000209.1:0-6979 GCA_964434035.1 uncultured Acetobacteraceae bacterium
TCCAGGGGCGGCGCCCCTGGCCTTCCGCCCCCACGCGGCCGCTACCCCTCAACCGCCCGCCAAAGCGCCCCCGTCCGCGTCGCCGCCCCCTCGCCCTCGAGCTTGATCAGGTGCGCGAGCACGTTGCGTTCGGCGGCGCGGCGCAGCATCGGGTGGGTCTGGCTGTAGAGCGCGTCCATCAGCGCCTCGACCGTCGTCGGGCCGCGATCGAGTGCGGTGCGGATCGCTTCCTCCCGCTGTTCCCGATGCTTCAGCAGGTCAGAGACGAGGCTCTGCGGCTCGGGCAATGGCGGGCCATGGCCGGGCAGATAGGCCGTGTCCTCCGACCGGGCGAGCAGGCGGCGGAGGCTCGCGAAATAGTCGGCCATCACGCCGTCGGGCGGGCTCACGATGCTCGATGACCACGACATCACGTGGTCCGCGCTGAACAGCACGCCGTCCGCGCGGGCGAAGCAGAGATGGTCGGCCGCGTGGCCGGGCGTGTGGATCGCGAGGAGCCCATGCACCGCCTGCCCGTCGCCCAGCGGAATATCCGGCCGGTGGTCGGCGGCGCTGCTGGTGCGGAAACTCGCGACTGGGGCGCCGGTCGCGCGGCGGAGCGCGGGGACCGCGCCCGCATGGTCCCGGTGCGTATGGCTGAGCAGGATAGCGGCGACCTTCCGCCGGTCGATCGCCCGCACCACCGCAGCGACATGCGCTGCGTCGTCGGGACCAGGATCAAGCAGGATCAGACCTGTATCGGTATCGATGAGATACGTATTGGTTCCGTGATACGTCATTACCGACGGATTGGGCCCGACCACGCGATCGATGCCCGGCATTACCGGCTGGCGTTCGCCTCGAACCGGCTCGGGCTCGGTCAAAAAAGCCATGCGCCGCGCTCTCCCCAATCCTTTCCGTGACGCATCGCACCATAACCGGCAGTCGTGTGGAAGTTCCAAACGGTGACGCCGGGCGCGCGAACGGCCGATCGACTCGTTTGGGTGTAGGCCGGCGGCGCCCTAGATTGGGGTTCGGAAACCAGGAGGGCTTCTGGCATGACCACCGAGACGCGCCCGCTTCACTTCGACAAGCCGCTGCGTGGCCGCATCTACGACAGCATCGCGGAAACCATCGGCAACACGCCGCTCGTCCGCATCCCGCGCATCAGCGCCGCGGAGGGGCTCAAGTCCGACCTTGTGCTGAAGCTCGAGTTCTTCAATCCGATCGGCTCGGTCAAGGACCGTATCGGCGTCAGCATCGTGCTGGCTGCGGAGGCCGATGGCCGACTCAAGCCGGGCGGCACGGTGATCGAGGCGACGTCGGGCAACACCGGCATCGCGCTCGCCTTCATGTGCGCGTCGCGGGGCTACAAGCTGATCCTGACAATGCCGGAAAGCATGTCGATCGAGCGGCGTAAAATGCTGGCGCTGCTCGGCGCGCGGCTCGAGCTGACGCCACGCGCGGGGGGCATGAAGGCGGCGATGGCGCGGGCCGACGAACTTCTGGCTGAAAACCCCGGTGCGATCATGGCGAACCAGTTCAGCAATCCCGCGAATCCGGCGATCCACCGCATGACCACGGCCGAGGAGATCTGGCACGACACGGCCGGCGCGGTCGATATCGTCGTCTCCGGCGTCGGCACCGGCGGCACGCTGACCGGCGTCGGCGAGGTGCTGAAGCCGCGCAAGCCCGCACTCCGCATGATCGCGGTCGAGCCGGAGGCGAGTCCGGTGCTGTCCGGCGGCGAGCACACCCCCCACCCGATCCAGGGTATCGGCGCGGGCTTCGTCCCAGAGATCCTCGACACGAAGCTGATCGACGAGATCGTCAAGGTCGGCAACGAGGAGAGTATCGAGATGGCTCGCCGGCTCGCGCGGGACGAAGGCATCCCGGTCGGCATTTCGTCGGGTGCGGCCCTCGTCGCGGGGCTCCGGGTCGCCAAACGGCCAGAAAGCGCGGGCAAGATGATCGTGACGGTCATCCCGGACTTCGCCGATCGTTATCCGAGCTCGGTGCTGTTCGAGGGGCTCTGATCGACGGCGGATCGTAGCGTGCCTGATGCAGGGTTTCCGGAGACGTCCGCGCCGCCGCTGACGCTGCGCGATCCGGACGCGGCCGCGCGGCGGACGCTAGCGCGGCACCGCGCGATCGCGACCGGGTTGCTCGTGCTGATGGCGGCGCTGACGCTCGGGACCTACGCGCTGCCGCGCTCGTGGCCGGCCGATCTGTTGGAGGCGGCGGCCAAGGCCGGGTTCGTCGGCGGCATCGCCGACTGGTTCGCGGTCACCGCGCTGTTCCACCACCCGCTCGGCCTGCCGATCCCGCACACGGCGATCATCCCGCGCCAGAAGATCCGGCTCGCGCAGGCCATGGGGCGCTTCGTCGGGCGGCACGTGTTCACCGAGGACGAGGTGGCGCGCGTGCTCGTCAAGCTCGACGTGCCGGCGATCTTGCATCGCTTCCTCGCGGACCCCGCGCAGTCCCGCCCGGCGGCCGAGGCGTTGGCCGCGATGCTGCCGCGGCTGCTCGCGACGATCGAGGACGGGCGAGCGCGGCGACTGATCGCGCGGCTAACGCCCCGGCTGCTTGGCGGACCGGGCGCGGGGCGGGTCGTCGCGCGGGCGCTGCGCGGGCTGGTCGAGGGCGGGCGGCATCAGGAGGTGTTCGGCTTCGCGCTCGCGCAGCTGAAGGCGCAGCTCGCCAGCCGCGAGAGCGCCATTCAGGCCGCGATCGAAGTGCGGGTGCGTGAGCAGGGCGGCCGCCTCGTCGGCTGGGCGATTGGCGCGAACATCGCGCGGCGCGTGCTTGGCACGATCAACGCGGAACTCGACCGCGTCAGCCCAGACGGGTCCGAACTGCGCGCGGCGTTCGACGAATGGATCCGCCGCGAGATCGTTCGCATGGAGGAAGACCCCGAGCGCGCGAGGGAGGTCGGCGCGATGCTGCGCCAGGTCGTTGCGCACGAAACGGTCCAGGCGTGGCTGTGGGACGTGTGGTCGCGGCTCCGCATGGCGCTCGAGGCCGACGCGGCGCGGCCGACCGGCCGGACGGTCGCGTTCCTCGAAGGCGCGCTGGGTAATTTCGGCGCCATGCTGGAAACAGACCCGGCCGTCCGTGCCCGGTTGCAGCGCGGGGTTGAGCGGGTCGTGGTCGGGCTGCTGCCGGCGGCGCAGACGCGGCTGTCTGATTTCTTCGCCAACGTCATCGGCAACTGGGATACCGCGACGCTGGTCGACCGCTTGGAGCTTCGGGTCGGCAAGGACCTGCAATATGTGCGCGTGAACGGCACGCTGGTCGGCTTTCTGGTCGGCGGCGTTGTCTATGCGGCGCTGCGTCTTATCTTCGGGTACGCGAGTTTTTGAGGGGGACGGCACGATGCTGACTTTATCGGTTCTGGACCAATCCACGATCGTGTCAGGCCGCCCGCCCGCCGCCTCAATCGCCGAAAGCCTCACCCTCGCCCGCGCCTGCGACCGGCTCGGCTATGCGCGGTATTGGGTGGCGGAACACCACAACTCGGACAGCATCGCCGGCACCGCGCCCGAGGTGCTGATGGCCGCGATCGCCGCGACAACGACGCGCATCCGCGTCGGCTCGGCCGGCGTGATGCTGCCGCATTATTCGGCGCTGAAGGTGGCCGAACAGTTCCGCGTGCTCGAAGCGATCGCGCCGGGGCGCATCGACCTTGGTGTCGGCCGTGCGCCCGGGTCCGATCAGCGCACGGCGTTCGCACTCAACCCGATGGCGGACCGCGCGTCGGCGCAGTTTCCGGCGCAGCTCCGCGACCTGCTCGCATGGGTGTCCGGGGAGGCGCTGATCGAGGGGCACCCGTTCCGCGACGTGCGCGCGCAGCCGGCGGGGCCCGGGACGCCGGAGGTGTGGGTGCTGGGCAGCTCCGACTTCGGCGCCCAGGTCGCGGCGCATTTCGGGCTGCGATTCTGCTTTGCGCATTTCATCACGGACGGCCGCGGCGCGGAGGCAGCGCTTAACCTCTACCGCGCGCATTTCCAACCGAGCGAACGCCTCGCCGCGCCGCACGCGGCGATCTGCGTCTGGGCGATGGCGGCGGAGACGCAGGCGGAAGCGGAGCGGCAGTTCGCGACCCGCGCGGTTTGGCGGCTCGGGCGCGATCGGGGGATGTACTTGCCCCTGCCCTCGCCCGAAGAGGCGGCGAGCCGCGCCTATACGCTGGCGGAGCAGGCGCACATCGCGCGGCTGCGGGAGACGGCGCTGTTCGGCACTGGGGACGCAGTCGCCGAGCGGTTGCGGAGACTTGCCGCCGGCTACGGAGTCGAAGAGATCGCCGTGCTGACGACGATGCACAGCCCGGCCGCGCGGCTCCGGTCCTATGAGCTGCTGGCCGGCGCGTTCGGGCTTGGCGGCGGATCGTTCCGCGCGGCGGCGTAGGCGGCGATCACGCTTGCCGTCCGTGCCCGGCCTCGTAGCGTAGCACCGTAACATCCGCCGCGATGTGTGGCAGCGTTGTGCCATGCTCCCGCGCATAGGCCTCACCGAAAGCGCGCCGTTCCAGCCGCTCACAGAAATCGAGATAGCGTAGCAGCGCACGCTGCGCCCGCTCAGCCGAGCCGTGCAGCCGACGATAATGCCGCCAGAGCATCAGCGCGTTGACCGACCAGGCATCGTAGGCATGCTCGGCGAGACGTCGGCGGATGACCGGCGGCAAAAGATCGAACGCAGCCCAGTCGTCCCCGGCATACCGGCGCCAGATGAGGTCCCGGATCGTGCCGTCATTCGCGACCCCGCTCGTGCGTGATGCGGGGCGGTCGGTCACGCCGCCTCGCTCCACCGCGGGAACGGGTCTGGCAGCCGCCCCCAGGCCCGCGGGCCGGCCCGCCACTCCTCGTTGGTCAGCAGGCACGCGTCCAGCGCCGCGCGCAGCTTTTGCTCCTCCATGCGGATGCCAATGAAGACAAGTTCCTGCCGTCGGTCGCCATGCTCGCCGAGCCAAAGCTTGCGCACGCCCTCGCGCCATTGCGGGTCGGTGGGCCAACGTTCCTCGGGCACCGCAGCGAACCAGAACCCAGCCGCCTCGTGCCGGCCGATACTGCCGGCGAGATGCCACGCTCCGGCCCAGGGCATCCTTGTCGCCAGCCAGAAATAACCCTTCGCGCGGATGACCCCCGGAAGTTCGCTGTTGATGAAGGCGTGGAAGCGCGCGGGGTGGAAGGGGCGGCGTGCGCGATAGACGAAATTCGTGATGCCGAACTCCACGCTCTCCGGCAAATGCTGCCCTGAGAGCGCCTGCGCCCACCCGGCCGCTTGCTGCGCACGGGCGAAGTCGAAGTATCCGGTGTCGAGAACCTCGTTCAACGGCACGCGGCCGTGCGTGGCCGAAATGATTTTGGCGCCCGGGTTGAACGTCGACAGGATACCGGCGAGACGCGCGAGATCCTCCGGCGTCACCAAATCCGCCTTGTTCAGCAGCAGCACATCGGCGAACTCGACCTGCTCGACCAGCAGATCAACGAGCATGCGCCCATCGCCGTCGCCCGCGACCTCGCCGCGCGTCGCCAGGGTGTCACGGCTCGCGTAGTCCCGAAGGAAGGCAGGCGCATCAACGACGGTAACCATCGTGTCGAGCCGCGCCACATCGGACAATGACGAGCCGTCCTCGGCCCGAAAGTCGAATGTGGCCGCGACTGGCATCGGCTCGCTGATCCCGGTGCTCTCGATCAGCAACGCGTCGAAGCGACCCTCCCGCGCCAAGCGCCCGACCTCCAGCATCAGGTCCTCGCGGAGCGTGCAGCAGATGCAGCCATTGCTCATTTCGACGAGGCGTTCGTCGGTGCGTGACAGGTTCGCCCCTTGCGCGACTAGCGAAGCGTCGATGTTCACCCCGCTCATGTCGTTGACGATGACCGCCACCCGGCGCCCTTCGCGATTGGCCAGCACGTGGTTCAACAGGGTCGTCTTGCCGGCCCCGAGAAAGCCGGAGAGCACGGTTACGGGCAGGCGAGGATCGTCGTTGGCCATCAGAAAACTCCAGGCTGGTCGATGCAGAGAAGCAACCGGGAGCGGCGCCGTTTCGGCAGGTGCTCGACCGGTGGAGAGCGGTGCAGGATTCGCGACGCGGCGTCCGGGAAGGTCGATCCCTTGAAGACCCCGACATGAAAGACTTGCATGCGGCAGAGCTGGCCCGCCGGGTGGATCCACTCCGTCCCCAACCCGGCATAGGTGCAAAGGAGGCGTAGCCCGACGGAGTCCACGTGATGCTGGCGGCAGGAATCGTCGGCCACATGTTCGAGCCGGAATCGAATCGTGTGGTCGCTCGTCACGGTCGCAAAAAGGCGGCCCAGCAGCGTCAAATCCTCGGCGAGCGGCCGCATCGCTGTCGGCATCTCGCGCACCAATTCCCTGGCGGCGCGGTCGGGTGCGCCTTCCGCGGTCGCGCAGAATGGAGCCAGGGCAAGGGCGGCCTCAATGGCAGGCTGCATTCCCACGCGCGCTGAGCGATGCCAGAGCGCAAGTCCTGTGGTGGGCTGCAGCACGGTCAGCAAGACCTTTGGAGACAGGGAGACCGACACTGGCGCGGCGCCGTTAGCAGGGGCCGGTTGCGGCTCTGGCGAGAGAGATCGAGCGGACGCGACATGCATTGGGGAGGGTCGTGCGCGAGTGGAAGTGATATGTTATATCAAACCCATACATCGGCCTCGCACGGCCCCGCAAGACTTGATATAAAGTATCAATTCCTGCTCGCTCTGACACCCTTTTCCCGGAGACTTCGATGTCCCTGACCACCGCATCCGAACAGGCGCAAATCCCCGTGACGGTCCTGACGGGCTATCTCGGAGCAGGCAAGACGACCCTTCTCAACCGCATCCTCTCGGAGAACCACGGGAAGAAATACGCGGTGGTCATCAACGAATTCGGCGAATTGGGCGTCGACAACGACCTCGTCGTCGATGCCGACGAGGAAGTCTTCGAGATGAACAACGGGTGCATCTGCTGCACCGTGCGCGGCGATCTGATCCGGATC
>CAYSTX010000210.1:0-6968 GCA_964434035.1 uncultured Acetobacteraceae bacterium
TGACCAATCCGGCGGCGAAGACGGATCCGCAGTCGCCGATCTACGGCATGCCGATCCTCGACGTCGACAAGGCGGGCACCGTGCTGTTCGTCAAGCGCTCGATGGCGTCCGGATATGCAGGCGTCGACAACGAGCTGTTTTTCCGCCCGAACACGATGATGCTGTTCGGGGACGCGAAGAAGATGACGGAGGAAATCGTCCAAGACCTCGGACGGTAAAACCGGCCCGGAGCAACTCGCTCCCGAAACCGGATCTCGAGCAACCCACTCCCGTGCCGTTCCGCTAGCCATATGTCTTGACCAGACCGGCATATATTCCTAATATGCCGCTGTCTTTGGTCATTTCATCCTAGCGGAGTTTCCATGAAGTCCAGAAGTTGGACCCCCGCCCTCGACAACCAGCTGCGCCGCCTCCGTGCCGAGGGCAACACGTGGGAGGCGACGGCTTCGGCGATGAAGCTCTCGCTATACACGACGATCGAGCGCGGCCGTCGGCTGAACGCGCGCCGCCCGCCGCCCGAGGCGCGTCCGGCGCCGCCCGATCTCGCCCGCCCGCCATTGCCGGCCGGCCATCGCCTGTCCTGGAACGCCATCAATCGCGATACCGTCCTGGACGGCGCCGTCTATCCGCACCCTGTTTTCGAGTAGAAGAACAAAACATGAACATATCCGCCCGGGCGAGCGCCAACGTGGTTTCATTGGCGCAGAGCTTCGTCGCCCTCGACGATGCGCGTCGTGACGCAATGCCGCCGGACGCCGAATACGTCATCTATCGGCTGGAGGAGGCCGGCCGCTCGCTGCTCGCGCTCCCGTCGACCGGTTGGACGACGAAGCTCCGCAGCTCGTCGCTCGACATCGTACGCGCCGCCGTCGACAGCTACGGCTCGTCGGACCGTCAGGTTCGTCCGCCCATGCCGTCGGCCGCCGCGATAACGCGGATGGATCAGGCGCTCTGCTGGATCCCGCTGATCCCGCGTGACCGCTACGTCCTGCGCCGTATCGTCGGCGCGCGCGCCTTGGTCAGCCCGGTGACCGAACGCTACCTCTATTCGTGGCGCAGGCTCGCGAGCCTGATCGGGGCGGACCACAAGGCGGTGCAGCGCTGGCACGCGCAGGGCATCGATACGATCGTCGCCGCCCTCAACCGCCCGCGCCCGTGACGCACGAAATAAGGGGGCGGCGTTGATCGGCGCTGCCCCCTCCGTTACTCAGGCCGCCGTTTGCGCGGCAACAGATGCGGCATCCTCAAGGATCAAATCCGCCGCTTTTTCGGCAATCATAATCACAGGTGCGTTGGTATTACCTGAAACTAATGTGGGCATGATCGAAGCGTCCGCGACCCGCAAGCCCTGTATCCCTCGGACACGCAGCCGATCGTCCACAACCGCCATCGGGTCGTGGCCCATCTTACAGGTCCCAACCGGGTGATAGACGGTCTGGCCGGTCCGCCGCGCCCAGTCCAGCCACTGATCGTCTGTCTGGATCCCTGGCCCCGGGTTCATCTCATGCTCGCGCCAGCCTTCCATCACCGGGTTTTCGACGATCCGCCGCGCGATCTTCATCCCATCGACCAGACTGCGCCGATCCTCCTCGGCGTCGAGGAAATTCGGGCGGATCGCCGGCGCCTCCATCGGGTTCGATGACCGTATATGAATCGTGCCCATGCTTTCTGGCCGCAGCTGGCAGACCGTCACCGTCATGCCCGGTTTCATCTCAAGCTTACGCTTGCTGATACTGTCGTAGCTCGCGTGTGCGAAGTGATACTGGATGTCGGGGCCGGCAAGCTCCGGCCGCGTGCGGACGAAACCGAATACGATGCCCGCCGTGTAGGTCAGCGCGCCGCGCCTGAGCACGGCGTATTTCGCGAGTTCCCGCAGCAGCGACAGGCCGCGCGTCGCTTCATTTAGCGTCTCCGGCCGGCTCACCCGCCAATTGAGTCGCGGGGCGAAGTGGTCTCTAAAGTTTCGTCCGACACCAGAAAGCGCGTGCCGCACATCGATCCCCGCGGCATGCAGCACGTCGGGCCGGCCGATGCCGGACAGCTCCAGCAGCTGCGGCGACTGGACGGCGCCCGCGGTCAGGATCACCTCGCCGCCGCACCGCGCCTCGACGATCCGCTCACCCTGCCGATACGCGACGCCGGTGCAGCGAGTGCCGTCAAAGAGCAACTTCGTCGCGTGCGCGCCCGTCTCGATCCGCAGGTTCGGCCGCCCACGTGCAGGGTCGAGGAACGCGCGCGCTGCCGACCAGCGCCGCCCATTCTTTTGCGTCACCTGATAGTACCCGAAACCGTCCTGCTCGCCGCTGTTGTAATCCGGGTTGCGCGGATAGCCCTCTGCCTCGGCCGCCCGAATGAAATCATCCAATAGAGGATGACTCTCAATCATCGCCGCGACATTCAATGGCCCGCCCGTTCCGCGTGCCTCGTTGCCGCCGCCTTCGTAGTGTTCGGACCGTTTGAAGTAGGGAAGTATCGACTGGTACGACCAGCCGCGGTTGCCAAACTGCGCCCACGTGTCGTAGTCGAGCGGCTGGCCGCGTACGTACAGCATGCCGTTGATCGCGCTCGACCCGCCGAGCGCCTTCCCGCGCGGAATCGGAATGCGCCGCCCGGCCATGCCATCCTCGGGCTCGGTCTCGAACATCCAGTTGTACTTTGGATTCGTCATCAGCTTGGCGAATCCGACTGGCATGTCGATCAGAATGCTCCGCCCCGCCCCACCCGCCTCAAGCAAAAGTACCTTTCGACGCGGATCGGCGCTGAGCCGATGCGCCAACACGCATCCGGCCGAGCCTGCACCGACAATGATGAAGTCGTAGTCGATCATGATCTATTCCTCCCCACGTTTTGATTGCACGATATCGGAGGTTCGCAAGCCGCGCGAGATGTGTCGGCGCGAAGGTGCCTGCGAAGAATCGCAAACGAGGAAACAGTTCCGTCGTCCGACGTGAATTCTGTCGATGGGACCTATTCGAAAATCGGCTTTTCCATCGCGTCCACCTTGGTTCATCTGTCGGGCGAACGGCACCTGATTGAGCGACAGCCGGGTTAATTACAGGAGTTCTTATGAAATACGCTCATGCAACGATCCTCGGCGCATCGCTTCTCGTATCCGCATCGGCGTCTGCCGAGGATTTCGGCCCGACTGCAGCACAGCAGCCGAACGTGACCTATCGTGTGATGACGTCGCCGAGCGCGCTCGATGCCGGACAGAACAGCAACTACCCGCTCGATCCGCACCACTCCGTCCCTCTGATGTCGTCGCCGAGCGCGAACGATGTCGGACAAAACAGCAATTACCCGCTTGATCCCCAGCACATGGTTGCCATGGACAACTCCAGCGTTGTCATGCCGAACAACAACGGTCCGGTGCAGAGCGCGAATTCGCTTCCGGTGTCGATCGCGCCGCAGACTCGGTTTGCAAATCATCGCACGCAGCCGGTTGTTCGCGGCAACGCGGCGACGGCACGCGGCGCCAATCCCAACGGCTGAAAACACAAAAGCTCGTGTCTGGCATGCATCCCATGCAGGGGAGACCAGACGTAAGTGAAACCGACGCGGGCCGAGACGGGTAACTCGCGGCCCGCGTCGGCGGTGCGTCATTTATCTATGGGACGTATACGCAAATCGACGTTGGCGGCCTGCACGCGTGAGCGCATTTCTCGTTTGAAAGGTTTCGCGTTAGAGCGAACACCTTTTCATCAAAGGAGTTTCTCATGAAGTACGTGCATGCTGCGTTTCTTGCCGCGGCGCTCGTCGCATCCGGTTGCGCGTTCGCCGAGGATGGCGGCGTCGCTGCGTCGTCCGCCAATCCGAACGTGACCTATCGTGTCATGACGTCGCCGAGCGCCAGCGATGTCGGCACGAACAGCAACTACCCGCTCGACCCGGCGCACTCCGTCGCCGTTATGTCATCGCCGAGCGCGAACGACGTCGGCACGAACAGCAACTATCCGCTTGATCCGAAGCATATGGTTGCCATCGACAACTCGAGCGTCGTGATGCCGAACAACGATGGTCCGGTGCAGAGCGCGAATTCGATGTCGCAGCCGGTCGAGACGACGACGCAGTTCGCGGGACATCGCACGCAGCCGGTCGTTCACGGCGGCGTGACGAACGCCAGCCCGATCGGCTGAAGCCAGCAAGACTATGGTCGCCGATTTGGCGAGCGCACGATCTTGACCATCCACAGCGCCTGACGTTCGGCTTAGCCGGACGTGATCGCGCTAGTTATTTGATCACTTTATCAGCGCGCGGTCCGTGGATCGCGCGCTGATTCTGTCGCGCCGATGCATCTGCAGGCGCGCGCAAACATTCGGCCTGGGCATAGGAAAAAAGACCTTGCCCGCTTGCCCCAGTTTCGGATACCTCTCTCCCCACGATGGCGATTTGCGCACGGCGCGGCGCCGCTCTTTTCATCGGAAAGGAGCTTGGCCTGTCTGACAGCATCACCCCGCTCGCTATCCTTCTCGACGTCATGCGTGGCCTCTGGCGCGACGGCGACCGTGACGGTGCGGTCAAACTGGCGCGCATCGCCGCGCCTTATCTGCACGCGCGCCGTGGCGTGAACCGCGACGGCGCCGCCCCGGAACCCGATCCGCGGACACTGTCAGATGCCGACCTCGCCCGAGCGCTTGCGGAGTCTCGTGACGGAGACCACGCGTCGTCGTCAACTGCGGTCGAGCCTTGCTGATTGGTGTCGCGTCGCTGGCTACGCGCCGGCCGCCCATCATCGCCTTCTGATCACCGAACTCGAGGCGCTCGCCGCCGGCACCAATGACCGGCTGATGGTGATGATGCCGCCTGGTTCGGCGAAATCGACCTACGGTTCGGTACTATTTCCGGCATGGTGGTTCACCCGCCATCCGACCAGCTCGGTGATCGCCGCCTCGCACACCGCCGAACTCGCCGAGCATTTCGGCCGTCAGGTGCGCGCGCTGATACAGGCGCACGGGCCGAGCCTCGGCTACGGTCTCGCCGCTGACAACCGCGCCGCCGCTCGCTGGCAGACCACGGCGCGCGGCCAATATTTCGCGACCGGCGTGCGCGGCCCGATCACCGGCCGTCGCGCCGACCTTGCGATCATCGACGACCCGATCCGCTCACAAGCCGAAAGCGACAGCGCCGCATTCCGCGACCAGATTTGGGATTGGTTTCGCGCCGACCTCACGACCCGCCTCAAGCCGCGTGGTCGCGTCGCACTCATCATGACCCGCTGGCATGAGGACGACCTCGGCGGCCGCTTACTTGAAGAACAGGGCGACCAGTGGCGCACGCTGCGCCTGCCCGCGCTCGCGGGCGAATCTGACCCGCTCGGCCGGCTGCAAGGCGCGCCGCTCTGGCCGGAGTGGGAGGACGCGGAGGCACTGGCGCGCAAGCGCGATCTCGTCGGCCCGCGCATCTGGTCCGCGCTCTATCAACAAGACCCGCGCCCACCCAGCGGCGGATTGTTTCAAGTAGGACGGATTATGGTGCTGGACACGCTGCCGACACTCGACCCGGCAAACACGGTGCGCGCATGGGATCTCGCCGCTTCCGCCCAGCGCGGCAGCAGCGACCCGGACTGGACCGTCGGCCTCAAGCTCGCGCGCGATCCGGTCGGCCGCTTCGTCGTGCTCGATGTCGTCCGCCTGCGTGGTGAGCCGCATGAGGTCGAACAGGCAATCCTCGAGGCCGCCGGTCTCGATGGGCGACAGATCGCGGTCGGCCTGCCACAGGATCCGGGTGCTGCCGGCAAGTCGCTGGTCAGCTATCTCGCGACCTTGCTTGCCGGCCACCGCCTGATGATTTCGCGCGAGAGCGGTTCAAAGGAGACACGCGCAACGCCGGTCGCTGCGCAAGCCGGCGCCGGCAATTTGTTGCTCGCACGCGCGGCGTGGAACCGCGCTTTGCTCGAAGAACTCGCCGCCTTTCCCTTCGGCGCGAAGGACGACCAAGTCGACGCGTTGTCCCGCGCCTTCGCCATGCTGATCGACCAGCCACAAACCGCCCGCCGGCTCCGCAGCACGCATCTCGCGCGCTGATCCGCGCCACACGCCACAAACCGAGGCTCGATGTATCAGACAATCTGCGACCTGGTCCCCGTGGACCGGGACCTGCCGTCGCGCGCCCGCGCGCTCGACCTGCTGCGTCGCGTGTTGGACGGCACACTCTATGACGCGCTGCCGTACGAGTTCCACGAGGAGCGGACGCCCGGCGGCGACTACATCCCGCTCCGCGCACGCCGACCGTCCGTCCGCTACGCCCTGGCGCGCGTCGTAGTCGAGGACAGCGTCGCGCTATTGTTCAGCGAGGGGCACTTCCCGACGATCGACAGCTCCGACCCGGCGGTCCGCGCGCTGTTCGCGGACATCGTCCGCGAAACCCGCCTCAATCAGGTGATGACCGAGGCCGCGATCCGCGGCTCCATCGGCTCCGTCGCGATCCTGATGCGCGTCCTGCGCGGCCGCATATTCTTCAGCGTCCAGGACACGACGTACCTCACGCCGATCTGGGATCCGGGCGCGCCCGACACGCTGCTGTCGGTAACCGAGCGATACAAGGTCGCGGGCTCGATCCTAGCGGCCAGCGGATACGAAATTCCCGATCTCGGCATCGATTACTGGTTCCAGCGCACCTGGGATGCGCTCTCGGAAACCTGGTATCTCCCGCAACCGGTTGGCGATCTGGGCCTGCCCGTGATGGACGCGGCCCGCAGCGTGCGCCACGCCCTCGGGTTCGTGCCGCTCGTCTGGATCCGCAACCTCCCGGGCCTGTCCTCCTCCGGCGATCCGGTTGATGGCGCCTGCACCTTTCGCGCCGCGATCGAGAGCCAGATCGAAATCGACTATCAGCTCAGCCAGGCCGGTCGCGGCCTCAAATACAGCAGCGATCCCACCCTGCTGATCAAGGAGCCGGCCACCTCCGATACCGAGATCGTCAAGGGCGCCGGCAACGCCCTCGTCGTCTCCGAAAAAGGTGACGCGCGT
>CAYSTX010000211.1:0-3679 GCA_964434035.1 uncultured Acetobacteraceae bacterium
CGCTGCTGGCAGTGGCTTCGCCGGCACTCGCACAACCGCCGTCTCCAGCGCAGATCGATGCAATCCTAATGGCGTGCCGGAGCGACTACGTAAAATCTTGCGCAAACCTTCCGGCGTACAGTCCGGCCGCGCTGTAGTGCTTTGCGGAACATGCCGCCGAGACGCCGCCTGCCTGCCGGCAGGCCCTGGCGAGCGCGATGCCGGCCCCGCCGTCGGCGGGATTCCCGCCGGCCCCGCCGTTCCCGAAGCCGAACGACACGTCGGCCGCATCTCCGACGGGCAGGCCGTCGGCGATGCCGACCGCCACGTTGGCCGCATTCGTTCACCAAGAACGGCATGGCCGTCAGGGTCTATCAGCCACAGGCAATTTCATGGCCCGACCGGCAGGCGAGTGGTCCTCCGTGCAGGCTCCGTCGCGCTAACGAACCGCGTGTCTTACTCCGCCGGACCAGGCCTGACTGCCGCCTCGAGATAGGCCGACTCCCCCAAGATGGCGCGGCGCTCCACCTCCGCGAATCCAGCCTCCGCAGCCGGTTCCGGGCTGAGCAGCGAGACCACGATTCCCGACAGGAAGGACAAGGTCATCGTGATCAGGCAGGGATTCTTGAGAGGGAAGTACCACCACTGATTGGCAACATCGGCGACATTATGCTTCAGGATGTCGACCTGGACTGTCGGACCGCAATAGAGCAGCACCAGGGTCGACACAGTGCCGAGAATGATCGCGGTTACCGCGCCCCAGGTGGTGAAGCGACGCCAGAAGATGGCCATCATCAATGCGGGAAAGTTGGCCGAGGCCGCGATGGAGAACGTGAGGCCAACCATGTAGGCGATGTTTTGCCCCTGGAAAATGATCCCAAGCGCGATCGCGCAAATACCAAGGATGACGGCCGCAACGCGGGCGACTCGGAGCTGCTCGCGTTCCGGTGCATGGCCATCCCTGACCACGTTGACCCAGATGTCGTGCGAGAGCGCGGCTGCACCAGCCAAGGTGAGGCCGGAAACGACTGCCAGGATAGTGGCAAAGGCAACGGCACAGATGAAACCAAAGAAGGCCGAACCGCCAACCGCATTGGCGAGCAAAGGAGCGGCCATATTGCCGCCACCCCCGACCCCGACGATCTGCTTCATCCCGACCAGCACCATGGCGCCGAAGCCGAGAACGAAGGTGATCAGGTAAAACGCGCCGATCCAGATCGTGGCCCACACCACGGAGATCCGGGCCTGCTTCGCGTCAGGAACCGTGTAGAAGCGCATCAGGATGTGGGGAAGGCCGGCCGTCCCAAACATCAGCGCCAAACCGAGCGAAACCGCATCCCAGGCCCCGGTCACCACCTTCGTGCCCGGCTCCAGGACCTGTTTGCCGTTGAGCTCGGCCGCCTTGGCGAACAAACTTGTCGGGCTGAAGCCGAACTGAGCAAGAACCAGGACTGCCATGACCACCGCTCCGCCGAGCAAGAGGCAGGCTTTGATGATCTGCACCCAGGTCGTGGCCAGCATTCCGCCGAACAGCACGTAGGTCATCATGACGACGCCGACGATGATGATGGCGAGCGTGTAGTCCAGACTGAACAGGAGTTTGATCAGCGTTCCGGCGCCGACCATCTGAGCGATCAAATAGGTGAGCACCACTGCCATCGTGCCGATCGCCGCGGCAATCCGGACCGGTCGCTGCCGTAGTCGATAGGCCACGACGTCGCTGAACGTGTACTTGCCGAGATTGCGCAGAGGCTCGGCGATCAGGAACAGGATAATAGGCCAGCCGACCAGCCAACCGGTGGAATAGATCAACCCATCGAAGCCGTTGAGTGCCACAAGCCCGGCGATGCCGAGGAAGCTCGCGGCGCTCATGTAGTCGCCCGCAAGCGCCAAGCCGTTCTGAAATCCGCTGATCCCGTGGCCCGCGGCGTAGAAATGCGCTGTGGTCTTGGTTCGGCGCGCCGCCCAATAGGTCACGACCAGGGTCAGCGCGATGAATACGAAAAAGAAGAGGATGGCCAGAGGGTTCGATGCGGCGCTCATGACACCCGCCTCGGAGGCGAAGCTGTGTCTGCGATCGCCCGCGCGATAGCCTCATCGTAACGGTTATTAGCCCAAATCACATAGATGAGGGAAAGGACCCAGCAGGAAACGATAGTAAGCGCGCCCAATAGAATGCCAAGGCTGAGCCCCTCGGTCAGAATAATTGAAAGCCAAGACTTGCCGAACGCCACCAGCAAGATAAAGCCAATGTAGATCACTAGCATCAGGACGGAAAGCGTGAGAGCGACCTCCCAACGCCTCGCGGCGATGCGATGAATGGACTCGGCGACCGCTCGAGCGGAATCAGGGGCGGCACGAGTGGAATCGGGGACGGTATGAGTGGAATCGGCGATGGTGCTCATTGGCTGGGCGCCTCCCAGTTCACGATGACCTTGGACTGGACCCGTCCAAAGTTCTGACCGCTATCGACACCGAAAGCTTGGAGCGGGACGTGAGCGGAGGACCGGTATTGCTATTGCTTGTCCCGCTCCGGAACCTAACCGTATCAGCCTCTTACCATTAAATCAAATGTAACTTCACCCATAAGGCAATGATCGCGGACCAATGTCCCCGCGCGGGTCACGGCCGATGTCGGGAGGTTTCGGCTACCAGGCGCAGACATAGGAGCAGTGTGATAGAAACACTTTGTCGTGCGCCTCCCGCGCTCGGCTTTGGCGCCGCGCTCGGGCAATGGCTTTATGGAACCGAGGGCAAGCTCGTCGAACCGATGCCGAACTGACTGTGCTGTCGCCCAGCGAAGCGGACGCCCATGCAGGAACGCGACGCCCACGGGAACATAGTGATGGACGGCTGGCTCCGATCGATTGGCCTGGGGGGCCGGATCGCGGCGTTCCGCGAGCATGGCCTCACCCTCGACATGTTCACCGAGCTGACCGAGGTGGATTTGCGCGAGCTTGGACTGACGATCAGCGAGCGCAAACGCTTCCTGCAAGCGCGGGAGCAACGATTGGCCGCAGCGCCTGCCCCCGCCGACGCGGACATCAGCGCTGGCGAACGCCGGCCGCTGACCGTCATGTTCGTCGACCTGGTCGGGTCGACATCGCTCGGCGAGCGGCTGGACCCGGAAGAGCTGCTGGACGTCACAGCCCGCTACCGCGAATTCTGCGGCGCAGCCATTGCGCGCTACGGCGGGTCCGTCGCCCGCTTCGTGGGCGACGGCATCCTGGCCTATTTCTGCTATCCGGTCGCCACCGAGGACGACCCGGAACGGGCTGTGCGGGCCGCCTTGGACATAGTGGGCGGCATCGGGCGTGTCTCCGCGCCGTCCGCCGAGAAGCTGCAAGTCCGGATCGGGCTTGCGACCGGCTTGGCCGTGGTGAGCGATCTCGATGCGGGCGGGCTCGAGGAGAGACGCGGCGTTACCGGTTCACTCCCCAACCAGGCGGCAAGGCTGCAAGGCCTTGCGCAACCGAACGGTATCGTAATCAGCGAAACTACGCACACGCGCGTCGCCGCGCAATTTTTCTGCGAGGACATGGGACAGGTCCAATTACGCGGCTTTGACCGACTGCTGATGCCGGCCCGCGTGATCGGCGTGCGTTCGTGGCACCACATGAGCAGTGCCGCAGTGGGCCGCCAGCACCTGACGCGCCTGCACGGCCGAGAAGCCGAAGTCGAAGCGCTGCGGAGCGAATGG